>NZ_JACHHV010000007.1 GCF_014202895.1 Lactovum miscens
AACTCAATTTTAAAGGTTCTTTTTCTTTTTGTCTTTTTTCTGAAATCAAAAAGCGATCACTCTTTCGAGCTACCGCCAATTATTTTACACTTATAAGAAGTAAGACTCACAGTTTAACAACCCAATCATTCTAAAATCTGATAAAATAGGGTTAAAATATTATTAGAACGTCAAACTTAAGTTCAACTTGCTTGGCGCTGTATGGAGGACAAATGCCACATCTTTACCAAGACGATAGTTTAGCTTTGCACACGGATTTGTACCAAATCAATATGATGCAAACCTATTTTGAACTGGGACGACACCAACGTAACGCAGTTTTCGAAGTTTTTTTTCGAGACATGCCTTTTGACAATGGCTATGCAGTTTTTGCAGGGCTTGAACGTATGGTGGATTATCTGAAAAATCTCGCATTTTCTGAGACAGACATTGCATATTTACGTGAACTTTCTTACCCAGATGCTTTTCTGGATTATTTGAAAAATCTTCGGTTTACGGGAACTGTCCGTGCAATGCAAGAAGGCCAACTGGTTTTTGCTAATGAACCAATTGTGCAAATTGAAGGTTCATTAGCTGAATGTCAATTGGTCGAAACGGCGATTTTAAACATTATCAACTTCCAGACATTAATTGCGACCAAAGCTGCCCGGATTAAATCGGTAATTGGAGATGATCCCTTACTTGAATTTGGAACGCGGCGTGCGCAAGAAATGGATGCGGCAATTTGGGGGACACGTGCAGCCATTATCGGAGGAGCTGATGCCACGTCTAACGTTCGTGCGGCCAAAATTTTTGGGCTTAAGGCAAGTGGCACACACGCTCACTCATTAGTACAAAGTTATGGTAACGATTATGAGGCCTTCAAGGCCTACGCAAGCACACATCATGATTGTGTATTTTTGGTTGATACCTACGACACCTTACATTTTGGTGTACCTGCGGCAATAAAGGTGGCACGTGAATTTGGTGACAAGATTGATTTTCAGGGAGTGCGAATTGACTCGGGGGACATGGCTTATATTTCTAAGAAAGTTCGTCAACAATTAGATGATGCCGGATTTATGGATGCAAAAATCTATGCATCAAATGATTTGGATGAATCCACGATTCTCAGCCTGAAAATGCAAAAAGCAAAGATTGATGTTTGGGGGGTAGGAACAAAACTTATCACGGCTTATGATCAACCTGCTTTGGGTGCTGTTTATAAACTTGTTTCAATTGAAGATAACAATGGTATCATGCAAGATACCATTAAACTTTCAAGCAATGCTGAGAAAGTTTCAACGCCTGGTAAAAAACAAGTATGGCGAATTACTAAAAAAGCTGATGGTAAGTCAGAGGGAGATTATGTTGCATTCAGTGACGAAAATCCTGATTTGGATGAGGAAATATATATGTTCCACCCACTCTATACTTATATCAATAAAAATATTCGAGAATTTAATGCAAAAGCACTTTTAAAGCCAATTTTTGTGAAAGGAAAGTTGACCTATAAATTGCCTACCTTGCAAGAAATCAAAGATTTTGCAAGAGAAAATTTGAATGAACTTTGGGATGAATATAAACGTGATTTGAATCCTCAGCCTTATCCCGTGGATTTATCACAAAAGTTATGGGATCACAAAATGGGGTTAATTTCAGAGTTACGACAAGCAGTGTCAAAGATAAAACTGGATTGAACATTGTCATAGATATGAGCAAACTTGAATTATTCAGCTGACAAATGGACTATTAACTAGCAAGGATTTATCAAAGAAATTTGGAGAAAGAATGAGCTTACAAGAGCAAATTATTAAGGAACTCGGTGTGAAATCCGAGATTGATGTGAAGGCTGAAATCCGTGTATCGATTGACTTTTTGAAAAGTTATTTAAAAAAATATCCTTTCTTGAAGGCTTTTGTTTTGGGAATTTCAGGTGGCCAAGATTCAAGTCTGACTGGACGTTTGGCTCAGCTTGCAATGGAAGAAATGCGAGATGAAACGGGTGATGTGGCTTATCAATTTATAGCTATCAGATTACCTTATGGTGTTCAGGAAGATGAAGTTGATGCGCTACGAGCCCTTGATTTTATTAAGCCTGATAAGAGTTTAACCGTCAATATTAAAACTGCAGTTGATGGGCAAGTTGAAGCTTTGAGATTAGCTGGAATTGAAATTTCCGATTTTAATAAAGGAAATATCAAGGCACGTCAAAGGATGATCACACAGTATGCAGTGGCTGGGGAATACAAAGCAGCTGTACTTGGCACTGATCATGCGGCAGAAAATATCACAGGTTTTTTCACAAAGTTTGGGGACGGCGGGGCTGACTTGTTGCCAATTTTTAGATTGAATAAACGGCAAGGAAAAGCTTTATTGGCAGAATTGAGCGCAGATTCAGCAATTTATGAAAAAATTCCGACGGCGGACCTTGAAGATGGTAAACCGGGCTTAGCTGATGAGGTTGCACTAGGTGTGACATATCAGGAGATTGATGATTATACTGAGGGAAAAACTGTTACTCCTGAATCTCAAAATAAAATTGAGGCATGGTGGAATAAGACTCAACATAAGCGTCATCTACCAATTACTATTTTTGATGATTTTTGGAAATAAAGCAATATTATATAATACATTAATCTTTTATACTGTGTTTAAACTTTTGCTACAAATCTTTGTTTTCAATGTGTTGTTTTCTCAGCAAGCCTTATTGTGCAGTTGAAGGATGTTAAAAACCTTTAGAGAAATTATCCATTTCTTCACTTAAGATTCAATTATATTTGAAAAAATTAATTGTTAACGCAATCATAGAAGGAGAACTGCTCGCTGGCGACAAAATAAGTTTATTATATCTGTCAGGTTGGCTATATGCTATAATGTACGAATGGAAAAACAAAAACTGTAGAACATCTGTGTAAGGTATTCTACAGTTTTTGTTTTTCTTATATAACTTAAAAGGGGCAAAAAAGGGGCAATTTAATTTAAGTTATCAAGTGCCTCGATCACGCTTTTCTTTGCTTTTTGGGTTACGTGATTGTAAATTTCAAGCGTCGTCTTTGAATTTGAGTGACCAACTCTTTCCATAATTGCCTTGATTGGAAGATTCAGCTCAGCTAAAAGCGATACATGTGAGTGTCGGAAAATGTGAGTTGAGAGATTCTTATCTATTTTTAGATTTTTCCCAGCTTTTTTTAAAGCCAAGTTAAAAGCTTGCATTGAAATTGGAATCTTAGACGAGTGTGAAATAAAAATATAGTCGTCACCATTAACACTTTTATGATTCAAAGTATCTTTTTTTTTAACCTCTTCAAGTAGCTCAATTGCTCTTTTAGAAAGATCAACTGTCCTAAATGATGAACTATTTTTCGGCGATTGTTTAACATGTCTTTCTAAGTTCTTGATATATGGCCCTAATGTTCCTGTAACCTCTATAGATTTCCCGTTAAAGTTTGACCACTGAAGTGCTTGGAGTTCTCCAAATCGTAACCCCGTTAGATATAGAAACTCTGTAATCAAAGCGTACATGATTGAGTTTCTGCTATTAAAATAATTAACGATATCTAGTACTTCATAGCGTTCAAGATAGTCCGCATGCACTTTTTTATCTGAACTTTTCCGTTTAAGCGTTATTTTTTCAATTGGGTTTGAATCAATATACTCGCGTTCAACAGCATAGTTAAACATATTTGAGAGCATTGCTTTAATTAAATTAGAATAGTTTAAAGAGTAGGTTCCGAGAGTGTAAATTTTATCGAAAAAATTCAAAAATGCTTGTTTATCTGCTTGCTTAATTAATGTATCTTTATCAATAATTTCGAAGACCTTTTTGAAAGAAGTCTTGGCTGAAACAACACTACGAGGTTTCGAAGTTTGCTCATATCTTAACAGCCATTCATTGTATAGCTGCTCTAATGTCATCTTAGCAAGATTAGAAGTGCTAGTCGAATACTTATCTATTTTCACATTTAATAGTGCTAGCGCTTGTTTCTTTGCTTGTGGTGAATCCTTTTCTAAAGTAACAGATACTTTCCTTGCTTTATCTGTATATGGGTCAATCACTCGCTCAACGTATTTAAATTTTCCATTTTCTAGCTTTTCAATCCACATATTTTTACCTCGTTTTGTGATAAAATAAGTACAGTAAAACGCACAGCCATGTGTGTGATACGTACCATTAGGTGAAACCGCTCTCCGTCTCTAAACTGAAGCGGTTTTTATATTACCAATTGCCTTGCTTATACTTTGCATCGACAGAAGTTAACCCATCAATATGTAAAGCTAATGAATCTTTTATTGGATGACCAAGAGGATCTAACACAAAATCTATTCCTTCTCGTCTCGCAAGCTTTGCTGCTGGGACAAAATCACTATCACCAGCAATCAGAATAATTTTGTCAACTTGATGTTTTAAACTTAAAGTTGCTATATCAAGTCCGATACGCATATCTACGCCCTTTTGTTGTACACTAAAAGATAGATTCTTTTGTTTTAAATCTTCTATTTTTATATGACCATTAAATAAAGCTTTTGTAGTGTCTTTATTTATAGAGTAACCTGCATTACCGTCACTTAGTTCTCCAAATCTTAGCGCAACTTTTCTTTTGTGTGCCAGTTCTTCGAAGAAGTCTCTTGCCCACTTACTACTCTCTAATTTTAAAAAGTCAACATTTTCATGGGTTAATGGGTTATAGATTACCTTATCACTAGGTTGGCAGTCATAATAAAAAATTCGATATAACTCATCATAAGTTTTTATACCATAGTTTTTATCAGATAAGTGTCTATTACAGTAACTATAAAGTTCGTCTGCTCTCCCAGATGAGCTCTTAGGCCCCATTACTTTATTAGAAACTTTTCTATAAAATCCGCCATCAATTAATATTGCCACTTTTTTCATTTTATCTCCATGTATAAAAAAATCTCTTGACCTTAACTGATCCCATAAAGTGGGGAGTTGACTATCAAGAGATACTTTAACATATTAAGCATACTTTGTATGCTTTTATATTCTAACAACTCTTGATTAATTTGTCAAACAAAAAGGTTGATTTTTTTTGCTATTATTCTTTAAATCGTTACTTTAAGTAATATCTTGCAACAAAATATTACTTGTTTTTTAAAAACAACTTATTGGACTAATATTTCATAATTCGTCGTTTCAAATTTAAGCCAATTTTTTACATTCTTTCAAAAACTAGTGTAGCTTGGATACGATCACCACCACCAAAGCCCTTGCTTCCACTACTTGTCGTTGAAATAGTATGTAATCTATAACCTTGTGCTGCTTGCTTATTCAAGATATCTTCAAGCTCACCAAGATTTTTTGAGCCTTTTCCGATAAGTTGCTCTTTTAAAACAACTTGTAAAACTTTGTAATCCATTTTTATATCTCCTAAGCTTTTATCGTGAATCCAGTCTGCACGTTTTTAACTAAAGTTATAATTTTCAACCCACTTTTCCTCTAAGGCTGCACGGATTTTTAAAATAGAAGTTTTTATCTATGGTTGAGCATACTCATTACCTTTTGGTGCGAGTTGGTATCCAGATGTTTCAGCGTCACTTTGGCTCATGTAACCATAATTACCTGGATTAGTAACTTTCGAATAGTACAATCTACTTGTGCTTTTAGTAAATACCATACCATTTCCAGCTGTTGACCAACCATCACTAATAGTATATGAATTATTTGCAGGATCCGGAGCAGCGGCTGGAGCTGGATCCGGAGCAACAGTAACAGCGGGTGAAACAGTTGCCGCTACAGGATCTGAGCTAGGAATAGTTGTTGAACTAGGTGCAGGTGCAGAAGAAGTTGAAGATTCTGATGATGAGGTACTTGAACTAGCCTCAGAACTTGAACTACTTGAAGAATGCTTAATTTTAGAGCTAGAGCTAGAACTTGATACTTGTGAACTTTTAGCGGATGAATTATTTTTCCCATTAATGGTACTAGCATATCCAGAAAATCCAATTATGGAAAGCAAAACAAGTGGAATAATGGCAATAAGCCATAGCTTATTGTTGGTTTTTCTATAATTAACAATTACTAAATAGACGCCAACTAGACATGTAATTGGGAAAAAAATGATAGCTAAAACCCAAAACCACCACTTTTTATTGATCGGTGTTTTTTTCATAAATTACTCCTTGCCATTTTAGTGGTGGCAAACACATGTTATACATAATCAAGACTATAAAAGCTTTATGCTAATATTTCTCTGATTATCACCAAGTAAGATAATTTTATCAAGGTTAAAATTAAAACTACTTAGCTCCTCCTAATTAAGAATAGTTCCTCCTAGCCAACCAAGGATTGGTTGAATTTATTTATTTTTATTTAAACTACGAACAACCGTAGTTGTAATAACACCATTAATATAGCCAATTGTGGCAACTCCTATAATCATTAGAAATATTCCTAATATCTTTGTTGACGCATGAGTTGGAGTGATGTCTCCGTATCCAACAGACGTCATTGTCTCAACGAGCCAATAGATGCCATCAATAATAGACTTATGCTCAATCTCATCAAATATATATACATTAGCAATAAAGTAAATTAATAAATAAATGGCAAGCTGTTTGATGGTACCTATGCTGAAGAAGTTCTCAACATTTATCTTGGCTGAAGTTTCTTCAAGTCGTTTTAGCTTGACTAGACGTGAAACTCGAATTAATCGAAATATTTTAAGAATTCCAAAATTTGCCACTGGAATACAAGCAATAATATCAAGAGTGAAATGCTTAAAATAATTATTAATTGATTTTTTATCTTCTGAATTTATCCAAATTCCGGTACCTACAACCAAATCAAAGATAAATACTCCATATACAGACCAATCTAAAATTCCTGGTAGCTGCTCAAAAAGTGAAATTAAAGCGAGAATAACAACTGAAATGATGTAATAGGGACTATTATAAATTTTTGTAATCATGCGACCACCATATCTCTAACAATCTCAAGCGGATTGTGAATGTCATAATCACAAATTCGATGACTATCTTTGAAATAAACTTGAAGCGGATTTTTTATTACATTTTTTCAAAGACCATCGTCGCTTGGATACGATCACCACCACCAAAGCCCTTGCTTCCACTACTTGTCGTTGAAATAGTATGTAATCTATAACCTTGTGCTGCTTGCTTATTCAAGATATCTTCAAGCTCACCAAGATTTTTTGAGCCTTTTCCGATAAGTTGCTCTTTTAAAACAACTTGTAAAACTTTGTAATCCATTTTTATATCTCCTAAGCTTTTATCGTGGATCCTTTCTACACGTTTTTTAACTAATTAGTAATTGCTTAAACTCTCGTTCAGCAAGTTCGTAAAAATTAACATCAAGATTGAAGTATTTAAGGAAACTCTCAATGTTAATCGAATCTGGTTTATTGTCATATGCAGACAAGTAAGCCTCACAACGTTTATGAATCATGTATTGGTTAGCTTTAGCTTCCTGAATCATTTTCAAATGCTCGGAGGATAACTTTGTAAGAATATCTTTATTTAAAGCATGAGCGGTTTCATGTAAAATAAAGTTAATAGTCTCCTTTTCTGTTAAGTTATCAGATAGGAAAATAATCTTATACTTGTCTATGTAAATGCCAAATTTTTCATCCTCAAAATGGCACCAAAATATTTTTACTCCTAAAAAATTGAGTAAATCCTTATACGTCATAACATTCCATTCTCCAAAAGTGATTGTAGTTGGTCTTTGACAACTTTTTTAGCACCTTCTGATAATTTATTTCCTTGCCACGCGACATTACGATCTAAAACATCATCAATTTCAAGAAGTTTATCTTGGCTAACTTTAATTTTTCCATAGACTAAAGTGTCCATTTCAACATCTAAAACTTTGGCAAGTTGCTCAATTTCTTCAAGTTTTGGAGAATTTATACCACTCTCCCATTTAGATATTGCTGACTCTGACTTTCCCATTTTTAAACCGAGCTCTTTTTGAGTAAGTCCTGCTTTTTCTCTGTAGAATTTAACGTTTCTATCAAAAATCATTTTTCTTTGTTCTTCTGTCATGAAATTATTATATTCTTAACTTGATTTATTTGCAATAAAAAAGTTGCGAAAATATCACTAAAAATAAAATATCTTGATTTTATTGCAACTTTTGACTTGCGAAAAAATCAAGTTTATGATAACATTAATTCATCAAGCTAAACAGCTTTCTTAGCAAATCGGTAGTTCGACTGCAAATAAGATGACATATAAGGTTTCTTCGGAGTAAAAGTGCCCTTTGCTAATAACTTGAAATAATAAAGAACCGAGGAATGCGATGAGCAAGACTTACAAGCCTTTAGACGACCTTCTAGGTGAGTCTGGAATGAAATTTACGACCATTTCAGAACGAATCGGATTAACTTCTAATGCGTTTTACAGGGTTCGCGTGAATCCACGCAAGTTGACTCTTGAAAAAATCCAGCGTCTAGGATCTGTTACAGGTATAGATCCCGATAGGATTTATCAAGTATCAAAAAATTTTACAGAATAACTTGATATTATCGCAAGTTATAAAAGATAAATATGATAAACCCAAAAGAACCTAATATCGAATGTACCCAAAAATGAACAATAGAAAGGAAACGAAAAGAAGCCCGATTTTTGGGCTTCAAAAATACGAAAATAATTACATTAAGAATGAAAGGAAGAAAAAACTATGTCAATTAACTTATATGAGCTTAATTCAGACGATTGGGCAAGCGATTCAAGGCTAGCTGAAACATTCGGTGTAAAGATAGACACCATGCGAAAAAAGGTTAGAGCATTCGAAGCAAACGATCCAGAGCATGTCATTAAGATAGGCAGTCGGCTTACATTCGTTCCAGCGTTCATCGCTTGGTCGGAGTACGAAAGGAAATATCGAAATGTATCACGAAAGCCTAAGTTTGAGTTTGAAAAATGACAACAAAAAAAGCACCTCTGCAAAGGCGCTTCAAAAACAACTAGATAAGGATATTTTAACAGAAATGAGAAACATTATCAAATCAGACAAGGACTTCATGAAGAACCTTGTTAACGAATATGCAGAAAGCCTAATGGCTCACGGTATGACTTATGAATATGCAAAGAATGCAGCTCGACTAAAGTATTGGTACGCATGTGAATTCTATGATGGCTTAAAGTATTGGCAGAAGAACAATACCGCTCAACTAAAACAAGACATTCGCCGAATTTTCATGGGCGAACAAAAAATATTAAAACGTGAATTGATAGGAGCTTAAAATGGCAAATGAAATTGATATTTATGATGCAAAACAGCTAAACACTGCAACAATAAAGAAATTCTTAAAAGGTGGCGGGAATGCTAGTGACGAGGAACTTGCAATGCTATTAGCAATTTCTAGAAATCAAAACTTGAATCCATTCATGAAAGAAGTCTACTTTGTTAAATATGGTTCTTCTCCAGCACAAATCATAGTGAGCCGTGATGCTTATCGAAAACGTGCGCAAGCTAATCCAAATTATAAGGGGTCAGAAGCAGGTGTGATCGTACTTTCAGAATCAGGCGAAATTAAGGAACGAAATGGAGCATTCAAAGCACCTAATGAGGAACTGATTGGTGCTTGGTCAACTGTCTATTTGGCAAATGCGGACATACCTATTCATGTGGCTATCTCTTATGATGAGTACGTTCAAATGAAAGACGGTAAACCTAATTCAATGTGGGCAAATAAACCAATGACAATGCTTACTAAAGTTGCAGAATCACAGGCATTACGCATGGCGTTCCCGAGTGAATTCTCAGGTACGTATGGAGAAGAAGAGTTTGACATTCCAAAAGATGTTACGCCTACAGATGACGATCGTTACAATCGTATGGAAGAAATTAAGAAAAATCTTTCAAATGCTAAAACACTTAAAGATTTAAATGATTTTCATAAAAGCTTAACAAAGCAAGAAAAATCTACTTACGATTCTCGATTCGAAGATGCAAGAGAAAGAATATTGAAAAGCTCAGAAGTTCTAAGTGGAGAAGTTATTGATTCAGATTCTGATGTTCTTAATGTGGAGGACTTCTAATGCAAGAAATAGCAGTGAATTATATTGCAGCAAAGATTGATGTTGTTGACCGTGAAAGTTTTGAAAAACAGATAAATGAAATAGTCAAACGATACAAAGGTTACCAAGTATCAGTCGAATCAATCAAAGATGATAAGGCTACTCGAGCAACGCTCAATAAGTTAATTAAACAAATCAGCGATCGACGAATTGAAATTAAAAATGAATTTAATATACCACTTAAAGATTTTGAATCATGGGTAAAAAAAGCAACTGATCCGCTTGAAAAAGTAGTTGAATCAATTAATTCGGGAGTGAAAGAAGTTGAAGAAAATATTCGACAACTTTTGACAGGTATTATCCGCGCTCAATTTGAGATTGCTACGAAAGATACACAGATTGACCCTAGAATCTTTGAAATAAACATACCAACGCTTTGTAAGTCAAGCTATTTTAATAGTTTAAACGAGCCAAAACAAGCCTTATTGGATGAAATCAAAGTGTTAGTTGACCGCGAAAAAGCAAACATGGCACGTTTAGAATCAGATAAAAATACAATTACTAGTTTTGCCTTTGATAATAACTTACCTGATACGCCATATCTGACAATGCTTGATCAGGGTGAAGAACTAAACTTCATTCTTGAAATTTTGCAAAAGGATATCAAGGCTGAAAAAGCTAAGAAGGAATCAGAGGAAAAGAGAGCAGTTGAAGAGGCAAAGCGAAAAGCTGAACTGTTAGCAGAACAAGAACGAGAATATGTAACAAAACAGCTTGAATCTGAAATGGGAATGGTTCCAGAAGAATCCGAAAATGATGTAAAAAATGCCGAATTCAAAGAAATTGTACCTGAAAACGACCCAATCGTTTCAAAAAGTATTGAAAAATACCATTGCACAATTGACATCATTTTCGATTCAATTGAAGAAAAAAATCGGTGGAAAGAAGTAATGGTCGCAAATGGTTTTGGAGACTTCCATGCCTTGAAATTTGAGAAGGTACAGGTAACTGAATGATTAATAATGTAACGCTCGTTGGACGATTAGTAAGAGATCCAGAGCTTAAATACACAGCTTCTAATATCGCTAACACAAAAGTAACACTTGCGGTTAACCGAAGATTCAAAAATGCGACAGGTGAACGTGAAGCTGACTTTATCAATCTTGTTTTGTGGAAGCAGAACGCTGAAAACTTTGCGAATTGGATGCATAAGGGTGGACTTGTCGGAATAGTCGGATCTATCCAGACTCGAAATTATGAGAACCAGCAAGGTCAAAGAGTTTACGTGACAGAGGTACTCGTAGATCACTTTCAAAGCCTTGAAAGTCGTCCTGAAAATCAATCTAATCAACAACATCCTAGGCAACCAGCACCAGTACAAAGTCGACAGGAAAATCCATTTTCAAACAGTAAGCCTATGGATATCTCAGATGACGAGCTTCCCTTCTAATAATTTTTGATAGGAGAAAATATGAATTACCAAAAATATAAAGAAATAATTTCTACACACAATAACTATGCACAGCCAATTATCTGCCTTATTCACCTGACAGCTCATGAGAAAACAAGTGCTTATGAATTAAGAGAACTATATGGATTCCTTGACCCAGCAAAGCAGATAAGCATTTTGAAGACTGCTTATGGGATCAAAATTTATAAACACAATATTCAAGTGGTAAACCGTTTTGGACGTAAGGTACATACAAAGGAATACTCACTTGAGCAACTTGATGGATTCACGGAGGACATAAATGGTTAGGCCTGAAAAAATTGGCCTTGACTATTTCCCGCTTGATGTTGATATATTTGATGACGAAAAGATAGAAGCTATTGCTGGGGAGTTTGGCTCAAAAGGTGAAATTGTAGTTGTAAAGCTGCTGTGCGCGATTTATAAAAAAGGATATTTCGTACAGTGGAGTGATTTAACACAAGCTCAACTTTTAAAGCGACTCCCAGATATTACAGATGAATTGCTAAAAAAGATAGTGAACCGCTTGGTTAAATGGGAGTTCTTTGATAAGGACCTGTTTGACTCGGAGAACGTACTAACAAGTTTGCATATTCAAGCTAATTTTTTCGAAGCAACAAAGAGAAGAAAAACACCAAGACCGACTCAATATATCATTAATGTTAACAATAATTCAGTTAATGTTAACAATAACCACGCTACAACTGGGGTTAATGTCAACATTAGTACACAAAGTAAAGTAAAGAAAAGTAAAGTAAATAAAAGTAAAGAGAAAGAAGAAGAACCTTTAAAAACAAACTCGCTCTTTTCAAATTATTTTGACTTATTTACTTCTCTTTCGAAAAAAAATCTAAGTAAAAGAGCAATGGCTACGCAAGAGTTTTTGAAGCTCCCTAGCTTTGATCAAAACTTTGCAGTAACAGGAGCTAGAAATTATTTGACTTGGTACTTGAAATCAAATCCTGATGATGTAGACGGTACGTATAGTATTAATGCTTACCAGTTTATTAAAGAGATGGAATTCAAAAATTATCAGACAATACCCGAGATTAAGAAAAAAAAGACCGGCTACGATTCTGCACGTGAGAAAGTGATACCAGTACCTGAATGGTCAAATCCAGACTATGCTGAAGAGGCAACAGATGAAGAAGTAGCAGAATTTAAGCGTCAACTTGAAGCGCTAGGAGATAAAAATGAAAGCAAATAAAAAAATCACAGGTGAATTTACACAAGGATACCCCGAGGCTGTCCGTCCGATGGCCGAGTGGCTGATGGATAATGACTTTGCGTTTAAAGTAGACGGCCTTAAATTTACCGTCGCAAACATGTCAGATACTACTTTCGATAAAGTTTACTCAAAAGGTAAGGAATTTGACAATTCTGCAAGTCCACAAATGGATTTATTTGAACAATCTGAACCAAAGGACGTTACACCAGAACTAGAATTACTTGAAACTTCTGACGATACGATTGATGGAGATTTTGAGGAGGTCGAATGAATAGACCTGATATTACAAAAAGTCTGAGTGATCTTGTGAGGACTAGGTTGAAAAATACATGCAACTTTTGGGCAGAAGAAGTGAATTTAGATTATTCAACTAAAAGAGTTGATTTTGTTGGGTTTTCTGCAAGAAATGGTGTATTTGCAAGAGTTTCAGAAATTGAACATGGGGCTTTTGATTTTTATGAAGTAAAAAGTTCCATGAATGATTTTAATTCAGGACACGGAAAAAATTGGGAAGGTGATCGTAACTACCTTGTTTGTGAGAGAGAATTAGCAGATGAACTTTACTCAAAAATGCTTTTACCACAAAATACAGAAGTCCTTTGTCCTAACAAGCCTCGTACAGCTCTGGTTACAGCTTACAAAGATTATCAATCATCAAAACGAACAAAAGCAGCAAGTGAGATCCTTTGGAATATGATATGCGCTAGAAGTAGTAACAAGATTGAGGTGGTCAAGTGAAATTTACTTTTAAGCTCTACCGTGCGACAAGCAAATCGAAGGACGTGCCAAGAAGCCAAAAACTAATTCTTAACTCAAACGACCGCATGCACTTTCATCAAAAAGCTCAAATCGTATCAAAGGTAAGGCAGATAGCAAAGCACGAAGTAGAAAATACTATTTTGCTAGATCTTGGAGACAAAACTAAAAATATAAATGTAAAAAATCACTTTAGCGAGAATAATCCATGCGGAGTAACGTTAACAGTTTTCACCCCAACGAAGCGCAGAAGTGATCCAGATAACTTGCAGCCTACACTAAAGGCAATCATGGACGGATTTACAGAAGCGAAATTATGGACGGATGATAATCACGATGTCGTGAAGTACACAAAATATCAATTTGGTGGGTTATCTGAAACTAAAGCATACCGACTTGAAGTAGATGTAGAGGAAATAAACTAAGGAGAGCGAAATGGATTTTGCAAAAAATAAAGCCCTACAGCTAAATGAAGAGCTGAAGGACTTGTAAGCTAAAAATTAAAATCTTGGCAATCTTAGTAGATTATCTTGCGTAGTAAAATTTTTGACGGTACGAATGAATGGAGCGCGATTTGTTGGATGGACTGACTCAACATTTGCCCTTATTCCATAGGTATTTGTGTAGTAATATTCCATATGACCATCAATATATTTTACTACTTGTGGGACAGTTTCAACCGTTCCGTCTTCAAGTTTTACTTTTTCAATTTTTTCAGTTGAAGTAGCATTGTGATCAATTAAATGAATATGTGTAATTCTGTATGACATACTTTTTCCTTTCTAATTTATTTCAATAGTCTCAGAGCTTGATCGTTTGCGAATCTGGGTTAAGGGGTGAGTCGCTTTGATAAGAACATAATATCATAAAGTGTCTAGATAGTCAAGAGGATAGTACTATATATAGTCAAAATTAATTTAATCAGTAAAGGAAAGCACAACATGTGGTCAAAAATTGAAAAAATAATAAAAGCTAAGAATATAAGCGTTTACCAGTTAGCTAAAATGACAGGAATTAGTCGTCAGGCATTATCTCAGATGAAGCTAAAAGAAATAAAAAATCCTAGTTTTGACAAAATGGTTAAAATTGCAGACGCACTAGATGTAAGTCTAGATGAGTTTAGATGAAAAAGGAGAAACAAAATGGATAAAGAATTTAATGACTTTGTAAAAAATGAAATAGCTTTTAGACTTAGCTGTAAACCAGAACATGTTTATACAGTATGGCAATGCAAGACATTGCAAAACATCAAGGGGCTGTTTTCAAGTGATGTAGAATCTGCAAAAGGATTATATTTTGAAGCGACTTACAACGGAGATAAAGAAGAACTTTATCTTGATATGTATTCAAAAGTTAGCAATGAAGCAATTGAAGTAACTTTTTAAGATTTAATACATCTCGGTGCTCGCGCGGAAATCGAGTTAAATGACTGATCGAGCATGACTCAACCAGCACAGCCGAGACAGCGCACAGTAAATAGTCAGGCAGGAAGAGCCTAAATCTATCCAAAAGGTCAGTTTAGACCAAATGACTATTTACTGTATTTAAAAAAGGGAAGCCAGAAAGTGAATCATTTGAAGAGGTCATCAAATGACAGATAAAGATAAAGTCATCTTTAAATAACAAAAAAACTCCGATGTGCTCGAAGTTGTCCTAACTCTATTTTAGCACATAGGAGGTGCATTTGTGGCAAGTAAAATTGACATTTTACTCGAAAATTATTTTTTAGGAAACATACAAAAATGGATAGATGCACGTATCCACCAGATAACATACAAAGAAAAAATGGATAATCTTGGAATCAAATCTCAATCGACTGGAATATCACCTCAAGAGTCTCAACTAATGGCTAAAGAAGAGTTGGAGAAAAAGATAAATAGTGATGTTGATATTATGAGATGGCGTGATCAGATCTATTGGATTGAGTATTGGTTACCGAGTTATCCAGACGTTGAAAGGATATATCGAACGTATTATTCTAAACAAGAGAAATACTTAGGTGTCTCATTAGATCTTGATATGAGCGAGCGTTCAGTTTACTCACGTCGCAGTCTCTTCAAGGAGACTCTGTGCCAGTGGATTAGGTGAAATGCTCCCCGATTTTGTGCAGTTTTTGTGCAGTTTTGTTTCCGATTGTTTGCCGATTCTTTGCAGTTTTTAAGCAGAAAAGATTGGTACACTATTAACATGGATTAATTTAAAAAGCGTTTGTCACTGACAGGCGCTTTTCTTGTTGGTGTGGCGAATGAAGTCCATTAAATGCAGAGAGGGATGCAGCCAATATATAGGAGTTTAGATCAACGGTAGATCAACAGTCTCCAAAACTGTTAATGCAGGTTCGAATCCTGTGATTCCTGTTGGGACGTTGGACAGAAATATTTATACATTCAGCACATTTAGATGTGGCGGAAACTTATTAATTTGATCTTACGAGTTCGATTCTCGTAGTCCCATTAGTTTAGAAGTTTAGAAAGTGAGGTGTCTCATGCCAATGACTGGCAGATGTCGTGAACCAAATTGTCACAATCTGGTTATTAGGCCACTCCACTATTGCAATACCCATGCTGATAAAGAAGTGGCATATCAAGAGAGTAGGCAACGGTGGGCGAATCAAGACAATAGTAAACGATATAAAGATTACGACAGGAAACGCAATGAAGATCCGTTGAAATCTGAACAACATAAGTTCTACCAGACAAAGCAATGGAAGTCATTAAGACGTGTCGCAATCGCTCGTGACAATGGTCTGTGTCAGTACTGTCTCTCACGAGGTAGGGTAAGGACAGGTAAGATAGTAGATCACATCGTGCCTTACGAGATACAACCATCTAATCGATCTAACTTAGACAACTTAGCATACTGTTGCAGCTACTGCCACAAACATAAGACTGAATGGGAACAGATTTATTATGGCACGGGATTTGGGAACAAACATAAGGATGTCGTTTTAGTTAGAAAAGTTAGTGACATCCCTGACTTAAAAACGCCCTGATATTTTGCACCCCCGGGTTACTAATACTATGGAGAAACCACGCACATAAGGGTCATCTTACGAAAGACTTCATTTTTTTATTTTTTTTACTAGGGGGGGTACCCCAAAACAGGAAAGGAGAGCTATGACTAAAAAAATGTTTAAAGATATCAACGACGGGCATTTAAGCTATCAGCCTCCAGACCACCTTGGTAGGAAAGCAAAAGCGATTTGGCGTAAAGTTGTCCTTTTTTTAGAAACACAAAAACCAATTGAGCGAATAGATCAGACACTGGTTGAAATGTATTGTACTCAATATGAAATCTATCGAAATTCTTATGAACACATAAAAGAGCATGGCGAAGTTCAAGCAATGTATAAACCTATTCAAGATATGACTGGAAAAATAATTGATAAGTCCTTCCAAGGATATAAACGAAATCCAATGACTCAAATTTACTCTGACTCAATTAAGAATCTGGCAAAGATTGGATCTGAACTGGGCTTGTCTCCTAAATCACGTTCGGAATTAATGGGATTGAATGTTCAAGAAGACAATGAAGAAGATGATGGAATGGGTGCGTTCTTTGATGACTAAGAAGATTGATTTAACACAAACACATGATGTCTTAGGCGATTATCATTCAATTGACTATTCTGGATTAAAAGAAAAATATCCTGATCCTGGTACGAAATATGCTTTTGATGTTTTAGATGAAAAAATAGTGACTGGATATTTAATGAAGCTTGCTTGCTTCAGGCATTTACAAGATTTGAAACGAATAGGCAGCAGTGATTTCCCATATGACTATTCATTAAAACATGTTAAGCGTTTAATGATGTTTGCTAAAATGTCTCCAAACGTAGACACGATGGAGCCGACAAAATTAATGCCATGGCAAGAGTTTATGCTCTCATCATTAATTGGTTGGCGAAACAAAGAAGGCAGTAAACGATTCGGCCGTGCGGTTATTTCAGTTGGTCGTGGTCAAGGTAAAACGTATATGCTAGCCATATTAATGGCTTACTCATATTTTGTAGAAAGTCGTGGTTTAAGTAACCAGGACTTTTTGGTTTCTTCTATTAATGCCAAACAAACTGGTAAGCTTTACGGCTATTTAAAATCAATGATCAATGTGATTCAAACAATAAATCCATGGAAAAAAATAGCAGATAAGAATGATTTGAGTTTGCAAGCCGATAAGATCATTATGCGAAACACAAACAATGTGATTCGACCTATTTCTTATGAGTCTGGCCAATACGATTCTTACCATTTCACAACCGCTATTTTTGATGAAATCGGAGAAATTAAAAGCCGAGAAAAGATATCTAAGATTGTTTCTGGTCAAGTCAAAGTGCCTAACCGACAGTTCATTCAGATTTCAACTGCTTATCCAGACCCTACAGTGCCTTTTCACGAAGATGAAAGAATGTTACAGCAGGCAATGGAACAAGATTGGAATAGAGATGCAGATACTTACCTTTGCTTAATCTGGTCAAATGACAGCCTTGATGAAACTTATAAGCCTGAAACGTGGGTAAAATCAAACCCATTATTAGACTTGCCAACTGAACATGACAATCTCATGCAGGGGTTGCTTGATAAACGAGATACCGATTCAATGACGGGTGCGATTGCAGACTTTCAATGTAAAAATCTTAATATGTGGCTGTCTTCGGATGTAGATAGTTATTTGAATCTTGCAGACGTAGAGCGTGCAGTCATACCAGAATTCAAAAAATATGGTCGGAAAGTATACATTGGCATTGATTATTCAATGTTTTCTGATAACACAGCGATTTCTTCTGTTTTTCCCTATCTGGATGAAGAAGAAAAGCCAAAATGGCACGTTGAAGAACATTCATTTATTCCGTGGCAGGCAGCAGGCTCTATTGAAGCTAAGGAAAAGCAAGACGGAATAAACTACCGGGAACTTGAAAAGCAAGATTTTTGTACGATTACAAGTCATCCACAAGGCTTGATTAATGATGATGAAGTCTATGAATGGATAGTTAACTATATTGAAGATAATAACCTTGATGTGATTTTCTTTGGTTATGATGCCATGGGAATTACAAAAGTGATTCAAATGCTTTTAAACAATACCGGATTCAATTTGAATCCAATCCGGCAACGGACAAGCGAGTTAAAAGACCCCACGAAGTTTTTACAGAAAATATTTGTTGAAAGCACAATTAGCCGACTGGATGATCCAATCATGGAAAAAGCATTGCTACACGCTGTTTTAAGAGAAGACTCAATCGGAATCCAAGTAGATAAGCGTAAAGCAACCTTAAAAATAGATGTAGTTGATGCGATTATTGATGCACTGTATCAAGGCATGAATCATTTTGAGGACTATGGCATGGCAAATGACAAGAGTTGGCAAGTTGAACATATGACACCGCAAGAAGTTTTGGACTGGTTTAAGAACCAAGAATCAGGGCTTACAGATGAAATAGATGAAGAGGACTGGAACGATGAAGATTTTTAGGAACTTGTTTTCCTTAGTTTGGCAAGTATTTGATGTACTGATGTTTATTGCCTTTGCAATCACAATATCAATCACAATGTTTAAGTGGAATGCAACGGCAGGTGGAATCACTCTATCTGTTGTTTTTATTTTGGCTGGGATAATCTCAGAATTTATAGGTAAAAAAGGAGGTGATTAAGTTTGCCAATATTTAATTTTGCTGAACTCAGCAAAAATGACATCGTCAATCAAACAGGTGATCCGCCACTTGGATCAATGGATAGTTTTTTCCCAGACGGGAACGATGCATTAATCATGGATAGTTTTCTGGGAAGTAATCAGTGGGTGTCTGCAAGGGCGGCCTTAAAAAATCCTGACTTGTTCTCAATTATTAACTTAATGTCGAATGATCTCGCAAATGTCATGTTGAAAGCAGATAAGAGCAAAGCCCAAGGTATCATCGATCATCCAAGCACGAATGCAAGCTATCATGGCTTTTGGCAATCTGTATGGGCGCAACTCCTTATAGGCGGCGAAGCATTTGCCTACAGGTGGAGAAACGCAAACGGAAACGACGTGAAGTGGGAGTATTTAAGACCTTCGCAAGTCAGTACATTCTACTTTGAGTACGAAAATGGCATGTATTACAACATAACATTTGAGGATCCAAAGATACCGCCTCTCTTTCAAGTCCCACAATCAGACATTTTGCATTTCAGATTATTCTCGATTGACGGAGGAAGAACTGGAATGAGTCCCCTCATTTCAATGAATGATACTTTATCAATCAAACGTGAATCAAATCGATTAACGATGAGTTCACTTCGGAATGCGATGAATGCAAATGGTGTTTTGAAAGTCCAAAACGGTGGATTGCTTGACGATAAAACGAAGGCAGCTCGCTCTCGTAGATTCATGAAGACGGTTAGAAATAGCAATGGCGGCCCATTGGTGCTTGACGATCTTGAAACCTATACGCCTTTAGAAATTAAAACGAATGTTGCTCAATTGCTCAGCCAAACAGATTGGACTTCTAAGCAGTTTGCAAAAGTATATGGCATTCCAGATACCTATGTTGGTGGTCAAGGTGATCAACAAAGCTCGCTCGATCAAATCAAAGGATTATATGCGCATGCATTGAAACGTTACCTGAGTGCTGTAGTGAGCGAATTAGAATACAAGCAAGGTACGAAGATTACAACAGATATGCGACAAGTCGTTGACCCACTTGGTGAATCAATGATGACCTCTATTGCAAATCTTGTAAGATATGGCACTTTAGCCCAGAATCAAGGGCTTTTTGTTTTGCAGAAAGCAGGGTTTGTCGAAAATGATTTACCCGAACCTAAAAATATGAACCCTGTCATCACAAACGTGAAGGGAACAGATTTAAATGAAGTTTCAACACCACTGAAGGGAGGTGATTAGATGACTAATCTTAGAAAGGAGGTAATAAATGACGATTGTAATTGACGTCAAAGGCGACATCGTTGACAACGACACTGCAAATTATTTTGAGATGATCAACAATGAATTAGGAATCTCTCTTGATTATTGCAGCCCATCGAAAATTAATAAAGCCTTGTTATCCGATGATGACGAAGTCGAACTTAATATCGCTTCAAACGGTGGGGAAGTGTTTGCGGCAAGTGAGATTTACACAGTTTTACGCTCCTCACACAAAAATATTATTGCAAATATTCAAGGGTTAGCCGCTTCGGCAGCTTCTGTCATAGCAATGGCTGGCGACACAGTTAATATTTCTCCGACCGCACAAATCATGATTCATAAAGCTCTGAGTAACTCGGTCGGGAATGCGGATGACTTTGAACACGAAGCCAGTGTATTGAATGGAGTGGATCAATCTATTGCAGCAGCTTACGAGTTGAAAACTGGGATGAGTGAGACAGAGATTTTACAGTTAATGTCAAATTCGACTTGGATGAATGCTAAAACCGCGGTTGACAAAGGCTTCGCAGATAACATCATGACTTTTTCGGAAGTATCTCCAGTAATAATGAACTCATTAAGCGCAATTCCTACTAAAAAATCAATGAATAAATTTATTGATTTGATTAAAAATCAAAAAGTTAAAAATAAAGCAACATGTTCTAATTGTGGATCTTCTGCAGATCCAGTCACTTGTCCGGAGTGTGGTAACGATACTTGTTGTCCAGACTGTGGATACTGCTCAGATTGTGGAAAAACCACAATGAATAAAAAAACTAACAAAGCCGATTTACGTTCCCGTAAGTTGGCTATTTTATTAGACCAAAAAGGAGAATAAAAAAATGGGAATCAAACTTACCCTCAACCAACTTAACGATGCATGGATTGCATCAGGAAACAAAGTCACTGACCTGAACGACCAAATTAATATGTCGCTCAATGATGACAAATTCTCAGCCGAATCAATGACTGAACTTAAAAATCAACGTGATAATGAAAAGTCACGTCGTGATGCACTACATGAACAGCTTATCGAATCGCAAGCTGAACAAGTCATTAATATGCGTGATGAAGATGTTAAGCCACTGGATAAAAAAGAAAAAGGCTTGAAAGCTAAATTTGTTTCTGATTTCGTCGCAATGGTGACTGATCCAATGGGCTTCCGTCTGAAAAATGCTGTTGGCTCTGCCGATATGGGTACTGGTACTGATTCAGGCGCTGGGCTTACAATTCCTCAAGATCTTCGCTACGAAATCAACCAATTGGTTCGCCAATACGATTCATTGCAAAAGTATGTACGTGTTGAAAATGTAACGACTCAATCCGGATCACGTGTTTACGAAAAATGGGCTGACGTTTTGCCACTAACTATGCTTGACGATGAATCAACATCTATTCCAGATCTTGATAATCCAAAATTGCAGGTTATTAAATACCTTATTAAGCGTTATGCAGGTATCATCACAGCAACTAATTCACTTTTGAAAGATACTGCTGATAACATTCTTGCTTGGTTGACTTCTTGGGTGGCTAAAAAAGTAGTAGTGACTCGTAACCAAGCAATTATTGCAGTAATGGATGCAGCGCCTACTAAACCAACACTTACCAAGTTTGATGACATCATCACCATGATCAATACGGCTGTTGACCCAGCTGTTATTGCAACATCAAGTTTAATGACTAACCAATCAGGCTTGAATCAACTTTCACTAGTTAAAACAGCAGTCGGTAAGTATTTACTTGAACCAGACCCAACACAACCAAATACTTACTTAATTAAGGGTAAAAAGATCATCGTAGTAGCAGATCGTTGGTTGCCAAGCAAAGGAACTGTTAATGTCCCTGTTTATCCACTCTACTATGGCGATTTGAGCCAAGCAGTTACTTTATTTGACCGTGAAGACATGCAACTCACAACGACTAACGTTGGTGCAGGTGCGTTCGAAAGCGATACTACAAAGATTCGTGTCATTGATCGTTTCGATGTTAAAGCAACTGATTCTGATGCTTTCGTGGCTGGATCATTCGCTAAGATTGCAGACCAAGTAGGTAACGTTATATCTACACCAGCTTCTTAATAGACTGATAGAAAAAATAGAGGAGGGATAGAATGAGCGTTGCACTTGATGATTTGAAAGAGCAACTTAGAGTAGATGGAACTGATGATGATACGTCGTTACAGGCATATCTTGATGCTTCAAAATCTTGGATACAGAATGCAGTCACTTCAGACAGTGCAGACGTTCTTTTCTTTTCTGAATCGAATGTTCAGCCACTGTCTAATATCGCAGTCGTTAGCTTGGCAATGGAAATGTGGGCGAATCGCTCACTCTCTATGCCTTTATCAACCGTTACAGATATGATGATTGGACAAATGCGCGGCCTGTATTCAGCTTGGAAAGAGGCTCAAGAAGAACTAGCTTCTACAACTAGCGCTTAGGAGGATAAATGGCAAATAAATATAGTCCAAATGATCTAAATAGGCGCTGTAAAATTGGTTCATTCAAGACTACTAAAACAAAGTCTGGAGGGAGTAAACAAGAATTAGACACGGATAACGCATTAACTGTTTGGTACGGTGCGAAGACTCGAAGTTTAGTACTTCAACTTGGGCTGTCAACAGAAGCAAAAGATGATTTTGAAATCGTTGTGAGGCACAATACCCAATATATTGATATGGGGGCTGTAATGATAGGTACTGATTTGTACGAAATCATCAATGTTTCGCCAGATGATTCAGCAAAATTGGTTACGTATGATTTCATCACTTTAAGGAAAGTCACGAAAGGAACATAATTTTGAAAAGACCAACAGAAATTGTTCAAGGATTAATAGAATCAAGTGGCTTTGCTTTTGATGAGATCTATGAAAACTCAATTCCGCCCGAAAATAGAGATGCTTCAAACGTCACCCAAATTTTACTCACTGAAAGTGAGGATATGCCATCAGATTATGGAAATTCAAACTTTGTGAGGTTTAATTACGGCGTTTACATTCAAATATTTTATTCGGTGGAGACTGAAGTAGATACGATTTCGTCTGAACTTTCTCTCATGCAGTTTCTTGAAAGTAAAGGGTGGCTCGTCACTCAATCGAAACCAAGAATGGAGGACCCAGACACGCACCAGATAATTAAGAACTTGACCGTTCAAAAATCAATGACACTCAGCGAGATAGCAAATAGCTAACTCGTTTTTTAATACAAAAGGAGATACAAAAAATGGCAGTAGTAGGTTTAAAACAAGTTACTCTTGCGTTGCTTGATGACACAGGAGCAATTTTAGCAGGGACGTCTGGTCTTTCCACAAACGGAACGTTCCCGATCACAAATGATATGCTCGGTACTAAAACCGCAAATATCACAAATATTTCAAGCGCACCAACACTGATTTATGGAAATGACGGACAAGTTGATGCTTCAATCGCAAAGGGAACACCTTCCGTAGCGTTTGATTTCAATAATCTTCCAGCAGCAGTCAAAAATAAAGTGCTTGGTCGTGTGAATGACTCTAAAGGTGGGTACACACAAGGCAAAGTGCCAAAAATTGCAGTCTTGATTCAAACAACTGAAATTGGCACGCTTGATGCGCAATACATTGGATTTGCAGCAGGCAAGATGAATGAAACTGCGTTGAACTTGCAGACAAATACGGCTACTGAAGTTCGTGTAGATGATGCATTAACATTCACTGCTTTCTCAGTTTCTAAATGGGGCGGACAAGCTATCAAATTCTTTGATGGCGGAGATGCTCAATTTACTGAAGCAACAATGATGTCAGATGTATTTACTGGTTACACTGTTCCATCAGCTGGATAAAAAATAGTTAGGAATGAAGGCGAAAGGTGGTTCGATTCCACCTATTCCTTTTCAAAAAATAAAATAGAGTTTTTAAGGAGACTACCATGAAATTAACTGTACCAGAGCTTAGAAAAGAAGCGTTTGAAATTACTACTTCAATCAAAAACATTAAGAAAATGCACAATTATCAATTAGAATTAGCAAAGTTTGATGATGATCTTTCGAAAGAACAAGGAAAAGATTTTGCAGAGTTAACCAAAGCAAATGCTATTAATATGATCCACTACCTTGAAAGTTCAGAAGCCTTTATCAAAGAACAACTCGGATTGACAGAAAAAGAAGTTGAAAAACTTGAAGAATTTGGACGTGCAGAATTTGACAGATTAACAAATAAAATCATTCTTATTTTCCAAGGTTATGATGAAAGCTTTATCGATAGAGTCTTTAAGGAAGAGGATGGTGCAAAAGACGGCGAAAAAAAAGAACAAGCGCTGGCGAAAGGATAATCTATCATAACAATCAACTGATTGATTTAAGATTGTTTGAGCAAGATGTCATTAAGAACTGGAATTGGACATTGAAAGAAGTTGATGATCAAGACTATTATGAACTCATGGACGTATTCAATGCCGATGCAAACAAGAAAATGGCATCATTTACCAATATCAAAGAAATGTTCGGGCAATAATATGGAATTTGAAGAATTATTAAATAATTTTGTTAATAATGTAGAAGAAATTAGCACTAATTTATCTATTGAAGACCAGATTAGCATTACTAAAGCTGAAGCATTGGTCTATATGACAGCGCTGGAAGAATATATCAAAGACTCCCATTACAGAGTTAGATCAACTGGAGAAGACCCACATCTAGCAGATAGTATTATGATGAAAGGTACTAATATCAACGGCATTAAGGACGGCTCTTACATCGTTGGATTTGACACGTTAAAAGCCTATATCGCACGTTTTATTAATGATGGTACAAAGTTCCCACAGTTCACTAAAGTGTCTCACAGAGAGTACAAGAACCCTGGAGAAGTAGCAATCACAGCAGACCATTTCATGGATAAATTATATGTTGATGATGTAGTTAGAACGGCAATGATGGAAGCAGGAGCTTTAGAATATCAGAAGATTGTTGCAAAAAGATTTGAACAATGAAATAATACTCGTAAATTAGTGCAATTAAGAATATAATTACTTCATAAAAAATATTTGTGGGGTAGTTATATTATGGGATTACGCATTAGGAAAAGTATTCCAATAGGTAAAACTGGAGTTAAAATAAATTTTAGTAAAAGCGGAGTTGGAGCAAGCGCTGGTGTAAAAGGAATTAGAGCAACAAAATTAACAAATGGTAGAACTAGAACTACTTTTTCATTACCTGAAACAGGAATTACTTATGTTAAAGACTCAAGCACAAATCATCAACCTGAAAAAAATGTAGAAAATATTGGCAAACCATTTAAATCAATTGATACTACTATTTTAAGTAATGGCTCAAATGGATTTCAAAATGCTTTGAATAATTTAAATACAGAGTTAAATAATTTAGAGGACATGTATAGGGAATCTGGGTATTCAGAAAAAGAAGTAAATGATATGATGATTCAAGAAAATAAAAAAATAAATGAAAGGGATGGAATTACATCCCAAAAGAGGTTTTATAAAAAGGCTACAGGATGGCAAGTTATTACTTTAATTATTCTATTTCCAGCATCTATCATATTTTCTGCGTTATTAGGAACGATTTTTATTCCTTATGATGAAATTGAAGATTATTCTCCCCTATTATTTTTAGCAGTTTTATTTTCTTCTATCATTTTCTGGATTATTTATGCTACTTTTTTTAGTAAAAAAATTAAGGTTATTGACAGAATCAGTAAAAATAATAAAGTAATGAAAAGAGTAGATTTTTATAAACTATTAAAAAATGAATTTATTTATGAAAACTATAGTTTAAAATGAGATAAAGTTTGCAAGCGAATACAATTAAGCTTATAATTTCCTTAAATAAAACAATTTTAGGAGATTGGCTTGTGAAAAAATTTTTACTTATTGCGGTTGCAATGATGTCTATTGGAGTATTAAGTGCTTGCGGGAATTCAAGTGCTTCTAGTTCTTCAAATACATCAAAATCAACATCTTCTCATGATTCTAATTATTATTATAATCAAGAAAAAGATTCTTTAAAAAATTTAAAAACTTTGGTAGAAAATGGAGCTCTTAGCAATTCTGATGCAAAACAGGATTTTGAAAAAGAACAAGCTACTGATGCCAAGAATGGCTATGCTTCAAGTCTAAAGTGGACTGATGTATCTACAGATGGAGACACTAGTTCTTCTGATTCTTCATCTAATTCAAATATAGGAACAATAGGCACAACATTTAAAGATTCATCTGACGTTTCATATACTGTGACAGCAATTACACCCAACTCTCCAAATGTGTCTCTTGAAGATGCAAATTCTGGTGAAACTGCTTTAGAGGTAGATGTCACTGTAGTTAATAACGGCAGCAGTGTAGCAGATTTTAATGCAACAAGATTTGATGCATATGATTCTCAAGGTAATACTCTAAATTTAGACTCAGCAACGTATGGAAATGATGTTCCAGATACAATACCTCCTACTATAACTGCAAAGATAGAAATATTTTTTGATAATAGTGGAACTGGTCCTTATAAAATAACTTTAAATAATGTTGTTTGGTCTAGCCAATAATATTTAAGCTAGTTAAATTAAACTAATTTAGGAGATTATTTAGTGAAGAAAATATCATTAATTGGAGTTATTATATTATCAATCAGTTTGCTAACAGCTTGTGGTAATTCTACTGTTAAAAAATCTGATTCATCAAAAATCAGTTCAATAAGTTCAAAATCATCATCATCAGAATCTGTATCATCAAGTAGCTCAGACATACCAGTGCAAAGTAGCTCAGATGTTCCCGTATCAAGTAGCATTCAACCAGTAGATACAGGTGATCAATTAGCTTTTGGAAATATTACGCCATTTAAAAATCCTAATAGTGGAAATGTAATTAATGGAATGGGATTTACAGTTACAAATATCATACCCGACTCTAAAAAAGTAGATGATTTAGACCATATGGTTGAAGTTGATATTGAAATAGGAAATAACTCACAACTTACACCATTTTTTAATTTTGTTGATGGAATTAAAGTAACATCTTCAAGTGGAACTAAACTTATATTTGACAGTGGGAGTGATAATGTAATGGGTGGTGTTGTAAATGTAGACTCAGGAACAAATGATTACCAGGTATATTATGAAAATAACAGTGGAAGTTCTGGCCCATTTAAGGTGAAATATGGTAACTTATATTGGTCTAACTAACATAAAAAATGAATAATTAAAAACGTCTAAAAACATTTAGGCGTTTTTTCTATGCCTTGAAAGGAGGTTAAAATTTGCCAACAATTAGCAAAAATAGCTCAATCACACAGCCAATCGGTATTGATGCAACGCAAGCAGTCAGAAGTATCACGGAGTTAAAGTCAGCTGTTAAAGATGCAACAAACGAATGGAAAATCAATGAAGCTCAATTAAAGGCTTCTGGTAACTCTTTAGGCGCTGCCGAAGCTAAATATACAGGGCTTACATCTGCAGTTAAGGCTCAAAAAGATGTAATTGCAGAGCTTAAAACCGAACTTTCAACGCTCGACACAAAACGTGGCACAGAAGCAGGAGAAGCTTCATGGCAAAAGCTAAATAAGCAACTTAGCTCAGCTGAACGTACGCTTGGATCATATACGAATCAGATGAACAAGGCTGAGACAGCCTTCTATCGTCAAAAGTCTGGTATTGATGAGCTAAGTAACTCATTAAAAGTAAATAATGACCTGACTAAGTCACAGGTAGATTTACTTTCAGCACAAAGAAATAAAGTAGGTGCTGCAAAAGCTGAACTTTCAGGGCTTAATACTTCTTACGAAAAGCAACAAACTTTACTGTCTGCTCAGGTTGCAGAACTAAAGCGCCTTGAAACTGCTGAGGGAACAAGCTCCACTGCAATAGCAGAGCAAAAAGCAAAGGTCAATGAAGCCGGAACAGCTTTAATCGGATATCGTAACAAGATTCTAGAAGCAGATTTAGCGGTTACTAAAATGCACCCTTTCAACGATAAAAATATCCTTGGAAGTGGTCTAAATACTCTTTACCAAACATCGGAAAAAGTAACAACTGCAATGTCAGCAGGATTCGAGAAAGTGAGGCAATCAGCAATGATGGCCTCTTTTGGTATTGCAGCCATTGGTGCAGTTGCAATTAAAGGCGCTCAAGATGCCTCGGCTCTTCAGAATCAATATAAAACAACGTTTAACTTACTAGTTACTGGTGGTGAGCAAGCAGCTGAAGCTCAAAAAAATGTTAACAAAATGCAGTCCGAAGGTGCTGATTTATCTGTCAAATATGGTAAAACACAGAAAGAAATTGCAGATGGATATCAAGAATTAGTTAAAAGAGGCTATTCAAGCGCTCAAGCGTTAGGCGCTTTGCCAACAATGCTTCAAGCCTCAGTCGCTTCTGGTGATGATTTTACAGATGTTGTTCATAATTCAACAGCAGCGCTTGAAAGTTTTGGTAAAAAGGCAACTGATGTTACCGGCATGACTAAAAATACCAAAGAAGTCGTCAATGAAATGGCTTATGCAGCTGATATGACTGCTACAGACTTCTCAAGTTTAGGTATAGCGATGGAATACGTTGGCGCTACAGCTCATCAAAATAAGCTGAGTCTCTCTGAAACTGCATCGGCAATTGGTATTCTTTCAAATAACGGTCTTGAAGCAGATAAAGCAGGTACCGGACTTAGAAAAGTGATGGTTTCATTACAATCTCCAACAAATGACGCTGCAATCGCATTATCAAGTATTGGCTTAAGCACTAAAGATTTCGTTGACCAAAGCGGAAAAATGAAATCAATGACTGATATTTTTGGGCTGTTGAATCAACATACCGAAAAACTTAGTTCATTCGAGCAAGGACAAATCTTCCACGCTCTGTTTGGTACTACTGGTCAACAGGCAGGCTCAATTCTTTCAGCTAATGTAAAACAATTAGGCGAATTAAACGATAAAGTTAAAGAAGCTGCAGATGGTCAAGGATATGTTGTTAGGCTTGCAAACAAAAATATGCAGTCTACTCAAAATGAATTAAAACAATTTAAAGCAGCTGGCGAAGCTGCTTTAATTATGATTGGTCAAAGATCCTTACCCGCCTTAACTGATGCCGCCACTTCGATGGCTAAAGCATTTAATTCAAAAGAAGGAAAACAAGGGCTTGAAGATATCGCCGATTTGATTGCAAATATCTTCCAAGGCACTGTTGATATCGTTAAATTCATTGGAGCGCATAAGCAAGAAGTTATTACTATTGGTGAGATATTCGCTGGGATTTGGGCGGTTAATAAAATTGGTGATGCATTGATCATGGTCAAGAAAATCAACAATGAGCTTAAAATCATGTCAGGGTATAATGCTCTTTCAAATGCATTAGCAGGTAGACCAGTGTCGGTTGCTACAGCTGTTGAAAAAGAAGCTACTACTGATGTTGTAGCTGAAAGTGAAACAATTGCCAGCACTGCTACTAAAACTAGTATTGCTTCTAATGCTTTGAGCAAAGTAACTTCATTAATTCCTAAAATTTTAGGATTAGTTGGGAGTACGACTGGAAGTACAGTACTATCTGGTGGAGTCAATGCAGGCATTGAGTTAATGAGTAAAGATAACTCAGAGCAAAAGGCTGGTGGTGTTCTTGGCTCACTGAGTGGAGCAGCTGCAGGCGCAGCAATTGGATCATTCTTCGCTCCTGGGATTGGAACCGCAATTGGTGCCGCACTCGGAGGGATTAACGGATCTAAGATTGGTAAAGCTTTTAATAAAGAAATTTCAGATATGATAAAAGATGCAAGTCTGAAATCTGAGGGTTATGCCCCTACGCATGAAAATGCTGGGCCAACTCAGGCAGCCAAAGACGTTACAAAGCAAAATACAAGTTTCCAAAACGCTGTTAATACGAGTGCAATAATTGATAACTCTAAAAATAGTAATATTGATGCAGTGGCTAACACAACAACGACTGCCTATGCAAAAATGGGAAAAGGCCTTGATGAATTTTATTCTAATCAGGAAAAAGATTCTAATAAGCAAATCCAAACCCTTTTGAAAAACGGTGCTATCACTCAAGAACAGGCAGATAATCTACTTGCACGCCAAAAAAATGGCGATAAAATGCAAAGAGAGAGTCAGCAAAAGACTTTGGATAGCATGCAGTCTAATAGTACTAACTACTTTAAGACAGTTAAAGTAGCGAATGATAAGTATAACTCTGATTCACAAGCAGCTGAAAAGTCACATGCTCAAAAGATTAAAGATATTCAGTCCGGCAATACAGATGCCTTAAAATTAATTGAACAAAGATATGGTAAAAATTCTACTGAATATCGCCAAGCTAAAAATCAAGAGCTTCAAAATGAAGATGATACATATCATAAATCAAATGAAGCATCAGAAAAGGCTCACTTAGCGACTCTTAAAAAACTCCAAGAAGATTATGCCAAAAAGACTACTAAGGACGAAGATAAATTCAATCAAGAGCTTTCGGTTTCTACAAAAATTGCGCAAAATAAACAAAAAGATTTACTTGAAGAAGTCAAAAAATCTAAGAGCAAACTTAATGCAAAGCAACTACAAGACGTTGTTGAAAAATCAAATAGTGAATATCAAGCTGTTGTAGACAGTGCTAAAAAGGCAAAAGACGGATCAATTAAGTCAGCAAATGAGAAATATCAAAAAACTGTAGAAGCGGCAGATAAAGAACGTGCTGAAAATACATCAATTACTAAAGATCAGTACGATAAAATGATTTCAAAAGCCAAGGATGCACGTGACAGTACTGTCAAAACAGCCAAAGACGGATACACTCAAACTACTCAAATGGCTGGTAAAGATAGAGACGATACGGTTACTGCAGCAACTGATAAAGCTGATAAGTATGTTAAGGCGGCAGCTAAACAAGCAGGTGAATCAACGAAAGAATATGCTAAAGGATTCGCCGATACTGATAATTTCTACAATATGTTTATTGATGGAATTAATAATGTACTTAACTTTATTAGCAAACCATTTGGTCAAAAATGGGGATCAATTAAACATGTAGACGTGCCAAAATACGCAACTGGTACACGAGGCTTGCCAACTAACGAAATGGCACTAGTTGGTGAAGAGGGATTTGAACTTGCTCACGATCAAAATAGAGGTATCTTCCCAGTTGGTTTACAAGGTCCTGAAGTTAGACCCTTGCAAGCAGGCACCTCAATTCTTCCCCACTCCATGTCTAAAAAATTCTTGGAAATGACTGCTGATTTGCCAAAGCATAAGGACGGTGTATCGGGATTTCTTACAGATGTATGGGATACCATTAGCAACGGTCCGGAAAAAGTAATTAACGACACTTATAATTCGCTTGGGATAGGTAAGATAATTGATTCAATGCCTTACTCACTATCAAAAGTGGCGAGTGGTTCAGGGGATATATTAAAAGATGACTTAACTAAATTTGCTAAGTCATTTTTTGATAAAGCCGAATCAGAGGGGACACAAAATGCACCTTCTGGATCTGGTGTACAACGTTGGAAAGATCAAGTTAAAGAAGCACTTAAAGCAAACGGCTTAAGTACTTCAGACAGCATGGTGAGTAAAGTCCTTCGCCAAATCGCTACCGAATCAGGGGGTAATCCAAGTGCAGTCCAACATGGCTATACGGATGCCAATACGATTTCTGGAGACCTTGCAAAAGGACTCATGCAGACCATTTCATCAACCTTTAATGCTTATAAATTCCCAGGGCATGGAAATATTTTTAATGGCTATGATAACTTACTTGCTGCACTTGCTTACGCTAAAGCGAGATACGGTTCAAACCTCTCTTACTTAGGACAGGGGCATGGCTATGAAAACGGTGGGATTGTTGCAAATCATGGATTTGTTGAAGTCGCAGAAGGTAATAAAGCAGAAATGATTATTCCCCTTGACCCGCAAAAAAAGTCAAGGGCGACACAACTCTTAAATCAAGCAACAAAGACAATTAAAGGCAATGAAAGTTCATCAAATAATGATATTGCTTCAGCATTGAATCAAGCAGTTACATTGCTTTCAAGCTTGCTAGGGATCAATCAACAACAATTAACATCGCTGAATAATCAGCCACCCGTCAGAGCGCTAGTTGACGGACAAAGTTTTGCAAAAGGATTAGTTCCATATATGCAAACAGCGACTACAGATTTTCAAGCACGACAAAGTAGATTAGGGGGTAATAAAGCATAATGGCTTTTTCAATTAAATTTAATGAAATTGAACTATCTGATATTGTTGATGGCTTTACCTCTATCCAACGAGATACAGGTGGAGGATTTACCACTAACTTACAGTCTTCGAATGGTGCACCTCAAACGACCCGATACGGTCAAGATTTTCTATTCAATACAGTCAATACTAAAACGATCACGGTGAATTATGTTCTCCATGGGAATTTATCAGACTGGACGTTAAAGAGAAATCGGATTGCTTCAATTCTGAACGTTACAACGCCCTCTCCATTGATCTTTGGAGATGAGCCAAACAAAGTCTGGTACGCAGTTGCTGACGGAAATCAGACACTGGCTGAAGACCTTACCACAATGACAGCTACCGGGGTGCTTACATTCTTGGTACCGTCTGGGATATCCGAATCAACTTATACTCAAACGCTTAATTCTGAAAATTCTGGCGGAGAAAATGGAACCATTACAAAAAATAGTGATGGTTCTTATAGTGCTTTGATAAATAATCAGGGCTCACTTGAAACATTTCCTACTGTCAAAATAAAGTTCCCTTCTGACAATGGCTATGTTGGAATAGTTGGTCAAAGTGGACTGATCGAAGTTGGAAATAAAGAAGAAGCAGACACTCAAAGTTATCTTTACAACGAAAAAATGTTAGATGCTTCTGGAAGTACACTGTTTTCAAAACTCACACAAGCTTCGATTACACAAAGCCCAGCTAACAATGGCGTTGCTTTAAACGGAACTTTAAAATATGACGGTGATGGTATACGCCTTGGAAATTATGGAACTGGATCCAGTTATCATGGCGGTGTACTTAAATTTGATGTCCCAACCGATTTGAGCGGCCATAAAGGCGCTAAAAACTGGTACTCATGGTTTAATATCTTTTTCTGGGCGCAGGCTTTTGGTCAAACAGGTATTATTCAGCTTTGGTACATGGATAAAAATGATGTACCAATCATCATGAATGAAGTTGTGAAATCTGATATGTCTGGCAATACTGCTTACTGGAAAGGCTGGGTTGCAGATGGAAAAGGTGGAATTAGGTTAATTACGCAGGCTTCATTTCAAGCAAACAACGCTGAATCTAATCAATCGTCCCCTAACGCTATGTATTGGCAAGGTGGGGGCGCACAAGATCTATTAAAAAATGGCGCTAATATCGGGTTTTATTGGTATGGCAGGCATAATTTCTATGTTCCTGAAATTGAAAATATGGAAGTTGATCATATCTATGTTGACTTAGGCGCTTATAGTAACAAGTCAATGGTAAGTAATATTTCACTTCGGAAACTAACTTTTGAAGAACAGAACGAAACTTTATATAAAGATGTTCCTAATAAATTTTCTGCTAATTCAGAACTTAACATCGATATGAATAATGGAAAGATCATTAAAGACAGTCTTCCAACAAATAACTTATTTGTTTTAGGCTCGAAGTTCTTTTCACTCCCACCAGGACAAAGCGAGCTAAAGATTATTCCTTCCAGTTGGTTTACAGGAGATCTTGATATAGAAGTAACATGGATTGAGAGGAACCTATAATGCAATTGAATATCCATGGAACTAATTTGAAAATTGTTGGATTTATTGACAATGATATTCCAGGGTTGCCTTCATTTTTTAATGATAACTTCCATACTTATCTCGCTGAAGGCGCCGCAACCTTTGATTTTACAGTCAACAAATTTAAAAAAGGTGTCTTACAAGATTATTGCCAATATCTTAATGAGCAATCTTACATTAGTCTTAATTACAACAGTAGAGATTATTTATTTTACGTGGCGAATTTAATTGATAACGATCAGTTTATCACTTTATCTTGCGAATCATTGAATCTTGAAATGATCAACGAAAACGTGAATCCGTTCACTTCAACGACCGCTCAAACGATTGAGTGGTACATTGCTTCAATGGGTATCTTATCCTATGCAAAAATCACTTTAGGGATTAATGAATTATCAAGTTTGACTAAAACATTAAGCTATGACAGTCAAGATACGAAGCTTGCTCGATTGCTTGCTTTAGTTGGTGATTTTGGCGGTGAGTTTGAATTCATTACAGCTTTAAATAGTGATGGCACTCTTCAGAGTATTACGCTCAATCTTTATCGAGCAAATGACGGAAATCAAATCCAAGGAGTAGGGAAAAAGCGTGATGATGTCACGCTTTTTTATGGCAAAAATGTTGTTGGGATAGAACGACAGGTTGATAAAACGCAGATTTTTAACGCAACAACCGTAACTGATTCTAACGATGCAGTCAATTGGAACGCCTCTGCTTGGTCGGTTAACAATGCGAACGGCCAAGAGGAATTCTATAAGAGAGCTGGAAGTGATACAGCTTATGCACCACTTTCGAATGTAATGTATCCATCTCAAACCTCTTCTGATTCCTCAGATACATGGATCAGAAAAGACCTTTCGGCTAGTGCAACGAGCGCGGATGATCTCTGGGCTTATGCGCTTAGTCAGTTTAAACTTTATGCTTATGCAATTGTTACATATGTAGTAACCGCAAGTAGCAAGCTCCTGTCTGAAACTGTAGGCAATGGAACACCTCTCGCGATTGGTGACACGATAATTATTCAGGACGATAATTTCCCAAGTGGTTTGATCTTATCTGCTCGAGTGTCTGAAATGCAAATTAGTTTTTCAAATCCAGCGAATAACGTTATTACTTTTTCTAATTTTACGAAACTTCAAAGTCAAGTTTCAGACGATTTAATAAGTCAAATGAATGCTTTGGTCGACGCAGCCACTCCTTATCGTTGTGAGGTCTGGACGACAAACGGAACAAGCTTTAAAAATGGTACTGGCTCAACAGAGTTACAAGCGCATGTCTTTAAAGGTTCTGATGTTACTGAGGTAACCCCTGATACTATTCAGTGGATCGCAGATGGTACGCCTATCAGTTCTGGAAATGGCGGTAACTCACCTAATTTAACAGTCAATGCAAGTGAGATATTTCAAAAATCAGTGATCAGTTATCAAGCAACTTTTGGAACTAGAACTTACAACAGCCCTGATATCACAATGCTTGATGTTTCAGACGGTACAAGTCCAATCAATCTAGTTATTGAATCGAGCAATGGTTACCAGTTTAAAAATAATATCATCAATACTGTTTTAACTGCAAGGCTTTATCAAGATAACAACGAAATTGATACTGATGGGACTGAATTTGTCTATGTATGGACAAAAATTAATGCAGATGGCGCGGTTGATACTACTTGGAATTTACAACATCAAGCAGGGTCAAAATCAATCACAATCACTAATAGCGATTTACAACAAAGGGCAACATTTGATTGTGTTGCAACCTCACTATTTTAAAAAGGAGAAAATAAATGACAATTGTTTCAAGTGGTCAAATAACAATGACAGATTTGACAGATGGAATGCAATTAAATGCTTTCATCACAGCAAGTGGTGTAACTACGCAAACTTATGATGCAACCGCTCAAACGTGGTCACCCAGTTATGCAACAACAGCTCAAGTGCTTACGCTTAATCTTACTAAAGCAGGTAGTGTTACTTCAGTATTAAGTGGATTGTCTGGTGCAATCACATGGACTCGGACAGACGGGACAACGGCAACGACTATTACTTCCACTGTTACGACAGATACGCAATATCTTGGCGGTACGGGTAACAGCGTTCTAACCACTAAAGTTAACGTTCCTATTGCTAACTCAGCTTCACGGTTTACTGCTTCGGGTCTTTGGGTAGATCCAATTACTGGACTTAACGTTCCATTTTCAGCAGTGCTTGATTTAACAGTAATGCAACTCGCTAAGTCTGCAATACTTGTTAATGTTTATGCAGGGAATGGCGGTGCATTTTACAATAGCCTACCAGCTAGCTTAACAATTAATGCAGATCTTTATAAAGGTGGAGCATTATCTGCAGGAAATAAACAAATCTTCTTCGGATATGCAGATAGTACTGTCACAACAACAGGTTCAACTGGCTATAATGCGAATCTTGGTCTTGGCTGGCACTTATGTAGCGCATCTACAACAGGTCAAACCCCTAATGTCGTAGCAGGTACAAATACTACCGCACAGGGAATTCTAACAGTTACACCCACAGTTATTACAAATGCTCAAAGTTTCAAAGCAGTAATCATTGACGAAGCTGGCGGAACTGCAGGAACTGTAGTCAGTGGTATCACTACACTTTTAGATTATTCAGATCCTATCACTTGCACTATTGATAGCACAGCTGGAAGTATATTTAAGAATGGTGCAGGAACTACAACACTTACTTGTCGGGTATTTCAATCAGGTGCAGAGATTGATACAGGTGGAACTACTTATACTTATAAATGGTCTCAAAGAGATCAAAACGGAACGTTAAACGCTAACTTTGGCGGTACAGGTGTGCAGTACAAAACTGGTAAAACGATCAGTGTTGCTGCAACAGATATCACTGTTAAGGCTCAATACACGTGTGAGGTGAATCTATGATGACTAGTAAATTTTATGCAAATATCGAACTGGGCGGAGAGATTACACAAGTAAGTTTTGAAGCTAAAGATGCAAGCGACGTGATCGAGCAGATATGGCGCACTTATGGAATTTCTACTCCTATTATTGAAATATGGGAAGAGGTAGTAGCAAATGACGATAGTAGCGAGCAATAACTATACGATCAGTAAGGTTTCTGATGGTTCTCCAGGTTCACCAGGTCCAACTGGTGCGCCTGGTCAAATCTATCAGCAGACGACAGAGCCAACGACTAAAGTAGTGAATATGCTTTGGCAATATACTGGAACTTCTTCAATCACTGCTAGTGGCGCGACAATAGCGCCTAGTAACATCTATGTCTGGACTGGAACGACTTGGATACTTTGGTCGATTACAGTTGCTAATTTAATTGCAGATAAACTTTCGTCAATAGTATCTACACTTGGTGATGTAACTTCTGGTAGTATTACTAACGAAATTAATGTTGGAAGTAATAATGGGGGGAATAATGTATTAGACACAGGAACGGTCGTAGTTGATAACTATGGAATCACATTTAATTTTGATCATCTTATCAATTCAATAAAAGATAGTTCACAACAAAATAACTTTGGGACAGATGGAATAATATTATCCAAGTTTGATACAAGCGGGTATGTCACTAAATCAATATCTGCAAATGTAAATACGGGTATTGATGTTAATGATGGTAACGGTAATCAAACGGATATAGATAGTTCCTCTTTTAATATTTTAGATAGCAATAGTAATTCTACAAAAATAACTTCCACAGGAATAACAGTAAAAGGTAAAGATCTTTCTAATACTTATAGTACTTCAGAAATTGCTGTAGGAACTTGGATAGATGGAAAAACCATTTACAGAAAAACTTTTTCTATAACAGGCATATCAGCTGGAACAAATTATAATCATGGGATTGCTAATATTGATCAAATTGTAGAGCTTCATGGATTGTTTAATAATGGGACAACATTTACCATGCTTCCACTTATGGGCTATGCTAGACAGGTTCAAGCTACAAGATCACAGTTTCAATTTAATGGCGGAAGTGAAGCAACAGGGGATAAATATACAATCACTATTTCTTACACTAAAACAGTTTAAAAAAAAAATAAAAAAGGACAAAACAAAAATGGAAAAATCAATTGATTTAATCGTAGTACTTTGGAATACAGGCGTAATTAGCGCTATCGCAATCTGGGCTATCCGTCTACTGCAGGCACACACTAAAAACCAACGACTAAAAGTACTTGAAAGTTATGCAGGACAGGCAGTATCAGACGTCAAGGATCCAGCAAACGTAACTGATGATGAAATGCAGGTTGCAACGATCAAGCTTATTAGTCTGATCAATCAAAGTGGGTTAAAACTTAAAGTTCCCGAAGATCAAGCACAAGCATTGCTCAAAGGCGCGGTTAATGGCTTGAAATCATTGCTCAAAGTAGCTTAGAAATCGGGTGAGTATGAATGACTGGACAAGTAAGTTGCAACTCATTGGCTTAATATTTACTGTTATTGGAGGAACGTTCGGAGGGTTTGCAATAATCCTCCGAATGCTTAAAGGCTACATTTTAAATGATTTCAACAATACAATGGAAAAGCTTGATATGACTATGCAAGAATTAAGAAATGATTTAACAGAATCTCGTATTGAACGTAAAGAAAATGATAAAAAGCTCTTTGATATTTCAGATGTTCATACTAAAGAAATTTACGCTATTAAAGGTCGTGTACAAACCCTTGAAGTCGTAAATCATATTGGAAAAGGAGAAAAATATGACTAAAAATATAAATGAAAATATTTTTAAGTTTCATGATCCAATAAAATTTTCAGATAGGCAAAAAGTGAGTATACCTGTGAAACAATCAGATGAGCTAAATGTAGACTATATTAGCATCAATGGGAATATCAAGAAGCTCGAAAGAATAGAAGGAGAATCATAATGGCTTTAAACGGAATCGACATCTCGAGTTGGCAGGCAGGAATAGACTTATCAAAAGTACCCGCTGACTTCGTGATCATCAAGGCGACAGAGGGAACGAATTACGTTAACCCTGACTTCAAACGTGCTGCAGACCAAACTATAGCAAGTGGTAAACTTCTCGGTATTTACCACTTTGCAGGTGGTGGAAACCCACAGCAAGAAGCAGACTACTTTATTAATGCTGTAAAACCGTACATAGGTAAAGCTGCACTCTTTCTAGATTTTGAAGCAGGCGCAATCAACGCTTGGGGTGCAAATGGAGCGAAGCAGTGGCTTGATTACGTGGCGAGTAAGACGGGAGTTAATCCAATCCTCTACACGTCTGCTAGTGTAACTCGTCAGTTTGACTGGACAGAAATTGCTAAAACCTATGGCTTGTGGCGTGCGCAATACTCAGATAATGTACCCGGTGGATATACGGACCCATGGACAGACGGAAAAGGTCAAGGTGCTTGGCCAGCTGTAGCAATTTACCAGTACGAGAATCTTGGCCAGTTACCTGGTTACGGCGGAAACCTCGACCTTGATCAAGCAAACATGACACGTGAAGCGTGGGGGCGATATGCAGCAGTTGGAGGGCAATACGTCGCACCAACTGCGCCAACAGCACCCGCACAACCAGTCAGATCAATCGCAGGTAAAAGCCTCGAAACGCTCGCTGGAGAAGTTCAAGCCGGTTTATGGGACTCAGGCACTGCACGATCAAATGCACTGGGGCAATATGCAGTGGGAGTACAAGCCATTGTCAACGAGCGTGCAGGTACAGTTACAGCCCAGCAATCACACGAAACCCTTACCAGTGAAACCCTTGCAGGACACTACGGGAATGGGAATGATCGTATGTTCTTGCTTGGCTCTTATTATGATGTGGTCCAAGCGGCTATTAATGGTAAGAAAGTAGTTTCAAGTTCTACATACACCGTAAAAGGTGGGGATAGTTTAAGTGCAATTGCTGCAGCACTTGGCACCTCAGTAGAACATATAGTTCAAACTAATGGTATTAAAGACCCAAACTTAATTTATCCCGGTCAGGTTTTGGTCTTTTAATATATTTAAAAAAGAAGGGGGAAATAATGACAACAAAATCAGATGTCGCTAATTGGGTAACCAATAACACTGGCAAATACTTAGATTTTGATGGGGCTTACGGAACACAATGCTTTGATCTCATCAATTTTTATGTTAATGATTTATTTAGTAAGGTTGGGGTAATCCAAGCAGCTGGAGGAGCTGCAAAAAATATTCCCGACTGGCTTCAATCACATCTTGGATGGGAAAAGTTTTATTGGAGTAATGAATCTGATCTTAAATATGGAGATATTATTACTTGGAATGCTTACCCAGGGACAACAAGTCCAGAATTTGGTCATGTAGCAATTTATATTGGTAACAGTCAAAAATTTGAGACAAATGGTGGTACTGGTTCTGGATATGGCTCAGGAGATAATGCAACAATTAGGACATTGGTCACAGGTGGGGCTTACATGGCGGTAAGGCCACCAATTATAGATGATACAGACAATCCCTCAAACAACACTAATAAAAAAGGAGAAACAACAATGCAATGCACATTTACTACAGGAGACGGTACAATTTTCTATTTCAATGGTTATGATAAAATCATTGCTTTAAATAATTTAGACCAACTTACAATGATTAATGACCTTTACCTTAAAAATAATGGTCAGGCAATGCCTCATTATGCATGGACTCCACAAGCTGCTTGGTACAAACGCCTAGTTGAAGCAACTGGTGCAAAATGCGTAAGCACAGATGGCACACCTTATGGAATGTATTAAGAAAGAAGGTGAAAACCCTCGTTTTCTATTATTAGCCCTGACAAAAGTTGGGGCTTTTTTTAATGCTCTGTTAACATTTTTATTAAAAAAAGGTAAACTATTAACATTGTATGACCAATGTTAATAGAAGAAGTTTCCGGAATAGTAGCTTTTTTGCTATAATGACTTAAAATGAACAATAAAAATAAAGTATATTAATAAGGGAGACGCATGGTATGAGCTATTATAATCACATGAACGATCAACCGGATAAACGGTTAAAGTGTAGTAGTTGTGGAAAACCATTTAATTACACAATTAGCGATGGATCAATGTCAGGAGAACATGACTGGGCACCTATAGTTTGCCCTTGGTGTGGCTCTCATAATGGTAAAGTTCATGGAGGAGCTACTATATCTGTATGGACTAGTAAAATTGAATAGTTTAGAAACAATAAAAAAATAATAGATTAAAAGGCCTCTCTTGAGGCTTTTTAAAGGGGGCAAAAAAGGGGCAAAAAGAGTAAAAAAGTGAACTTTTATATACTTTTTAAACTATTTTAATTGTCATAGATTGCTTGATTTACCTATAATTTGCAACAAATTGCGAAGATATATATCAACCGTGGTATAATGTACGAATGGAAAAACAACTTCTAAACAGGTTGCGATATTTGCGCCAAAATTATGATTATTTGAGCCCACGTGAACTAAAAGAGCTGGCAAATCTAGAGGCAAGATTTGCTGCAGAAGAGAACTTTAGAACTCCAAGTACATCTCAGCAGCGTTTCAATGACGGGCTGGATGAAGATGAATATCAACCAGGCCAATTTTTAAAACCAGATTATCAGAATTATTATCGTGGAGATGAAGAAGATTGGGAGGGGATTGACGATTCACCCTATATTGACAATGGGTTTGAGGACTATGAAGATTCTGAGCATAATGAAAATCAAGATGAACAATCCACACAAAATAACACCAGACTAAGTAGGCAAAGTTCTAAAAAAGCAGGGTCTTCAAGACGTCAAACTATATCTTCAAAAAACAGTAAGCCAAAGCAAAAGAAGAAGCACCATTGGATACGTAATATCTTCTTGCTTTTCTTAACAATCCTCCTTGTGTTAATTGGCTTCTTCATTTATGGGTATGCTCAAGGAAGTAAAGAAGCTGGTGGAGCCGTAAAGACTGAGACCTTTAATGGCCAAAAAACCAGCTCAGGCGCCATAAATATCCTTGTGATGGGAGCTGACCAACGTCCAAACCAGTCTTCACAGGTTGCACATACTGATTCTATTATGATCGTTCAGTTTAATGCGAAGGACCATAAAGTTAAAATGTTGAGTATAATGCGTGATACTTTAGTCAATATTCCTGGCTACAGCAATGGATCAGATGATGACTTGAAGATTAACACAGCATTTACTCTGGGTGAACAAGAGGGTGGAAAAGGACCAGAGTTGCTCCGTGAAACCATTCAAGCAAATTTTGGTATTAAGTGTCAATACTATGCATTAACTGACTTCTCAAGCTTTGCATCAATCATTGATACCCTTTTCCCCAGTGGGGTGCCAATTGATGCTCAATTTGGTACAATTGGAGGTCAAACTTACAATGAAGTACCCGTGCCAGATGACCTATCAGCTACTGATGGAATTGTGGCAAGTGATAAAACCCTGTCTGATGAAGAGGCAACTGCTTATGGATATGATGCAGGTGGCATATTCATGATGATTAAGCAAGGACAGCAGAAGATGGATGGTCGAACTCTACTAAATTATTCTCGTTTCCGCCATGATGATAATAATGATTTTGGTCGTGTTCAGCGTCAACAACAAGTGATGTCAACTTTAATGTCAAATCTTAAGAATCCTCTTTCATTATTTACAGGAGCTTCTGCGCTAGGTAAAGCAAAAGCTTTGACTGAGACAAACATTCCGAATAGCTTTTTCCTATTAAATGGGCCTGGAGCTGTTTTGGATTTCAAGAATGGAACGTCAAAATACTCAGTTCCAGATCCAACTTTAAATGACTGGCAAAATGCATATGACCAGTATTATGGTCTCGGTTTGGAAATTGATATCCCAACATATAGTCAGAGAATTGAAAATTTTTTTGGAAATTAATGACTTTAAATTTATTTAGTAAAAAAGATTGAAATATTAATTTTCAGTCTTTTTTTGACTTAAAAGTACGATTTTGGAAAAATCACAATGAAAGCCCTTACGCTTTTCTTGATAAACGGAAATGATTTCAGTATAATTAGGCTATTGTTGAAGTAGTCCTAAAAATTTCAATGATAATACACATAAATAAACCGCCTGGGATGCAGGCAAAGAAAGGAAAATTATAGCATGACTACGCTTAATTTGGAACACATTTTTAAGAAATACCCTTCTGCCACACAGTACGCAGTTGAAGATTTCAACATTGACATCAAGGACAAGGAATTTATTGTCTTTGTTGGTCCTTCTGGTTGTGGTAAATCGACGACACTTCGTATGGTTGCTGGACTTGAGGACATTACAGAAGGAACTCTCAGGATTAATGACAAAGTTATGAATGATGTCGCTCCAAAAGATCGCGACATTGCTATGGTTTTCCAAAACTACGCTTTGTATCCGCATATGACTGTGTTCGATAACATGGCCTTTGGTCTCAAATTAAGGAAGTTTGATAAAGCTGAAATAAAAAGACGTGTTGAAGAAGCAGCTGAGATTCTTGGTTTGACTAATTTACTTGACCGCAAACCGGCTGATTTGTCTGGCGGTCAACGTCAACGTGTTGCCATGGGACGTGCCATTGTTCGCGATGCTAAAGTTTTCCTAATGGACGAGCCTTTGTCAAACTTGGATGCTAAACTCCGTGTGTCAATGCGTGCTGAAATTGCTAAGCTCCACCGTCGGATCGGTTCAACTACAATTTATGTTACACACGATCAAACTGAAGCTATGACTTTGGCAGACCGCATTGTGATTATGTCATCTTCCCCAAATGCAGATAATTCGGGAACTGTAGGGAAAGTAGAACAAATCGGTACACCATCAGAGCTTTATTTGGAACCAATAAATAAATTTGTCGCAGGGTTTATCGGTAGCCCAGCTATGAACTTCTTCAAAGTAACTTTTTCTAATGGAAAATTGCAAAATGGAAATGGGCTAGATTTGACCCTTCCAGAAGGTCAAAATAAGCTTTTGAAAGCAAAAGGTTACGAAGGTAAAGAAATTACTCTTGGAGTTCGTCCCGAGGATGTTTCAGCAGATCCGATTGTTCAAGATACTTTCCCCGAGTCGACAGTTCATGCAGAGGTAGTCGTTTCTGAATTGCTAGGTGCTGAAACAATGCTTTATAGTAGGATTGGAGAAACAGAATTTGTTTGCCGTGTTGAAGCACGTAATTTCCGTCAACCTGGTGAAAAAGTTGACTTAACTTTCAATTTGAATAAAGCGCATTTTTTTGACCTTGAGACAGAAATTCGTGTTACTAATTAATTAAAATATCAAAGGGCTTATCGCCCTTTTTCATTTTAAACTATTAATAGCTGTAGTATAATTTGCGTATGACAGAATATGAATGAATTCTTAAGATAATTAAATTTGACATGGGTCATTATATAACTAGTAAATTAGTAAGAATAAAATTAAAATATAGTAGATTGCAAAGGAACATTTAATTTTGAGTATACAATTATGTTTTTTATTCCTTTTATTGATATGGAATATCATTGTTTTTATCTTTTATGCTAAAGATAAATGGAGGGCGACACATGGGTACTGGCGAATACCTGAGAATGTATTGCTAGTAGAAACCCTTTTAGCTGGAGGATTTGGTGCAATTTTGGCAGGGATGCTTGTTCATCATAAAACTAGAAAATGGTACTTCTGGCTTTCATGGATTATTGGCTTATTTGTTGATGTTTCACTTATTTATTTGATGCTAAAATATCTAAAATGAGAAAATTATAGGGTATTATTAATAAATCTTAAGGTTCAAGAAAGTCGTAAACCTTAAAATGATGTAGAATTAATATAATAAAATGAAGGTAGTGTTGAATCTATGGAGATAGTTTAAACGCATACCTATAAATTTGTTAAGCAACTTGGAGGATTTATATCATGATAAAGCTACTTTTGGTCGAGGATGATCTCGCCCTATCAAACTCTGTTACAGATTTTTTAGAATCTTTTGCGGAAGTAACTCAAACTTTTGACGGTGAAGATGGGCTTTACGAAGCTGAACAAGGGGTTTACGATATGATCTTACTTGACTTGATGTTACCTGAGTTGAATGGTTTTGATCTATTAAAGCAACTCCGTGAAAAGGGAGTAAATACTCCTGTTCTAATTATGACAGCCAAAGAAGGACTGGATGATAAGATGCGTGGCTTTGAAATAGGGGCTGATGACTACTTGACTAAGCCTTTTTACCTTGATGAGTTGAAGGCTAGGATTATGGCCCAACTAAAACGTGCAGGTAAGCTGGATGATGATAATATTTTGAACTATGCTGATTTAAGGCTTAACATGGCTAATCAAAATGTGACAATTGGTGATCAACCTGTTGAACTCTTAGGTAAGGAATTTGACCTTGTAGTTTATTTGCTTCAAAATCAAAACGTCATATTACCTAAAGAGCAAATTTTTGATCGGATTTGGGGCTTTGACTCCGATACAACAGTCACAGTGGTTGAAGTATATATGTCCAAAATTCGTAAAAAACTGAAAGATACCGTGTTTGCAAGTAAATTGCAAACCTTGAGGAACGTAGGTTATATTCTTAAGTGATAAAGTTGATAAAAATAGAGAAATACTGGGAATTGTTTCGGCAGAAACTTAATAAATTTATAAAAGGGAGTGGTAAAAATTTTTCTCGCTTCCTTTTGGCCTTTACTGGTATTTTCTTGGTACTCGCTGCTTTAATAATTCAAACAACTCGGGCTGGAATGTATAGTTCAACTGACAATGATTTGCGAAGCAAGGCAATGGATCAGGCAGGACTGATTTATCAAGGGCAGAATTCATTTGCAAATTTTGGAGCACACGCGGCTTTACCTAATGATCAAAATAACTCCTATAATAATGTAGTTAGTGATCGTCCTCTTCACAACGCAGGAAATTATGTTGTACTTTATGATCCTTCGGGTGCTGTAATTAACTATGAATCTGACCCAATGGCAGCCGCGGTTAAAGCAGAGAACCGAAAGGTCGATACAAGTTTTTCAGATGATGTGGGTTCTTACCATTTAGATGGGCAATCTTTCCGGACAATTGTTGTCAAATTAGATAGTCTACAAGCCACAAATGGTAGCGTTATTGGCTATATCCAAATTTTCCAAAATGTTAATCAAATTGAAGATAGTCTTAATATAATTACCTTTGAAGTTATTATTACAATGATTGCCTTTTGGTTTGTCTCACTGTTTGTTTCAGTCTATTTATCTCGGGTTTCACTAAGACCAGTTGAAGCTGCATTGGAGCGACAAAAAGCTTTTGTTTCAAATGCTAGTCATGAGCTTCGAACACCGTTAGCAATAATGCAAAATCGTTTGCAATTACTTTTTCAAAATCCTGACGCGACAATACTTCAAGAGTCTGAAAATATTTCTGCTAGTTTGAATGAAGTGCGAAATATGAGAGTTCTAACCTCCAACTTACTTAATATGGCTAAATCGGATGGAGCGATTGAGCCTCAGCCTGTTGATACGAACAAGATCTTCTTTGAAGAAGTTTTTGAAAATTATGGTATTTTGTCCCATGAGCGTCAAAGAACTTTTAATAGTTCAATTAATTTTGGGAAAGATCATCAGGGGGATAATGAGAAATTTAAACTTGATCAAGATCTTTTTAAGCAAGTGATGACGATTCTATTTGATAATTCAACAAAATACACGGATGAGGGAGGCGAGATTGATATGTCGCTAACTCTTTTCAAGAGCAAGAATGAATTGCAGTTGGTAGTAGCAGACAATGGTCTCGGAATTTCTATTGCGGATAAGAAGAAAATATTTGATCGTTTTTTCCGTGTTGATGAAGCTAGAACTCGAGGTAAAGGAGGTCTGGGTCTTGGGCTCTCTCTTGCAAATGAAATTGTCACGGCTATGAAGGGAAAAATAACAGTAGAAGATAATAAGCCAAAGGGAACAAAATTTATTGTAAAAGTAAAGATCTGATATAATTGGAAAGACCACTGAAGGTCTTTTTTTAAGATGGAAGCCTATTTTAGATTTAGAGAAGAGGTGTTATCTTTTTAGTTGTAAGAAAATTTAATGCTTATTGATGGAAAACATGGGGTTTGTATTTAGATTTATTGTCGGGATCGTGCATGTTAACTCTTGCTAAGGAAGTTTACTACAACCATGATTGTAATTTCTTTAAGATATTTAAAAAGAAAATTGTGATATTGATTGATCATTAAAAAGGAAGTCTCAATTAGGAGTTGAGCTGGACAAGTCTAAGCAGTGTAAGATATCTCCAATTTTGTAGTAAAATAGAGTGATCAGAAATGAGGAAAAAATGTTAATTTTAGATAAAGTAAATTCGCCTGAAGATGTGAAGGCTTTAGCTTTTGAAGAGCTTGAAGGATTGGCTCAGGATATTCGCGATACAATTCTTCATAAGGTTTCAACAGTGGGTGGACATGTGGGGCCAAATCTTGGCGTAGTTGAAATGACGATAGCTCTGCACCGTGTCTTTGAAAGCCCGAAGGATAAAATTATCTGGGATGTCAGTCATCAAACATATCCCCATAAGATTCTAACGGGCCGTAAATTTGGATTTATGGAAGGTCATTTTCATGATATCAGTCCTTATAGTAGCCAAGATGAATCTGTTCATGATTTTTTCAAGGTTGGACATACTTCAACTTCTATCGCCAACGCTTTAGGACTTGCTAAGGCAAGGGATTTGACAGATGGAGAAGGAAATATAATTGCCATCATCGGAGATGGTTCTTTATCAGGAGGACTGGCATACGAAGCCCTAAACAACGCTGGTGACTATAAAGGAAATTTGATTATTATCGTCAATGACAACGATATGTCAATTGCTGAAAATCATGGAGGAATGTATAGAAACTTACAGGATTTGAGAGAATCTCATGGTTTTGCAGAAGATAATATATTTAGGGCCTTTGGTTTGGAATACTTCTACGTTAAAGAAGGAAATGATATTGCAAAGTTAGTTGAAGTATTTGAAAAATTTAAAAATATTAATCACCCAATTTTAATTCATATTAGAACTGAAAAAGGGCATGGTTATTTGCCTGCAGTTGAAAATAAAGAGGCTTGGCACTTCAAAGGTGCCTTTGATCTTGAGACAGGTAAATTAGCAAGCTTGCAACCGGCTGTTCGTAACTATAATGATGTGATTCATGAAGTTATGGAGAAAAAAATTGCCGAAGGTTCTCCAATTATTGCTATCAATGGTGGAATTCCTGGAAGCTTTAAATTGAAAGATTTCGCAGCCAAACATCCAGATCGTTATTATGATGCCGGAATTGCAGAACAATTTACTATCACTTTTGGTGGTGCTGTTGCAGCCGGTGGCGCACGACCAATTATCTTCCATAACTCAACTTTCCTCCAAAGAGCTTACGATCAAATGGTGCATGATTTAGCAGCCAATAATGAACCTGCTCTAATTATGTTGCATGGTGGGGTTATTTCAGACACTGCAATTACCCATCAGGGAACTTTGGCAATGACATGGATTTCTAATATTCCAAATCTGGTTTATTTGGCTCCAACTTCAGAAGAAGAGCTTATTGCAATGATGAACTGGGCCTTGAGTCAGAACGAACATCCTGTGGTTATCCACCTTCCTGAGCATGGGATTGAACATCGTCCTTCGGCTTTTTCAAGTTTTTCAGAGACACATTACCAAATAACGAAATATGGGAAAGATGTTGCTCTTTTAGGACTTGGAGGTTTGTTTAGCAACGCAGAAAAAGTATCAAGCCAGCTGGATAAGCTTGGAATTACTTCAACTCTAGTAAATCCTCTCCATATTAGCAAACTTGACAAATCAACCCTAAAATCATTGGCAATCACACATAAGGTTCTGGCTACTTTTGAGGATGGTATATTAGATGGGGGATTTGGTCAAAAGGTAGCGGGATTCCTTGGAAATTATGAGATCAAGGTATTGAATTTTGGAGCAGATAAGGAGTTTAATGAAGAAGTTCCAGTTCCAGAATTATATGAACGCTATCATCTTTTGCCTGAATTGGCAGTAAAAGATATCATTGGAGCATTAGCATGAAAAGGTTGTTAACTGCACCTGTAAAAGTTTATCAAAAATTTATTTCACCAGCTATACCACCAAGCTGTCGTTACTATCCAACCTGTTCAAATTATATGATTCAGGCCATTGAAAAACATGGTGTAAAGGGAGCTTTGATGGGAATTGCAAGGATCCTGCGATGCCATCCTTTTGTGCATGGAGGAATTGATTACGTACCAGATCATTTTTCTCTAAGACGAAATCCGAATGAAGATGAAGGACAATAAAAAATCTTAGTCAATATTGACTAAGATTTTTTATTGTTATATTTTGGAAGGTTTAACCAACATAAAAATAAATTGAGAACCAGATTAGCATTGCAGCTACTAGAACAAAGATATGCCATAAGACATGAGAGAAGAAAAATTTGTAGCGATAAATCAAGGCACCTACAGTATAAATGACACCACCGGCAACAAGTAGCCAAAAACCAGTAGCTGTCAAAAGGTGGTATAGAGGAAGAAAAGCTAATAAAATCAACCAGCCCATAACAACATATAATACGGTCGAGAATTTAGGAACTTGCTTAGCTCTAGGTAGAAAAATTGCTGTAAATACAATTCCTAGAATGGCACAAGGCCAAACTATAGATAAGATGGTCCAGCCAATCCAGCCATTTAAGGTTATTAAGCAGTAAGGTGTATAAGTTCCAGCAATTAAAAGAAAAATTCCTGCGTGATCAAAGACTTGGAAAACCTTATGTGCTCTCGAGAAATATAGACTATGATGCAAAGTCGAAAAGAGGAATAGCAAAACTAACATGGCACCATATATTGTAAAGCTTACAACCTCTATTGGTGATGAATTGTGGACACCTTTGAGAATAAGAAGGATCATACCAGCTATAGCTAGCCCTGTTGCTATTCCATGTGTTGTTGCATTGAAAATCTCATTAACGATGAGATAAGTTTTAGAAGTTTGTTTTTTCATAATTTTTTAGTTCCCGACTCATTTAAGAAGCTAAATACCTTAGTACGAAGAATGTCAACTGCGACCTCATTGTCAATCCAATTTGGTACGATGATATTTGCATAGCGCTTTTGTGGTTGGACAAATTGATGATGCATGGGTTTAACTGTTCGAAGATATTGTTCAAGAACGGAGTCCATGGAACGGCCGCGCTCTTGAATATCTCGGCGGATACGGCGAATCAAACGAATATCATCATCTGTATCGACAAAGATTTTAATATCCATCAAGTCGCGTAGTCTTTTATCTTCAAGAACTAGAACGCCTTCCACAATCAATACTTTGGTGGGTTCCTGGATAACTGTTTTGTCTGATCGATTTGAAATCTTATAGTCATAAACTGGAACTTGAACTGAATTGCCTTTGAGCAATTCAGTTAGGTGGGTAATTAATAAGTCTGTATCAAACGCTAACGGATGATCATAGTTGGTTTTGTGCCTCTCTTCAAGTGTCAAATGAGTTTGTTCCTTATAGTATGAATCATGTTGAATCATTCCAACACTCTCATCAGGAAAGCTATTAAAGATTTCTTCTGCAATTGAAGTTTTTCCTGAAGCAGATCCACCTGTAACACCGATAATAATCATTTTTTCACTCATGTTAATATTTTAACAGATTTTTTTCAGAAATTTTACTTTGAATGATATAATTATAGACATAACAAGGAGGCTAGGATAAAATAATGTTAAAATTAGGTGTGATTGGGACAAGCTGGATTTGTCGCCAATTTATTGATGCGGCTCATGAAACTCAAGAATATGAGTTAAGAGCTGCTTACTCACGTTCAATTGAAAAGGGGCAAGAATTTGTAGCAGACTTTTCAAATGTCGTTGTATTTAATGATTTATCAGACTTTGTCAATGATTCTGAAATTGATGTCATTTACATTGCTTCACCAAATTCACTTCATTTTCAGCAAGCCAAAGCTGCAGTTGAAGCAGGGAAAAACGTCATTGTTGAAAAACCTTGTTTCTCTAATCCAACTGAATTTAAAGAGATTTTTGATCTTGCGGAAAAGCACGGTGTCTTTGTTTTAGAAGCTGCTCGCCATATTCATGATGAGGCCTTTGCAATTGTTAAAGAATTTTTGTCCAATAAGACTATTTTGGGTGCAAATTTGACGTATGCAAAATATTCATCCAAAATGTCGGCTCTCTTGGCTGGGGAATTGCCCAATAAATGGAACCCAAAGTTCTCAGGAGGTATTTTAGCCGACTTAGGCGTATACCTTGTTTATTGGTCAATTGGTCAATTTGGTCAACCGCAGGTTGCGAAATATAATGCTCAACTCTTACCTTCAGGTGTTGATGTTTCAGGTGTTGGACTTCTTAGATATGATACCTTTGATATCAACTTGTTTAATGCTGGAAATCTTAATAGTTACTTGACAAGTGAGGTCTATACGAGTGAAGGAACATTGGTTCTGGATAGTGTAGCTGGAACTGAAAATGCAACTTTTATTAAGTTAAATGGAGAAAAGGAAGAATTTACAATCAATCAAATTGAAAATCCTCTTTATGATGAAGCAAAAGCATTTTCAAATCTTTTAAATAATAATGATCATGACAAATATAGTTTGCTACTAACATTAGCCAAACAAGTAAATGATACTCTCTTTGAAATGAGAAAAACAGCTGGAATTGTATTTGATGCTGATAAACAAGAAAAAATTTGATAGAATAAGGAAGTGTTTTTAATACTTCTGGGCTCCTTAGTTAATTTGGATATAACAAGTTCCTCCTAAGAATTAGTGGCTGGTTCGAATCCGGCAGGGGCCATTTTAAAAGCTTTTAACGATTTTACACGATCCTGTAAAACCTTATATATCAATGTTTTAAGATTTAGAGAATCCCACGTAATCATAAAAAATCTTAAAATTATTACCAGACAAATCACATAGAGTCAAAAACTTCTTTAACTTTATCGCGATTTTTTCTTTGAGCGCTTCAATCTGGTGAGCATAAACTTGGAGTGTAATTGCCAAATCTTTATGGCCTAAAATATTTGAAATAGTAATCAATTCTACACCTTTAAAAATCAAATAAGATACAAAAGTATGCCTTAGTGAGTGGATATGAAGTCTTCAACCAGGTAATCGCCTTAATGTTTGAATAACTCCGTTCCCTGAAATAATATTGCTATATAGTCTATTTTCATCATTCTTTTCCCAATAAGTCAATTCATAATCTTTCAAAATTTCGACTGTATAATTTGAAAGTGAGATATCTCGAATTGAGTAATTATTTTTTTGTTTTAACAAATTCATGAGTATAAGTCTGATCATGGATACCAGATTTGACAGCCTCTCGAATTGTTATACTAAGACCTATTGTTTCTTGTAATTTTTGAGATGGGAATATCACCCAAAATTGATCAATACTGCTAAAGGCTGAGATACATTTTTCCCAGGTTCTAAGCATTACATGAGCCTCTTTATAAACTTTTGCTCAATTTTCAACAAACTCTCTTAAAGTTTGATTCTTAGCTAATTTTTCTGGGTGTTCGATTCCTAATTGTAACCTTATTGCTGCTTGCTCAGCTTTCTTCTTAGTTCGAAAGTCTTTACGAACTCTTTGCTTATATTTTCCGTCTTCTGTTTTATATGGAACTCTGACTTCCCAACTGGTTTTTAATTTCTGAAATGACACCATATTGTACCTTCTTTCATTTTCTGGTAAAATAGGTGCAGTAAAACGCACAAATGTGTGTGTTTACTACCTTTAGTCAAAACCGCTCTTCGTCGCCAAACTGAAGCGGTTTTTATTTGTTTAATATTAGAATTATAGTTTTATTCATGGATGGCACACTGATTGCCTCTTGATGCAGGGTGAGTCCCCTTGTGTGTCCGTTTGACTTCTGCTCGTTTATTTATAGTTATTTGGGTTAGTAACCCTTGAGTAGTATGAATTACTGTCAGAAACAAATACCATACAGCTTGCAGCTATTGACCATCCATTACAAGTAGTATAGGAATTATCTGTAGCAGTAGTAAAGCGGGTGAAACAGTTTCCGTTACTGAATCTGAGCTAGGCGTAGCTGTTGAACTAATCTCAGAACTTGAATCAATTGAAAAAAACTCAATTTAGAGCTAGAGTATGATAGAATATGATACATGAAAGACGGCAGGGGAAATCAAAGAAAACAATTAAAAATGAAAGAAGTAAGGCGTAGGAGAAAATTTCTACGCCTATTTTTAATTTTTATCCTTTTATTTCTTGAACTAATAGTCTCAAAAGGGACCCCAGAATCATATAATTCAGCCTTTTTAGAAAATCAGTTAGAAGTATATAAAGAATATAATTTTATTCGGAAAATTGCACCGATGGCCAAAGCCAAACAAAACAACTATGGATTACTTTCAAGCATCACAATTGCCCAAGCTTGCTTAGAATCAGATTTTGGAGAAAGCAGTTTGGCTTCAAAATATCATAATCTTTTTGGTGTAAAATCCTACTTAGGAGAAAACAGCGTTACTTTAAGTACTAAAGAGTTTCAAAACGGCAAATGGATTACAATAAATGGAACTTTTAAAGTTTATAGCAGTTGGGAAGATTCAATTGATGCACACACTCAACTCTTAGTGAACGGGGTTGACTGGGATCCCGTGCATTATTTAAATGTTCTAGAAACAAACGATTATAAAGTGGCTGCTCAGGATTTGCAGAACGATGGCTATGCGACAGATCCAAATTATGGTAAAAAATTAATTGGACTAATTAACGAATATCATCTGTCGGAATATGATTATTAGGATTGAGTTAGCGACGCCACAGATCAGGCTTTGTGGTATAATTACAGAGTAGAATGGCGCTTACAAAGCAAGTGCAAGATATAAAGGAGAAACTATTTAATGGAACTTTTTGAATCACTAAAGGTAAAGATTTCAGGTAAAAATTTGAAAATTGTCTTCCCAGAAGGAACAGATATTCGTATACTTGGTGCAGCTAATCGCTTGAGTGCAGATAAATTGGTGACACCAGTTTTTATTGGTAATATTGAAGAAGTGACAAAAGGCTTAATCGATCGTGGAATTAATCCCGAAGGTTTTGAAATCTATGATCCGAATAACTGCGTTCGTTTTCCTCAAATGATTGAAACCTTCGTAAGTCTTCGTAAAGGTAAAGTAACAAAAGAGCAAGCTGAGAATATTCTTAAAGATCCAAACTACTTTGGCACAATGTTGGTTCAAATGGGAATTGCAGATGGAATGGTTTCTGGTGCCATTCACTCAACAGCCGATACGGTTCGTCCAGCTCTCCAAATTATCAAGACTAAACCAGGCGTTAAATCAGTTTCAGGTGCTTTTGTTATGGTTCGCGGACGCGATGATAATGAGAAATATCTTTTTGCAGATTGTGCAATTAACATTAAGCCAGATTCTGCGACATTGGCTGACATTGCCGTTGCATCTGCTGAAACAGCAAAACTTTTCGATATTGAGCCTAAGGTTGCGATGCTTTCATTCTCAACAAAAGGTTCTGGTAAATCAGAAGATGTTGACCGTGTCGTTGAAGCAACCGCTATTCTTAAAGAAGCACATCCTGAAATTGAAGTTGATGGCGAACTTCAATTTGATGCTGCCTTTGTTCCAGCTGTTGCTCGTCAAAAAGCTCCTGACAGCCCAGTTGCTGGGAAGGCAACTGTCTTTATCTTTCCTGAAATTCAATCTGGTAACATCGGTTACAAGATTGCTCAACGTCTTGGAAACTTCGAAGCTCTTGGCCCAATTCTTCAAGGATTGAACAAACCAGTAGCTGATTTATCACGTGGCTGTAACGAAGAAGATGTTTACAAACTCGCTATTATTACAGCTTCACAAGCCCTTTTATAAGTTTGGAAAACCTTCGTTTGCTTTTGCTTAACTTTTCTGAGTAAGCTAGGGAAAAGGGACACTTGTTTTTTCAATACTTTGCGCTCCTGCTCAATTATTCAATTTGTTAAGAAAGAGGTAAGATGTCAAAACCTAAAATTTTTGCATTGATTGGTAATATTATTCGAACGATTACCTTTGTATTGGGAGTTTTTTCACTTTTTCAACTCTTTTCTGACAAAAATTACATAACAAGCCAACTGCCTTCAAACATGAACTTGTCAAGTGCTGAAATTGAAGCAGCTAGATCTTTTGCAGGGACCTTCTCGATTGTGGCTCAACTCATAACCTTGATTGTTTTGATTTTTACATGGATTGCTTATACTAAGATTGACACTCCAAAAGAAAGAGGCTGGAAGATTTACCTATTGGTGATGGGTATCCTTGGTTGTTTCTCGGTCCTTGGAATTATTGGGAATCCAGTTGAATCAATTTTTTCAACGGCTGGTGCGATTTGTTTGATTTTAGCTTTTGCCCTAAAGGGACCACATGCGGACGATGAAGAAGAAGTGCCTGTTATTTAAAGTACATAAGTTTTTAAAAATTAAAATTAATTTTCTTTAAGAAAACCCAAATTTGGGTTTTTGTTTTAATTGAAAAATTTATAAATAATATGGGTTTTCATAAGAATTTTGAAGCTTATGAATTAATTTGGAAGACTTGAATTATACTCTTGTTGTAATAATGGGCATGGTTCTAGCGCACGATAAAAAATTCTTTAGTAGTATTTTACAATTAATGGGGATATTTTCGTCGAAACGCACTTACCTGAAATAATAGAAAATATATGATACAACTCCCAAAAGTAGTACTTAATCCAAGTGTTTTTGGGTAGCTGAGTGACTTAACTTATCGAGCGCGTTTCAAATTATGAAGGGGATGTGGACATTTTCATGTCATAGCCGTTGGTTTTAGAGTTTAAATATTAGTAAAACTTCGATGGCTGACAAAGGAATGTTGTTTACTGGTATAATTAAGGAAAATGATCGAAAAAAATATATTGAGTTTAGAGAGGTGGTTTTAGTTAACTAGCAATATCATATATGAAGATAAAATACACCAAATAAAGTTAACAGCGGATGAAAAAGGCCGAAAAAAAGATAGGAGTATAAAATGGTTAGATACGGTTCAGTTGAAACTGGTGGAACGAAGTTTGTCTTGGCAATTGGAGATGAGAATTTCAAGATTATAAAAAAATTACAGATTCCAACAACTACACCAGACGAAACAATCGAAGGAGTGATTAGATTTTTTAAGGAGAATCCAATTGACTCACTTGGTATTGGTTCTTTTGGACCAATTGATATTAACTTGAATAGCTCAACCTATGGTTATATTACGACAACCCCTAAAGCTGGCTGGGCACAGGTTAACTTGCTTAGTCGAGTCAAAGAAGTTCTGAATGTTCCAGTCGCATTCACAACAGATGTTAATGCCGCGGCTTATGGAGAAATGATTGCGACAGGGAAACAGTCATTGGTTTATTTTACAATAGGTACTGGCATTGGTGGTGGCGCTGTTCAGGATGGAAAATTTGTGGGTGGCATTTCTCATTCTGAGATGGGGCATACTTTTGTGAAAAGACATCCAGATGATTTGGATTTTACAGGTATTTGCCCATTCCACGGAGATTGCTTAGAAGGGCTAGCGGCAGGACCTTCTATTGAAGCACGTACTGGTATCCGTGGTGAGGACCTTCCGTATGAGAGCCCTGTTTGGGATATAATAGCATACTATATTGCTCAAATGGCTGTTAATACGACCCTTAACTTTGCCCCAGAGAAGATTGTTTTTGGTGGTGGTGTTATGGCTCAAAGTCACATGATGATTAGAGTTCAAGAGCAGTTCCTAAAGCTACTTAATGACTATGTCCAAATTCCCGGTCTCATAGATGAATATTTGGTTACACCAAGTATTGAAAATAATGGATCAGCTACGATCGGGGGCTTTGCAATGGCGAAAGAACTCATAAAGAACTCATATAATTGAGAAGAAAAAAACAAGGCTACATTATTTTTGAAAAGCCTTGTTTTTTTATAATTATATAATCTCCCAATGTTTAAAAGCATTAATTATGCCATGATCTGTGTTAGCAGTTGTGACAAAATCGGCAATTTCTTTTAAGCCATGAACAGCATTTCCCATGGCAGTTTTGTTGTCACAGGCGCTTAATAAAGCGAAATCGTTGCGCCCATCACCAAAACCGTAACTTGGTCCTTTAATTCCCAAGAGATTTTTAACATGAGCCACGCCCGTTCCCTTGTTGGTTGAAATATTAGTTACATCAATTGAAGAAGGAGAATTCATATAGAAATTCAACTCAGGTACAGCTTCTTTGTAATAGTCTTGTTGAGAAAGCTTATCCGTCAAAACCAAAAGCATATTTACCTCATTTTTGAGGTAATAATTAGGCTTTTCGAGTGGTAATGGCATATGAGCATATTCATATGCTTTGATGGCATATTTTGTTAATTCAGAAACCCAATAATGTGAATCATCATAAAATGCTATTGCCTCATTGCAAGCTGAAGCCACATCCAGAAGTTTTGTTATGACTGGAGTTGGTATTTCTTCTTTGTAAATTACTTCACCGTCTAACATTATGAACTGACCATTCATAGAGACTGCGCCATTAATGCCAGAATTATTAATAAGATGCTTTAATTCAAATGGACCCCGTCCTGTGGCAACAAATGGTAAAATACCGTTTTCTCGGATTCTTGAGAGAGCCTCAATAACCTCTTGATCAAGTTGTGATTTCGAATTTAAAAGAGTACCATCAAGATCGAAAAAAGCCAGCCCCTTGTAGTTTGAATAATCTTTCATGGAAATAAATGTCTCCTTAATAAATAGACGTTTAAAAGTAATTTTTTGAATATATTTTCTAATCTTATTTTTCATGAATAGATTAAATTTAAAGATTAGAGAGTTAAAATTTTAAAACCAGTAGGAATTTTCAGTTTAAAAAAGTTGTATTCTTGGTTCACCAATCTTCAAGCTTGATATTTACCTAAAACACATTGATACCAAACATGATGATTGAAATGAAAAAATATTTAATTCAATTCCCAAAGAACCTAATTGCGGACCTAGTAAATTTCATTTTATGAACACTGATAGCGGTATGATTGATTTTCCATCCATAAATCATACATAAAGCCCAAGGGTAAAAAATCCCCATTGTAAAAAGAGTAATAAAAGACACCTAAAAGATTCTAATCAATGAATGATAATATTTCACCAGAAAAAAAGATTGGCGTCCTCATTTAATTTTGGAACCTAAATTTTTCTTGGGTTTAGGTTAATATTGAATTTCTCCATAACTGTCCTTTCAAGTTGTCATTAACTAAAGACCATACTTTGTTCAAATTAATTTTATCATTTTTATAGACATTATAATCTTTGTGTTGCTTCCAGGGGTAAAAAAGTTATTCATGAGATATGATATAATACTCATTATATATGGTAACATCAAGTAAACGAAACACAAATAGTAGACCTACTAAATCTCGAAAAAAACAAGTTCATAATAAATCTGTAAGCAAAAAAATACTACTGTATTTGGCAAGCGTTGTTTTTCTATTCTTTGCATACACGCGTTTGGGCTTTTTTGGTATCTTGATCTACAATTTAGTTCGTCTGCTTGTGGGCTCCACTGCATATGTTGCTTTAACCGTTTATTTAGCTTATCTTATTTTTTCAGTCCTTAAAAGAGATTGGTTTGAGGAACACCATATTATTCCTGCAATCATTGTTGGCTTTTTAGGTATCGTTCTTTTTTGGCAAGCCATTTTTACAATTAAAGCTAGTTCCGATCTTGCATTCTGGAATATTTTAGCTGATTTATCTCACTTTAAAGTAAGTCTCCCTGCTGGAGGTGGTTTTATAGGCTGGCTCTTATATTTTCCATCTAAAGCTTTATTCTCAGCAGTTGGTGTTTATATTATTGCTATTATTCTAGTTGTTGCTGCATGCTTGATTGCAGAACCAAAGCTCATTCACAAACTTCGTGATCTTGTGCGCTCCATGCTAGCATCTCATTCTGAAACTAGAGCAGAAAAGCAAAGGCTCCGTGAAGAATCGAGAATTCTAGCAGAGCAGGAGCTAGTAGAAAATGGCCTCAATGAGCTGGATTTAACCAATGATGCTTATCTGGAACATGAAGTTCCAAATGGATTTGATAGAGTAATTGAGGAAAGTGAGGGCACGCAACAGCCAATTGCTACTTCTGGCTATAATTTTGACAATTATGATTATTCGGAACCAACGCAAAATCCCATGGGAATGATGACTGATGTGGATGCAGATTGGCAGGATGTTTATGATTCAGTTCCAGAACATTATCCAGTTAATTTTAATGACAATGAAGTCTCTCATGAAGATGAAGCCATAGATACTGAGCAATTTGAAGAATTGGCGGCAATGAAAAGAGTTCGCCAGAATGCGCATCAATTTGATCATCCTATAGAGCACCAAGCGTTTTATCAACTTCCAACGACTGATTTGCTGGCCAAGGTTCCGGTTAAGAGTCAAGATCGAGAAAAAGCTCAAGTTCGGAAAAATATAAAGATTCTTGAAGGAACTTTTAAATCATTTGGTATCAATGCCAGTGTAGAATCTGCTGTTGTTGGCCCTTCAGTTACAAAATATGAGATAAAATTAGCAACTGGTGTGCGTGTCAATCGAGTAGCAAATTTGTCAGATGATTTGGCACTTGCTCTAGCTGCCAAAGATGTCCGAATTGAGGCACCTATTCCGGGGAAATCTTTAGTTGGGGTTGAGATTCCTAACCTAGAAATTACAACGATTGGCTTCCGTGAGATGTGGGAGGAAGCAAGGACGAATCCATCTAAACTACTAGAAATTCCTCTTGGTAAGGGTCTTGATGGTGAAATCAAAACATTTGACCTAGACCGAATGCCTCACTTACTTATTGCTGGTTCGACAGGCTCTGGTAAATCAGTAGCTGTAAATGGTATTATCGCTTCCATTTTGATGAAATCACTACCTTCACAAGTCAAATTTTTGATGGTTGATCCAAAGATGGTTGAACTTTCCGTGTATAACGATATTCCACAATTGTTGATTCCAGTGGTTACAAACCCACGTAAAGCAGCACGGGCCTTGCAACGTGTTGTAGATGAAATGGAACGTCGGTATGAACTCTTTAGTCATAAAGGTGTGCGTAACATGGAAGGCTATAATCAAAAAATAGAAAGCTTTAATGCTTCATCAGAAGAAAAAGAAATCCCACTTCCATTCATTGTCGTAATAGTTGACGAGTTAGCTGATTTGATGATGGTTGCTTCAAAAGAAGTTGAAGATGCAATTATTCGCCTAGGACAGAAGGCACGTGCAGCTGGTATTCATATGATTTTAGCAACTCAGCGTCCATCGGTTGATGTTATATCAGGTTTGATCAAGGCAAATGTTCCTTCTCGTGTTGCCTTTGCTGTATCTTCTGGAACAGATTCACGTACAATTATTGACCAAAATGGAGCCGAAAAATTATTGGGGCGTGGTGACATGCTTTTCAAACCAATTGATGAAAATCACCCTTTACGTTTGCAGGGTGCCTTTCTGTCTGATTCAGATGTTGAAGCTCTTGTTAATTTCATAAAAAATCAATCAGACTCTGAATATGATAACGCCTTTGACCCCGGTGAAGATGAAGCAGACAACAATCGATCAGGTTATGCGGGTGTTTCAGCTGGTGACTCAGGCGATCCTCTTTTTGAACAAGCAAAATCATTTGTGATAACTTCTCAGAAAGCTTCCACTGCTCAACTTCAACGGACTTTGAAGGTTGGTTTTAATCGAGCGACAGATTTGATGAATGAATTAGAAGCTGCTGGTGTAGTTGGTCCAGCGAAAGGAACAACTCCTCGTAAAGTCCTGATGAATCTTTCAGGTGACTATTCAGGTGATGATAATTATATTGATGAAGAATTAAACTAATGACTATATTTGACAATTTTGAAAATGCTAAAAAAAATGGGTTACCACAAATTACTGTGATTGCAGGGGAATCTGAAGAATTGGTCTCGGAAGTACGCGATCAGATTTTAGGATATCTTAAATTTGATACTGCAAACCTAAGTCAGTCATATTTTGATCTATTGGAGGCTGATTCAGACGTTGCCCTTGAAGAATTGGAAAGTCTTCCCTTCTTTTCTGATCAACGTCTGGTTATTTTCGAGAATTTATTAAATCTCTCAACTGCAAAAAAGTCTGTTTTCAATGAAAATCAAATGGAGCGTTTTGGTCATTTTTTAGATGTTCCGGTTGAGTCAACTCAGCTGATAATTGTCATTCATGGAAAGCTTGATTCTCGATTGAAAGTAACAAAAATGCTAAAAAAGACAGCTCTTATTTTAGAAGCTATACCTTTAAGTCCTCAAGAGTTACAAAATTACTTCATGAAGAATTCAGAATTGAAGCCACGAGTTCTACTTCGGTTGGCAGAAAAATCAAGCTTCAGCTTTTCAATTATGAAACAAAACCTGGCACTTCTACAGACTTATGCCAATAGTAAAGAAATCCTTTTGGACGATTTGGAAAGAATAATTCCAAAATCTCTTCAGGAAAATATTTTTGATCTGACTGACTTAGTATTAAAAGGCAGGGCAAACGAGGCACGAAATTTAGTAACAGATTTAATGAATGCTGGGGAAGATATTGTCAAAATTTTAGCAATTTTGACAAATTCTTACCAACTTTATTATCAGGTAAAAATCTTTCAGACTCAAAAAACTCCAGAAAGTCAACAAACTAGTCAACTTAAGATTCACCCTTATCGAGTCAAACTAGCAAATGATTTAGTTAGAAAACTTTCGCGTAAGTACTTACGCGAGTCCTTGCTGGCATTGATTAACCTTGATTATGAAATCAAGACGGGTCGAGCTGATAAAGAATTACTCTTTGATGTGGCGCTAATGAAATTGTCTTTAGCTTGAAATTTTGAAGAATTTTTGTTAAGATCTAGTGAAGATTTGCATCTTTTGTAAAAATTGAGGGAATGGAAATAATTAAATGGCAACTTATAAACTAACGCCTAAAGAAATTTATGAAACAGATTTTAATATTAAGATGCGAGGCTATGACAAAGACCAAGTAGATGAAATGCTTGATTCTGTCATTGTTGATTATGAAAATTTCCAAGCCGAAATTTTGCGTCTTCAAGAAGAAAATGAATTTTTAAAAAATCGTGTTGCTGATCTTGAACAACATTCAGGTAACACTGGCAAGGTTGCTGCACTTGTGGCAGCAACTGCTGAACTTGAACAAACACAGCGTTTCGATCCATTTACACAACAAGGGAATGTTGTGGCCAATATGGGTGGAAAAACAACTCCTTCTGTTCAGATTAAAGAACCTTCAAACTTTGATTTACTAAAAAGAATCAATCGTTTGGAACGTGCTGTCTTTGGTCCAGATTCTAAATTTGGCGAAGCGGCGACTAATTAATAAAATATATACAGTTTTCGGATAATCGCACGATGTTTAGATATCGTGAGGAAAGTCCAGGCTCGTCCGCACTGCGATGTGCGGAGTGATTGTGTCAGACGAATAAATAAGTCTGAGTAGGGCGTCAACCCTAACGGCGGTGAAATGGACTAAGTCTTTTAGATATGCCAAATTAGCTTTAAAGTGCCATAGAGACGAATCTTTCTGAAAACGGAAAGGCTGGAACGTGGTAAACCCCTCAAGCGAGCAACCCAAACTACGGTCGGGGCATTTGACTAGCCAAATTGAAGGCGTGGTCGAGCGTGCATTGCACGAGACAGATGATTATCCAGGATGGAAGCATCCGGACAAAACTTGGCTTATAGAAAACTGTTTGACGTGGCTGGGGCTTATGCCTCAGCTTTTTATGATAAAGCACTTTATAAAATTATTTTGGTTCCTACAATAACTAGAAATCCTATTAAAAAATTACTCAGACCTATCCCCTAATAAGGAAAGTTAATTAAAGATTCAAAAGTTGAGGAAAACAACAAGATGAGAAGGAATTTTAAAATTCAAGCTACTGCATCGGCAGGGCTCGAGAGTTTAGTAGCGCGTGAATTACGTAACTTAGGTTATGCAGAGTCGGTAAAGATAGACGACAGATCTCGGGTTTTCTTTGAAGGAGAGCCGGCAGATATTGCAAAAGCGAATCTCTGGCTTAGGACTGCTGATCGAGTAAAGATTGTTGTGGGTGAATTTACATCGAAGACTTTTGATGAACTTTTCAACAGTGTTTTTAACCTTGATTGGCCAGAGTTTTTGCCACTAGGATCAAGCTTTCCGGTAGCTAAGGCCAAGTCAGTTAAATCTCAATTACATAATGAGCCGACTATCCAGGCAATTACAAAAAAGGCAATAGTCAAGCGACTTCAACAGCATTACCATCGCCCTGAGAGTTTACCCTTAATGGAAAATGGACCAGAATATTCAATTGAAGTTCTGATAAACAAGGATGAGGTTACGATCCTTTTAGATACGACAGGTGAATCGCTTTTCAAACGAGGTTATAGGACTGAACACGGTGGCGCACCAATTAAGGAAAATTTGGCTGCAGCAATTATTCTTCTTACGACATGGCCAGCTAATCCGTTGCGTCCTTTTGTAGATCCAACTTGTGGATCAGGGACTTTCTGCATAGAAGCAGCAATGATTGCGAAAAATATTGCACCTGGACTCAACCGTACCTTTTCTTTTGAAAAATGGCCATGGTTCATGGAAAATGCAAATTTTGAGGCTCTAAAAAAAGAGGCTAAGCTGAATGAAAAATCGGATTTAAAACTGGATATTCAGGGTTATGATATTGATGGTAGGATGGTGGAAATCGCTCGTCGAAACACGGTTGCGGCAGGCCTTAAGAATGTGATACAATATAAGCAAATGCGCCTTCAAGACTTTAAATCTGATCTTCTTGATGGTGTAATCATTTCTAATCCACCTTATGGGGAGCGTTTGGGAGACGAAGAACTTGTTCATAAGCTCTATCGGGATATGGGAGAGACATTTAGACCTCTTGATACATGGAGTAAGTATATAATTACAGCAGATGAGGCTTTTGAGACATATTTTGAGAACAGAGCAACCAAAAAACGCAAGCTTTATAATGGAGCATTAAAGTCAAATGTTTATCAATTTTTTGGAAAAAGATTAAAAAAATAGGGCTAGGTCCAATATAGTTGGAGTAAATATGTCAAGAAAAAAGAATAAAAACAAAACAGCCGATAATAAAAACAATGAAAAAAATGTTGATAGGTTGAAAAGCTTAAATCCTGTCAGTTCTTCTTTATCATCTGATAGCTTAGAGAATTCTTCAAATTTAGATTCAGATTTTCCTGAGATTTCATACGGATCAAAAGTTAACAATAAAGTAGACAATGTTTATCGTGAAGCGAAGATTGACTTTTCAAAGCTTTCAGCAAATGAAACAATTGGCAATCTCAAGGAGGAAGCTCTCCTAATTGAAGAAGAAAATCTTGCTTCTGAAAGTCCGTTGGACCGTTATGTCCGCGAGCACCGTAAAGAAGTTGAGGCAGTAAAGATTGGCTTTGGAAAAGAGATTGATCAACTTGTTAATAAAGAGAAGAAACTCCTTTCAAGTGAAAAAGTTGAAGAAACTTTTTCTGAAAAAAAATCTTTGAATTTAACTGAAAAAAAGTCTGAGTCTGAATCAATTAAAGACAATTTGGAAATTCTTTCTGATTCTTCTTTTGATGAGAAAAGTCTGTATGCGGAAAACGAGTCTAACCTAGATGAAATTGGTCATGTTGCTGATTTTGAACTTGACTCTGAAAGCGAGTATGAGGAAGGGTCAGAGGTTGAGGGATCAAATACAAAATTGTCTAATGATCGAATTCTAGATCCTGTAGAAATCGTGGATGATTTTAAGGATGAAGAAGCTCATCGTCTTGAAGATACTGGCTTTGCGCACGCTGAAATGGTTGATACAAGTATTTTTCCATCCCCAACGTTCAAAGAACTTGATGAGGAGTCCGAAAAAACAAATCAGCAACTTGATAGTTTAGAGATTAACTCAGAAAGTGAAATTCCTGAAAAGATTGTTTCAACTTTTAATAGTCGCAGTTCTCGGCAAAAGCCAGATTTGTTTTCGGATGAAGAACTTGTTTTTCCAAGTAGTGAGTCTGTTGATTTTGAAGATAAGCAACTTTCATCTGAAGTGGTCCAAGAAAATAAAGCGCAAGTCCCTAATGATGAAAGCTCGAAACCTAAACACCGAAAAGCCGTGATTGGGTTGGTAACGTTTGCTTTTTTGGTAGTTGTTGGTGCCATTGCTGGAGCAGTTGTCAATAACAACCATAATGGAACAGTCAAGGCTTTATCATCAGCATCAAGCTCATCATCCTCGCTTGCAGCCTCAAAAAAACTTATCAATTTCAATAAACTTTATGATTCTTTCTTTACTGATGCAAACAAAACAGCTCTAAAAAATAGTAATTTTGATTTGTTAACCAACCTCAAGAAAGATTTAGATGTTTTTCCCCGATCTAATCTAAATTATGCTAGTTTAAAAGCAAAATATGATGATCTATCAAGTAATATAAATGCGATAAACACAGTTAATGCAATTTTTGATAAAGCTGTTATAGTTGATGGAAAGATTATTAGCACGGCTACTTTGACAACTGGTGCTACGATACCATCTGTATCTTCAAAAAATGTAACAATTAATACTGTTCTGAAAGATGCAATTAAATTGGCGAAGTTGCAAGAAGCGCAGCGGGTTCAGAAATCAAGCGCATCAAGCTCAAGTGTATCAGAAAATTCAGTTATCTCCTCAAATGCAAGTACTAGCACAGTAAATTCATCAGCTGGATCTACAAGCATAGTAACATCGACCGAGTCAGGAAATTATTCACAGAATCCAAATGGGATAAAAGTTAATAATTCTGGAAGTCGTATTCCAATTCAAAATGTTGATCCTAATGCTCCTGCTTTTGCTTGGCTAGCGGGATACTTGAACAATGTCATCTCACAGATTCAAAGCCGAGGCTATATTTCCGGAAATAACTATATTTTACTTCCAGTTGCAATAGATAAAGCAGGTGAAGGTTGGTATAACATTTATCGCCCCGATGGCAGCTATCTCTTTAGCATCAATTGTAAGACTGGACTTTGGGCAGGCAACGGGACAGCTCATCCAGATCTTGGGGGCGCTACATTTTAATAAGTCAGCTTCTCAATATTTTTTGAGAAGTTTTTTTGGGGGTATTTAGTGAATGTTGCATTAGAGTCTGACTTTTTTGATAAAGTATGATAAAATGTATACCGAGAATCTTTGAATTGGAGAAAGATAATGAAGACACCTAAAGAAGGGGACTTTGTCACGATTCAAAGCTACAAACATGATGGGAGTCTGCATCGGACTTGGCGTGAGACCATGCTACTCAAAGTAAATGAAAATTCTCTTATTGGAGTAAATGACCATACACTCGTGACTGAGTCTGATGATCGCCGTTGGGTGACAAGAGAACCAGCCATCGTGTACTTTCATAAAAAATTTTGGTTTAACATCATAGCTATGATTCGTGAGGAAGGAGTGAGTTACTATTGTAATCTTGCCAGTCCTTATACACTTGATGCTGAAGCTTTGAAATACATCGATTATGATTTGGATGTCAAAGTCTTTGCAAGCGGTGATCGCAAGTTGTTAGATGTCGAAGAATACGAACGCCACAGAAAACAGATGAATTATCCAGCTGATATTGATTTTATTTTGAGGGAAAATGTTAAAATTCTCAACTCATGGATCAAAGAAGGTTATGGTCCGTTTTCGAAAGAGTATGTCGACATCTGGTACAAACGTTACCTACAATTAAAAAAATAGTTCTAAGACATGGGACTATTTTTTTTATAGTATAGAAAGCTGAAAGTAAGGTAAATTGATAATTTGGGTTTACCTGTGGTTTATAAAATTCTATTTTGTTATAATTGAATAAAGTAATTTTATGGAAAAGTATAAAAAAAACAGTATTTTGAATCGAGATAGTTCGGTTTTGCGTGAAAAAATTGCAGAAATGAACGAAAAATATCGTCTGCAGATGGAAAAAGAAACACGCGAGCAAGCTGAACTCGAGGAATTTTATAAACTTGAGGAGGAGAAAAAAGCCCCGCCTCAATTTTTTGAAGGGCCGGAATTTCAGCTAGATGAATCTAAGGAAGAACATCAAAATTCCGACACTCCATTTTTCAGCCATTCAGATTCAGATTTTGAGACTTTTCAAGATTTGAACCAAAATAAAAATCTTGATGAGAGCAATTTTATTCAAAAAGATTTTGGCATTAATAATGTTCACGAGAGAAAAAGCGTATCCAAAAAAATTTCCATATTTGTTAGCTCTAACAAATATTTACTTTCTGTCATTCCTTTTTTATTTCTAATTTTATTTTTTGCTAGCTCATCTTTAAGCCATACTGGTAATATCAAAAAATCAGATTTTAGTTATATTGGTAGGATACAAAATGATGTTCCAAATGGAACTGGAACCATCAATTATGCGAATGGTGACACTTACATAGGATATTTTTTTAATGGGAAATTTTCTGGTCAAGGTGTTTTTAGCTCAAAATTAGGAAAATGGACATATTCGGGCTTATTTAATGAGGGATTACCAGATGGAAAGGGAGTTCTCACTACCCCCGATGGTAAACATCACCCTGAAACCTTTAAGAATGGAGCTCTAAGTCAATGATAAAACACTCTATTCCAAATATTATAGTTGAAGAGAATACACCAAAACATAGAAAAATTAGACATTTTGGTTATATAAGAACTTTAGGGCTTCTTTTGGTACTAGTCTATCATTTTTATCCAACTATTTTACCTGGGGGCTTCATCGGCGTTGATATTTTCTTTACTTTTTCAGGATATTTAATTACCTCTCTGATACTTTCTGAAGTTCGTGAAAGTCGAAAATTTAGCATAAAGAAGTTTGCGGAGCGTCGTTTTTTTAGAATTTTCCCAACAGTATTTTTCGGGATTCTTATCACGCTCCCTTTAACGCTTTTTGGAACTGCGGATCTTCGTTTTCAACTTAAACAGCAAGTTTTTGCAGCACTTAGTTTTATTTCAAATATTTTTGAGGCAAGTACGGGAACATCTTACGAAAATAATTTTGCTCCGCACCTTTACGTACACCTCTGGTCGCTGGCCATTGAAGTTCAATTTTACATTGTTTGGGGGCTTTTCCTTTGGCTGTTAGTCAAGTATTCACAAAAAAGTTTGAATTCTAAGGTTTTCTTTATTTCTATTGTCATTACACTTTTTAGTTCAGTGTCTATGATTATTTCCTCTTTATCCACAAAAAATTTTTCCGCTCTTTACTATTCTCCATTTTTCCATATATTTCCATTTTTCTTTGGGGCAACATTGGCCACCCTTGCAGGCACAGATTCGAGTAAATTTCTAACCAATTTCACGAAGAAGCATCGTCTAGCTGGAGTAAGAAATTTGGCTTTTGTATCGGGATTCCTCCTAATTTTATTGGCTTGCTTGTTACATTATGATTGGCAAATAACTTTTACACTTGGCTTTGTTCTAGCTTCGGTCTTAAGCGTTCTCTTGATTTTTAGTTTGCGTGTGATTCATGAAATGACTGAAGCCAAAGAGATTGGAATTATAAAAGGTATTTCAGATATTAGCTACGGTGTGTATATACTACATTGGGCTTTCCTTGTGATCTTTCTAAATTTACGAATTAATCATTTACTTGCAGTTATCATAACTCTCTTTCTTTCTTTCTCTCTTTCTGCGTTAATGTTTTACATACTAGATCCATTTTTACGGAAACAGCTAAGATTATCAATTTTCGGAAAGACAGCTTTTGTGGCCTTGACACTTTTTTTACTCTTTCCAAGTGTTTTATCACTAATACGCTCAAGTGGGGCAACTAGTTTGACTGCCGCATTATGGCAAGGAACAGCTGCACAAGCGAGTCAAAATCTATATTTAGCTGAAAGTTTGGTTGAAACAGGTAAGGCAGGGGTAAATATTTTAGTAATTGGCGATTCGGTAGCTAATGGAACAAGAGTTCCCTTTTCGAATGCTCCAAATTTAGAGAAGTTCATTCCAGGTTCATATGCTGATACAGCAGGCGATAGAAAGATTTCGTCCGATTTGAGAGCAGACTTAATCAATGACATGAAGAATCTTCCAGAAAATACAAGTATCGTGATAGCACTGGGCACAAATTCTATTGTACCAGCGATTGATATTCAAATTTTGAAAGACACAATTAAGGAATATTCCGGAAAGCACCATCTTGTTTTAGTTACTCCGGCAAATTTTTCAGTAGGTGGCCCATTTAATTCTGATAAGATTGCTGATTGGGAAATTTCAATTAAAGGTAAGTATAAGAACGTTAGCATTGCTGACTGGAGAACGGTAGCCCAAAATCATCCAGAGTATTATGATCCAGATGGTGTTCATATTTCGGACCGCCCTGCTGGAAGAGCAGCTTGGTTGAGTCTCGTTAAGAACGCTCTTGCTGAGAAATGAGTTGATATTCAAAGTAATCATCAATAGTGGTAAGAGTAAGAAAGTGTTTTCACTTACTTGCTCTTTTTGTTATATAATTAATCAAGTGAAGACTCAAGCAAAAATTCTCCTATCTGTAGCCATGTTATTTTCAGCAGGAAATAGTGTTGCCGCTACTTTTATAAATGTTTTCTTGATGCGCTCTACCCACAACAGTATTGATCTAGTAATTTGGCAAAACATTTTAAATTATTTTGTTTTGCTGGTTGCTTTTGTGAGTGGAAGCTTCTTATTATCCAAGATTTCCATAAGTGTAATATTTCGGATTGGGATAGCCACAAATGTGCTTTATTACCTCATAATTTTAGTTTTGCAATCCAATTTACTTTCTTTTGTGATTCCGTTGGGAATATTTTCTGGCCTTGGTAGTGGCCTTTATTGGTTTTCATTAAATCTTTTAATTGGAAATTTAGTGGATTCAAATAACCGTCCGAGATTTTTCTCGTTACAGCAAATGATGGCGTTTGCATTTGGCATTGTCATTCCTGCTTTATCGGGTTGGTTGATAGTTAAAATGAGTGGCTTGACAGGCTATTATGTACTTTTTGGCTTGGCAATAGTTCTTCTTGGAGTTGGAATACTTATGGTTGGAAAACTCGAAAATTTTAAAGCTGATCAAAAAATGAATGTTTTAAAAATTTTAAAAGTGGCAAATTGCAAATTTAATTTAGCCACCCCGATACATCTGAAGTGGTGTCTGATACTTGAACATTTTTCTTGGATATTGATTCATCCAAGTCTC
>NZ_JACHHV010000008.1 GCF_014202895.1 Lactovum miscens
GGTTTGGTTTCTCCCCTCACGATCAGTCACCAACAGCTCCAACAATTGGCGAAGCAAATAGGGCAAGAGATTGACCGCAATCAAAGCAATGCCTTAGCGAATGCGCCAACCTCAGGCACACGAAAAGTCAAGATTTTGTATCTGGAAGGGGATGCATTCTCTGTGGGAAAACAAGGCGGAGGGAACTTTTATCTTCACCGGCTTCAAGTCTGTGAAGGACGTCAAAAAGTGGGAAAACAGCGTACGAAGCTTCTCCACTACCAAGAATTCATTGATTTGGACCGAGAGAAAGCTTTTGAAGCGCTCGAAAATTATTTGGGTCAGACCTATGACTTACGTGAGACCGTAATTGTGAGCAACTCAGACGAAGGTTCAGGCTATCAGAAGAGCGACTTTGACAGCTTGTGTGGCGAAGCGTTCTGCCACGAGCACTTTGTGGATCGTTATCACGTGAACAAGAAGATCAAGGAACGCCTGAAGTTCGTGCCGGAATTGGTGAAGGACTTTCAAAAGGCGCTGTACGCTTACGCTTCTGAAAGCTTGGTTCCGCTTTATGAGACGATTGAGAGCTTGTGTGAAACACCAGAAGAACTTGAGAACCTGCACTTACTTCAAGCTTACATTAATCGCAATTGGCGCTCACTCAAGCCTTTCAAGCAACGTTCCCTTCTCAAAGATTTTGAGGCAGTCATTGGCACTTGTGAGAGTCACCATCGTCTCTATACTTATCGGATGAAGAAACAAGGCCGACGTTGGAGTGAAGCGGGGGCTCAGGCGATGGTTAAATTGCTCAGCGCACGCCGGAATCAAAACTTTAATGCCTACACAGATTATGACTTCCTTCCTGAAGTTGAGGTGCCTGTTTACGACTGGCACCACCTTTTTAGGACTTATCAGAAGCCAACTTCAGAGTTCAAGAAGGTGATGAAATGGGATTACCACTCACTTTACCAAGCACATCTTGGGCCTCAGGAGCTCAGGAGGAGCTTTAAAATATAAACAAAAATTCAGTTTTGAAGATTTACAGCCAATTATTTGACACTTACATAAGATTCTAAGATGATTCATTCATTCGGATAAATTGTTATAATCAAGTATGGATAAATACAAAAGAATTTTTGCGACTGATATGGATGGCACTTTTCTTCGTGATGATCGGACTTATGATTTGGAACGGTTAGAAAAGTTACTTGATAAGTTTGAAGAGAATCAGGCCTTGTTTGTCAGTTCTTCAGGGAGACAACTCTTGGCCCTCCACCAGGTCTTTTCACCAGTCAAAGATCGCATTGCTTACGTAGCTGAAAATGGTGGAGTGGTGGCAATTGGAGATGAGATAATTCATGCGGTTCGATTTGAAAAGGCTGAGATGGAGGAGTTGATGCGCCAACTACAAATTATGCCGTATAGTCCCATGGAATCATTTATAATTTCAGGTCTAAAAGGATCTTATGTTCCAATGACGGTTAACGAAAAATATTTTGAAGCTATTGGACTTTACTATCCAAATTGTCAAAAGGTTGACTCAATGAGTAAGCTAAATGATATTATGCTCAAGATATCAACACGTTTTCCAGAAGAACATCTTGAAGAAAGCATAATCTGGCTGAATGATAAGCTTCCTTTTGCACGGGCGACCTCATCAGGTTTTAACTCAATTGACATTATTCCAGCAGGAATTAGTAAAGCAACAGGTCTTGAAGTACTAGCGAATCACTTTGACTTAACTCTAGAAGACGCCACTGTTTTTGGTGACCAGATGAATGATTTTGAAATGCTTAGCCATGCTGGTACAGGAGTTGCTGTTGGCAATGCGACGGATAGGATAAGAGAAATAGCGGATTATGTTATCGGAACAAACGATGAGTCGGCAGTTCTAGCTGAGATGGAAAAACTTATTGAGAGCGCATAAACTTCCAAAAATGGAAGTTTTTATTTATTTCAGAAAAATGAAAGCGCTTGAAATAATATCTGTTTTTTTGGTAAAATTAAGTATCCTTTAGCTAACTAAAAGATAACTAAAAATTAAGGAGAAAAAATGCCATTTAAAAAAGATTTTTTATGGGGTGGTGCAACAGCAGCGAATCAGTGTGAGGGTGGTTTTGATCAAGATGGACGTGGCCTTGCTAATGTAGACCTAGTGCCACACGGGAAAGATCGCTGGCCGATCAGCTTAGGAGAAATGAAGCACTTAGAATTTGACGATGAACATTTTTATCCTGCAAAAAACGCAATTGATATGTATCATCATTGGCGGGAAGACTTAGCACTTTTTGCTGAAATGGGTTTCAAGACTTATCGTTTGAGCTTGGCTTGGACACGTATTTTCCCAAATGGAGATGAGACAAAGCCTAATGAAGCGGGTTTAAAGTTCTATGAAGATATTTTTAAGGAGTGCCATCGACTTGGAATTGAGCCTTTAGTTACTATTACGCATTTTGATTGTCCAGTTTATCTTATAAAAAATTACGGCGGTTGGAGAAACCGTAAGATGCTTGATTTTTATGAAAAATTGGTTCGCACTATTTTTACCCGGTATAAAGGTCTCGTTAAATACTGGTTGACTTTTAACGAAATAAACGTCCTGCTACATGCGCCATTTATGGGAGCCGGTATTGTTTTTGATGAGGGTGAAAATCATGATGAAGTGATTTACCACGCAGCTCATCATGAACTTTTAGCCTCAGCCATTGCGACAAAAATTGGTCACGAGATTGATGAAAATAACATGATAGGTTGTATGTTGGCAGCTGGAGATTTCTACCCATATGACTGTAAGCCTGAGAATGTCTTAAAGGCTCAAAAAGTTAATCGAGACAATCTTTTCTTTATTGATGTTCAGTCACGAGGAAAATATCCAAATTACCTTTTAAAAGAACTAGAACGGAAAGACATCCAGTTACCAATTGAAGAAGGAGATCTTGAGATTCTTGATGAAAATACAGTAGACTTCGTTTCTTTTAGTTACTATTCATCTAGAACAGCCAAAGCCCATGAAGAGAATGCAGATAAATCGGCTGGAAATATCTTTGATTCGGTAGCGAATCCTTATCTCAGTGCAAGTGAATGGGGTTGGCAAATTGATCCAGTTGGATTGCGTATTACGATGAACACACTCTATGATCGTTATCAAAAACCACTCTTTATTGTGGAAAATGGACTGGGAGCAAAAGATGTCCCAGATGAGAATGGGTATGTTGAAGATGACTATAGGATTGCTTACATGGCTGAACATATTTCCGAGATGAAGAAAGCAGTAGAACTTGATGGGGTCGATTTACTTGGTTACACTAGCTGGGGGTGTATTGACCTTGTATCGGCAAGTAGTGGAGAGATGAGTAAACGTTATGGTTTCATCTACGTGGATCGTGATGACTTCGGAAATGGTAGTCTCAAACGTACACCGAAGAAGTCTTTCAAATGGTATCAACAAGTTATTGCAAGCAATGGTGAGAACTTGGAAAATAAATAAACTTGAAAAGGAAGTTTAGGAAGGTATTCGGAAAAGTACTTTCCTTTTTGATTGGTAATTTTTTCAATATAAAATATTAAATTTTTAGGTTAGGGTTACCAGAGCAAGTTTTTTTATGTGCTATTGAGAACTTATCTTACCTTGATGAGCAATTATCTCGCGATAGTTCAATGTGAAAGAATATCTTTAAAGGATTCGCGAGAATAAATCTAAAGAATTCAATTTTCTAAAACGAGTTAATTGAAATTATTGCAAATAGATTCTGCTATAATAAAATTATGACGAAATCGACCTATATTGTTATGGATTTTGAAACTACAGGTTTTTCACCAAGTAACAATGAAATTATCCAGCTTGGAGCTGTTAAATTTGACGGAAAAAATGAAATTGCCCGTTTTAATCAATTAATAAAACCACAACGTTCGAGTTTAAGCCCTCAAATTACTAGATTAACGGGAATTGATGCAGGACATTTGGAAAGTCAACCCCTTCTTGATGAGGTGTTCGATGATTTTTTGAATTTTATTTCTGGTGAATTGATTGTTGGCCATAATATTGGTTTTGACATGAGTTTTCTTGACTACGAACTGGATCAACATCGTCGCCGCGAATTTTTTGAAACTTATGATACTGTAACAGGCGCAAAAAAAAAGATGCCTTTTTTGCAGAATTATAAGCTTTCAACTATCAAGTATTTCTTTGATATGAGGTTAAAATCACATGATGCATTAAATGACTGCTTGATTACAGCTAGACTCTATCAGTGGCTTGAATTGGAAGGTAATTAATGAAAATTAAAATTTGAGCTAAGTTTGTTCTTTAAGTATGCTTGTATCCGAGTGCTGTTTGAATTTAGTTAATCCTTCTCCAAAATCATTGGCCTTCCTTGCACAACATGCTTCGTAAAGCCAAAAATTGATTTGTTTTGAAAGCTCAGACATAAATTTAAAGTTCTTCTACCCAAGCTTAGTGATTGGACATTTGAATAAGTATTAATTAGTTAAAAATAGAGGAAGAGTAATGATTAATTTGATAGTCACAGATGTAGATGGAACACTAGCTTCTCATGAAGGTATTCCAGAGAGAAACCTAGAGGCAATTCGTTATGCACGTGCTAAAGGTGTTATGTTTGGGATTGCCACTGGGCGTGATTATGGTACATTATTAGAACGAACTGAACCTGCAAATTTAACAATGGACTGTGCAATTTTAGGGAATGGGGCACAATTTGTGAATGCCCGGGGTGAAGTCTTGAGTAGTGCTTATTTGGATAAAGAGTCTTTTATTCCGGTCACAGACATTCTTGAAAGTTTTGATCTTCCATATATGGTTTTTACAACAGACGGTTTTTACTCGGTTGACCCAGATGAAACCAAAAATCAGTTTGTGACACGTTCTGTACTTAAATTTGGGGCTAAACCAGAAGATTTTGAACAAGGTGGTAGCCTTTCGAAAATGGCCTGTGCAAACCTTAAGCCACTGGGCGATAAGCTAGAATTCTTAAAAAGAGATTTAGAAATCCTAAAAGTAGAATCATTTTCTAGGGAATTAGGACCAATTGAGCTAGGCAAAGAAAAATTGGCGAATTTAGAAGGGATTAGCTATCTTTCATCTTTTATGGATAATATTGAAATCACAGATCTTCATGCCCAGAAAGGCTTTATTCTTGAAGAGGCCATTGAAAGATTTGGTTTCAAAAAGGAAGAGGTCATGGTTCTGGGAGATGGCCTCAATGATAGTAGCCTATTTGATCTCTTTGAATATTCATTTGCACCAGCTAATGCCGAAGAAGAGATAAAAGCTAAAGCCTATAAAGTTGTTTCATCATGTGAAGAGGGAGCTGTGGCAGATGCAATCTATGAAATGATTTAATAAATAAAATGGCTAACAAATGTCTTTGAGACATTTTTTTAATATAATAGAAGTACTTAATAAGTGTAGAAATAGGGATATAACAATGAAAATAGCAATTGATGCCATGGGTGGCGATTTCGCGCCTGAGTCAGTGATTAAAGGTCTTAATCAAGCAAAAAAAGAACTTCAAGATACAGAATTTCTTATATTTGGTGATGAGACAAAGATTCGTGAACTTCTTGAAGATGAAAAAAACGTGACAATACTGCCAACAACCGAAATTGTTGATTTTCATGATGATCCTTTGCGCGTTGTAAAGACGAAAAAAGACTCCTCAATGGTTCGTGCCATTCATGCTGTTAATTCTGGGGAAGCAGATGCGATTGTGTCAGCAGGTTCAACAGGTGCTCTGCTCACAGCTGGTCTACTTCAAATTGGTCGTATTAAGAAAGTAGAACGTCCAGGTCTCTTGACAACTTTGCCGAGTACAGATGGAACAGGTTTTGATATGCTAGATTTAGGTGCAAACGCTGATAACAAGGCAGAGCATTTACGTGACTATGCTATCTTGGGAAGTTACTATGCGCAGCATGTTCGTGGCATCAAAAATCCCCGGGTGGCTCTCTTATCAAATGGTTCTGAAGAATCAAAAGGTTCTCAGATGATTAAAGAAGCACATGGAATGCTTAAAGAATTGGATCGACAGGGTCTAATAAATTTTGTCGGAAATACTGAGGCTCGTGACATTCTTGATGGAGTAGCAGATGTGATTGTTGCTGATGGCTTTACAGGTAATGCTGTTCTTAAAGCAATTGAAGGAACTCTATCAACTGTTTTCAAACTTCTAAAATCAACTATAAAAAATGGAAATTTAAAAACTAAAATTGGTGGTATTTTAATTAAAAATGATCTTTCATCGCTTAAGTCAATGGGCTCAAGTGCGGGGGGGGGCGGTTCTCTTTGGTCTTAAGGCTCCTTTGGTTAAGGCGCATGGTAACTCTACGCCTGAAGCGATATCAAGCGCAATTGTTCAAGCTCATAAAATGGTAGAGAGTGAAGTAGTGGGTAAACTTATAGCTTATTATGAGAACAACGGAGCAGACTTGTAATAAAAACGGAACCAAAAATAAACGAGTTGTTAAGACCCGTTTTTCTTTATCTATAATGAAATTGACATTTGAAAGCGCTCGCGTTAGAATTGTTGAACAGGCTCACATGTGTTTTTTCTTGTCTGCTTGCGTAAATGGTAAAATTTTAATTTTTAAGGAGAAGAAAATGACCTACGCAACTACAAACCCCTATACAGGTGAATTGGTAAAATCTTTCCCGGATGCAACAGATGCCGAGGTAAGTGTTATTTTAGATAAAGCTCAAGCTGCTTTTGAAGTTTGGAGTAAAACTGCAGTTTCAGAGCGGGTGAAAGTACTTCAGAAAGCTGCAGATTTGCTAAGAGCTCGTCATACAGAATTTGCAAAGCTCTTGACATTAGAGATGGGCAAATTGATTGGAGAGGCTGAAGGAGAAGTTGAATTGTCTGCGCAAATTCTGGAGTACTATGTAGAGAATGCGCAAGAGCTATTGAAACCACAAAAGCTGGTCAGTAAACATCCGTCATATATTGATAACTGGGTAGAATCTGTCCCTCTCGGTATTATTCTGACAATTGAACCATGGAATTTCCCATACTATCAAATCGTTCGGGTAGGAGCACCACAATTGGCGGCAGGAAATGTTATCTTATTAAAACATGCATCAAATGTGCCACAATGTGCGGCTGCTTTTGAAGAATTGTTCAGAGAAGCTGGCTTAGTTGAGGGTGGTTTTACAAACCTCTATGCAACACGTGATCAGTTGGATCAGATTATTAAAGATGTTCGTGTTCAAGGAATAGCCTTGACTGGTTCTGAGGGAGCAGGTGCAATTGTTGCCGCCCAAGCCGCTCGGGCCCTGAAAAAATCAACTATGGAGCTTGGAGGCGCGGACGCTTTTATTGTCCTCTCAGATGCAGATATTGATAAGACGGTTAATTGGGCAGTAACTGGACGTCATTGGAATGGTGGTCAGGTGTGCTGCTCATCGAAAAGAATCATCGTACTAGAAGATGTCTATGATGAATTTTTAAAGAAGTATAAGCAAGGTGTTGCCCAATTAAAAGCAGGTGATCCTTTAGATCCAACAACGACACTAGCACCGTTATCATCAACTGCCGCACGTGAAGAGCTTCAGCAACATTTGGATTTGGCCATTCAAAATGGAGCACAAGTTGAGATTATTGGTGCTGAAGTGCCGAGCCAAGGTTCTTTCTTCCAACCAATTCTTTTGAACATGACAGAGGACAATCCGGCCTATAGCTTAGAATTCTTTGGGCCAGTTTCACAAGTGATCCGAGTTAAGGATGAGGAAGAGGCCATACGCGTTGCTAATAACTCACCTTTTGGACTTGGTGGTTCAGTCTTCACTCAAGATATACAGCATGGTGTTGAAGTCGGACAAAAAATCTCGACAGGTATGGTTTATATAAATCATCCAACAGGAGTTGCAGCTGATTTACCTTTTGGAGGCATTCGTCGATCTGGTTATGGACGTGAACTGGTTGATTTGGGTATCAAAGAGTTTGTTAACCACAAACTGATTGCAGTAACAGATATTGATGGCGTGTTTTAAAATTAATGAATTTTTAAAAATGAAAAAAACTTCCAAGCCTGGAAGTTTTTTTCATTATCTTTTCATTTTTATTCGTTTTCTGATGGATTGACATAGGACTCAGCATACGTTTCAATATCGGCCATAAGCTGACTTTTCATTTTCTGAAATTCAGTCTCGGTAAATTGAGATTTGTTTGCTTTTAAATTCCAAAAAGGAATCGCCAATTCTTGACGCATGCGCATCTCAAAATCTTTGTGGTCAATCATATTTTCGATCATTATAACTTACCTCTTTTACGATACCATTCATCTGGTTTCCAGTTCCAACTGCGTCCATCTTTTTCTAGTAACTTGAAAGAGGCTATTGGTCCCATAGACCCAGCAGGGTATTCTGGTAGTTCAGAGCTATCACTGTCCCAAGCCTCACGAACAACATCAATCAGTTCCCAAGCTCGTTTAGCTTCTTCCCAATGTGAAAAGTTCATACTATTACCATTCAGGGCATCAAGGAACAGAGTTTCATAGGCTTCTGGAGAATTTCCAAAGTACTCAGCGTCATGTCGGAAAGCAAGTCGTAGAGGATCAATTTCAAAGCCTGATCCAGCCTGTTTTCCATTGACGGTCAGACTAAAACCTTCTGTTGGTTGAATATAAATAGTCAATACATTTTGTTGAACATTTTCAAAAAGTGGGTTACTTTCATTTTTAAAGACCACATTTATACGCGTTCCTTTTTCTGTCAAACGCTTACCTGAACGAACATAGAATGGCACACCAGCCCAACGTTCGTTGTCAATCAAAAATTTGCCAGCTACAAAGGTTTCAGTACGAGAGTCTTCTGCAACCTTTGGCTCAGAGCGATAGCCTATGAAGTCTTGACCGTCAAATTTAGCAGATACATACTGGCCTCGAATGAAGCTCTCCTTAGCTTCTTCATGACTGTATTTACGAATTGCTTGGAGAGCTTTAACCTTCTCTGCTAAAATAGAGTCTCCATCAAATTTGACTGGTTTTTCCATTGCAAGAAGGGATAAAACCTGCAAGACATGATTTTGAATCATATCTTTCAGGGCGCCAGAACCATCATAGTATCCACCGCGGTCTTCAACACCAATAGCCTCGGCAAAAGTGATTTGGATGTTATCAATATATTGATTGCTCCAGAGAGCTTCAAAAATTGGATTTGCGAAGCGTACAGCTGAAACAGATTGAATCATTTCCTTACCCAAGTAATGATCAATACGAAAAATTTGTGATTCATCAAAGACTTGACGTAGTGAATCATTAAGCTCTGTAGCAGTACTTAAGCTTTCGCCAAAAGGTTTCTCAATGACGATACGCTCAAATCCTTTTCCAGTCAAAACTTTCTCAGACTTTAAGTGTTGAGCAATGTTGCCAAAGAATCGAGGCGCCATGGCTAAGAAAAAAATTTGATTTCCTCTTGTTTGATATTGACTAGCTAATTTTTCACCGAGCACTTTTAAAGTGGCATAATGTCCACTATCAGATACATCATGACTTTGATAATAGAAATGATTAGTAAAGAGCTCAGCTTGACGTTTATCATTTGATAAACTTGAAATTGATGCGAGCACGATTTCGCGGTAGTAATCATCTGTCCAAGGGCGGCGGGCTGTTCCAATCACTGCAAAATTCTCAGCTAATTCACCGCGTTTAAACAAGCGGAAGAGTGAAGGGTACAATTTGCGGCTGGCTAAATCACCAGTGGCTCCAAAAATCGTAAATAAGACTTGTTTTTCCATAGCTAAATTATAACAGAATTTATTATGCACATAACAAATTTTTCTTGATATTTTTGTACTATTGTTACATAGAAGTCGATTTATCTGTTATTCGTTTGTTTGTCTTAAACACAAAAATTCTGAGTGCTCTAATAATTTCGCTTGGACAAATAAGAATTTTGTCCCTTCAAAATTTTGACAACTTCTTGGCTCAAAATTTTTCTTTGAATCGGAAGGTAGTCTTTAACAAGAATTTTGATTAATGGCCAATGATTGGCAAAAAGAATAAGCTGTGCGGTTGTCCAATTTCTTTGCTTTGGTTGATCATAGACAATCGTTGGATAGATTGCTTGTCCTCTATCTGCCAAAAAATCTATGATCTCCGTTTCAACTCTCAATTTTGCCTTAAAATAAGGAGAAATGAAGAATGGGATTTTCTTAGCAGAAACAAATATAAATTTCGGCTTTTGACATTTTGCAATAAAGTGAATCAGTTTGAGAGCAGGATTAATTGAGGCGCTTTGGTAGTTTTGTTTCTTGAAGGGGTTGGGTAAAAGAATACCAATACAATCAATGACCCAGTCAGCTTCCTTAACAGTAGTTTGCCAGCTTGTATCTTCAGTCACTGAAGATACAAGCCATTTGACATTTGGTAAAGTCTGGTATTTGTATTGCGGACGGCGAGAAATTACAACTATCTCAGCATTAGCTTCTTGAGATAAAGTTTTGACCAGGCTTTCGCCTATAAATCCGGAACCACCAAAAATTACGATTTTCATACTTGAAACCTTTCTTTAAAATTTGAAATATTAACAAGATATAACTATTTTTCTAATTTTTGAGTAAAATGGTAATAGATATAACAGCGTGAGTTACAGTTGATGTCCAATTATAGCATGCTAGTTAGCTCAAAAATCTTAGATTTTGCGAGAAGAGAATGAAATGTGTTATAAGTATGGTTACTAAATTAAGCTTAGAAATTGTTCAAGAGCTTATTGGAGGGAAAGATGCATCAAGGAAAATTAAGGATTTACTTTGGTTATGCCGCGGGTGTTGGAAAAACTTATGCTATGTTGCAAGGAGCCCAAGAAGCCAAGGCAAATGGAATTGAAGTTGTTCTAGGTTATATTGAGCCTCATGCCAGGCCAGAAACAAGCCAGTTGGCTTTAGGATTTGAGTCAATTTCGGCTAAAGAAATGACCTACAGAGGTTTAAGATTTTCTGAGTTTGATCTGGATGCCACTTTAAGGCGTAAACCTCAGTTGGTCTTAGTTGATGAATTGGCGCATAATAACGTAACTGGCTCACGTAATAAGAAACGTTTCCAAGACATCGAAGAGTTATTACGTGCTGGGATTGATGTTTATACGACTTTGAATGTTCAACATATTGAGAGCCTCATGGATCAAGTTCAACAAATTACGGATATTCAGGTCAATGAGAGAATTCCAGACTACGTTTTTAATGAGGCAGATCAAATCAAGCTGGTTGATATTGAGCCAGCCGATCTTTTGGAAAGGCTACACAAGGGAAAAATATATAACAAAGTCCAAGCTGAACGGGCTTTAAATAACTTCTTTACACTTGAAAAACTTTTTGCTCTCCGTGAAATTGCTTTGCTTAAAACGGCTGATCAGGTCAATAATTTGGCTAATAAGCAACAAGTTGATGCTAAAGTAGGCTTTGCCAAAGAACAGATTCTAGTTTGTGTCTCCTCCTCACCTTCTTCGCCAATTGTCATTCGAGCAGCAGTAAGATTAGCAGCCGCTTTTAAGGCTGAATTGACAGCCCTTTATGTGAGTGAAGAGGGCGATGAAAGTTTAAGCCATGAAGAGAGAAAAAGTTTACGACAGAACTTGAGACTGGCTGAGCAACTTGGAGCTAAAGTTTCAGTTGTCTATGGGACAGGGTTGGCTGAGCAAATTTCAGAATACGCAAAAACGAGTCATATTACGAAACTAGTCATTGGGAAAACACCTGAGAAACGTAATTTTGGCGGGGTAAGCTTTATTGATAAGTTGGGACAATTGGCGCCAGAGCTGGATATTTATATTATTCCATATACTAAAGCTGGATACCAGAATTTTTCTAGAATAAGAAAGTTTCCCACAATTCACTTTACCTTTAGCGACCTTTTTAAGACGATTATGGTCTTATTTGCCTGTACTCTGGTTGGCCTGATTTTCGATTATTGGAAGTTTAATGTTTCAAATATTATTACAATCTATATTTTGGGTGTACAGATCAACGCGGTAATCACTCGTGGGCGAATTTTCAGTGTAATTTCCTCAGTGTTATCTGTTCTTTGTTTTAACTATTTCTTTACTGTCCCTTATTTTTCATTCGAAGTCTTTAATAATAGCTATCCGGTGACCTTTGCCATCATGTTGACAGCCGGGTTGATCACCTCGACCCTGATTAAGCGAATTCAAAATCAGGTAAAGATGAACGCAGAAAAATCTTACCGAACTGAACTCCTACTTCAAGCCAATAAAGATTTACAAATTCCAGAGAGTGTTCCTGAAATTTTGAGTGCAACAGCTAGATCCCTTACTCATTTACTTGAGAAAGACGTGGTGGTTTATCCTGTTGAAAATGAAGTCTTGCAAAATGCGGTCTTTTTTCCAGCAACTCAGTCGAATCAAACTTTGGAAACTTATCAGCGTTTGAAGGAAAATGGTGTTGCCGACTGGGTACTTCACAACAACAAAAGGGCTGGGGCAACAACCAATACTTTGTCTGCCTCAAAATATCTCTATCTCTCAGTTCGCCTCAAAAACAGAATTTTCGCCATTATTGGTGTTTCCATGCTAGATGGAAAAGAGATTGAACCCTTTGAAAAAAGTGTGTTTTTGTCTATTTTAGGTGAAGCAGGTCTAGCTCTTGAGAAAGAAGTTCTCCGCTCTGAGCAGCAACAAACAGTTATCGAAATGAAGCAAGAACAGCTGCGCGCCAATCTCTTGCGGGCTATTTCTCATGACTTACGAAGTCCTCTGACCAGTATCTCTGGAAATGCTAAACTATTGATGGAGAATCGCAATTCTTTCAATGAGCCAAGAAAGTTAGAGCTTTATTCTTATATTTATGACGATTCCATGTGGCTGATTAGCTTAATTGAAAACCTTCTCGCTGTCACGAAATTAGAAAGTAATGTGGCTTTAAACCTTCAGGTTAATAGCATAGAAGAAGCTATTACTGAAGCCTTGAAACATGTGGACCGTCATATTAATGAACATCAGTTAAAAACAATTCTGTCGGATGAGGTACTTTTTGCTAAAATGGATAGTGCCTTGATTGTACAGGTGATTATTAATATCGTAAATAATGCAATTAAATATACGCCAAAAGGTTCAACAATTACATTGATGGCTGAAAGACTGAAAAACAGTATTCAAGTAGAAATCGCTGATGATGGAGAGGGAATTTCAGATGTGGCTAAGACAAAGATTTTTGATCTCTTCTATACTGCTGATAAGAATCCAGACTCAAAACGCGGACTTGGAATTGGTTTATCACTTTGTAAAACTATTATAAATTCACATAGTGGAGAGATTTATGTGAAGGATAATAAACCAAAAGGAACAATTATTGGTTTCAACTTGCCGCTAGTGGAGGTGGATATAAATGGCTGGAAAAGCTAATATCATAATATGTGAAGATGATCCTTCAATCAATAAATTATTGAGTGTGACAATGGAAGTCGAAGGCTACGATTATCGATCAACTAAAACCGGGAAACAATGTCTTCATGAAATTGTTTCTAAGTTACCAGACATTTTACTTCTAGACATGGGGCTACCAGATATGGATGGAGTGGAAATTATTGAAAAGGTTCGTGGTTTTTCTAACCTCCCAATTATTGTGATTAGTGCACGTGGTGAAGATTCAGACAAGATTCAGGCTCTTGATGCGGGAGCAGATGATTATTTGACCAAACCTTTCTCTACAGATGAACTATTGGCTCGCTTACGGGTCAATCAAAGAAGGCAAGAGAGATTTGGACAGATGTCACAGGTTGAAGAAGAGAGTCAAATCTTCGAAAATGGCTGGCTAAGGATTGATTTTGATGGTGGTTCCGTCTTCGTGCAAGATAAAGAAATTCATCTGACACCGATTGAATATAAACTGCTTTGTCTTCTTGCTAACAATTTAAATCGAGTTTTGACTTATCACTTTATTACCAAGGAGATTTGGGGCTACAACGATTATGATTTTGCAGCTCTGCGTGTTTTTGCGACAACTCTCCGCAAGAAAATTGAGATTGACCCCTCAAATCCACAATTGATTCAAACTCATATCGGAGTTGGCTATCGTATGAACAGAATTGATTAAACAAAAAATTTAAATTTTGAGTACCATTTTTAAATGGTGCTTTTTTATTTCAGTTTGTGAAAATAAACTTCCTTCAAGGAGGCTGTAGACCATATAAAAAAGGTGAGAACGCCATGATCTGGACTTTAATGGAATCTTAATATCCAACCCAAAATCTTAATACTTTCTTAATATTTTTTCTGTTAAAATGATTTTCCAATGGAGGAAGAAAAATGATGGATTTCATAATGTTAATAAGTTTAATTGTCTGCGCTACCTTGTTGTTACTTTTGATTAATTGGTGTGATATGCAGATTAAAGAAGAAGGTTAGGTTTAAAAATGATGTATGCAATTTTGGGAATTATTATTGTTTTGCTCGCAGCGTATTTAGTCTATGCACTGATTCATCCAGATAAATTTTAGGAGGAAATATGTTACAAATTGTTCTGGTTATTGTCATTGGCGTCCTCTTCATGATACCAACAGGTAAATACCTTTATCATATCGCTACTGAACAACATACTTTTGCCGATCCTGTCTTTGATAAAATTGATGGATTTATTTATAAACTGATTAGCTTGAAAAAAATTAAAATGTCTTGGAAAAAATATGCTGTTGCTTTGGTTTTGACCAATTTTGCGATGGTTTTTATTGGCTACCTCATCTTGCGTATTCAAGCCCTTCCAATTTTTAATCCTAATCATATTGCTGGCATGGAGCCTTCACTTGGCTTTAACACTGTGATTTCATTTATTACGAACACTGACTTACAAGATTACGCGGGTGAAACTGGGTTGTCTTATTTGAGCCAAATGGTTGTGATTACCTTTATGATGTTCACTTCAGCAGCATCTGGTTTTGCAGCGGCAATGGCCTTCATCCGTGCCCTGTCTGGAAAGTTCTCAGATATGGGAAACTTCTACGTTGACTTTGTTAGAATTATCACCCGAGTTCTTTTACCTTTTTCAATTATCGGTGCTTTAATTCTTATCTCACAAGGTGTGCCCCAAACCCTGATGCATAACTTGACGGTTACAACGATTGAAGGAAAATTTCAAGATATCCCCATGGGACCTGTGGCCACACTTGAAATCATCAAACATTTAGGTACTAATGGCGGTGGTTTCTTTGGGGCCAACTCAGCCATGCCTTTTGAAAATCCAAGTGTCTTTACTAACATTATAGAAATGCTTTCAATGATGCTCTTACCTGGTTCAGTCCTCTTCGCCTTCGGTCACATGATGGTTGAAAATAAATTTGTAAAAAATCAAGGACTCAAGAATAAAAAAGAGAAGAAAATCTGGCTCGGACGCCAGGCGCGTCCTATTTTCATCGTGATGGCGATTCTATTTGTGCTTGGCTTGGCTGTGATTCTTTGGTCAGAATCGAAAGGAAATCCAATTTTGGCCCACCTTGGATTGAACCAATCAATGGGTAGCATGGAAGGCAAAGAAAGTCGCTTTGGTGTGAATATGTCTGGTTTGTTTACTGAAATCACTACCGCCTTTACGACAGGTTCTGTAAATAATATGCATGATACGCTGACACCATTGTCTGGTGGTATTGCTATGATCAACATGATGTTAAATGTGGTCTTTGGTGGCAAGGGAGTGGGTCTCATGAACATGATCCTTTATGTTATCCTGAGCGTCTTCATCTGTGGACTCATGATTGGACGGACACCAGTTTATCTTGGCAAGAAGATTGAAGGCAAAGAAATGAAGTTGACCGCACTAGGAATCATCGTTCATCCCTTGATTATCTTAGCTTTCTCGGCTCTGGCTATTTCAGTCTCAGCTGGGCTTGCAGGGATCACAAACCCGGGCTTCCACGGTCTATCACAAGTAGTCTATCAATATGCCTCCTCTTCCGCCAATAACGGTTCTGGGTTTGAAGGCATGAAAGATAATACAATCTTTTGGAATGTGACAACTGGCCTAGCAATGTTCTTTGGCCGTTATGTCACAATGATCATCCAACTTGCGATTGCAGCTTCATTAATGGCAAAGCCAAAAGTAAATGAATCTTTAGGTACTCTGAAGACGGATACAGCTACATTTACTATTGTTCTCTTCGTCGTTGTTCTCGTGATTTCGGCTTTGACTTTCTTACCAGTGCTTGTCCTTGGCCCTATTTCTGAATTTTTAACTATGTGAGGGTGTGAGTTATGCGTACAAATAATAAAAAAATGTTGAATCAGAAGATTCTTCAAAGCTCTTTAAAAGGGGCGATTTTAAAACTAAATCCAGCTTACATGATTAAAAATCCAGTTATGTTCGTCGTGGAAGTCGGTTTTCTGATTACCTTAGTCTTATCTATTTTCCCAGCTCTCTTTGGTCCAGTAGCCACTTCAATCCGAATTTACAATATTATTGTAACTATGATTTTGCTCTTGACCATTCTCTTTGCTAACTTTGCCGAGTCGATCGCGGAAGGTCGTGGGAAAGCTCAAGCCGAAAGCTTGAAAAAAACTCAAAAGAGTATGACAGCACGCTTGGTCGAATCAGCCAACGTTAAACCATCTGATATCAAAGTGCTTATGTCAGTTCAAGATTTTGCGAATGATTTAGAACTGAAACATCAGAATGAGGAGGGCCGCATCATTGATGCTTCCGACTTGAAAAAAGGTGACGTTGTTCTTGTAAAAGCTGGTGAATTGATTCCAAATGATGGTGAGGTTGTCGAAGGTATTGCCTCAGTTGATGAGTCAGCCATTACTGGTGAATCTGCTCCTGTCATCAAAGAATCAGGAGGTGACTTTGCCTCAGTGACTGGTGGTACAACGGTTTCCAGTGACTGGTTGAAAATTAAAATCACTTCAAATGCTGGTGAATCCTTCTTGGATAAAATGATTTCACTGGTTGAAGGTGCTTCTCGTAAAAAAACTCCGAACGAAATTGCCTTGAATACTTTGTTGGTAAGCTTAACCATTATTTTCTTGATTGTTATCGTGACCCTTTATCCAATTGCGGCTTATGTGCATGTACAATTAGCCGTTCCAACTTTAATTGCTCTGACCGTCTGTTTGATTCCAACTACGATTGGTGGACTCTTGTCCGCTATTGGCATTGCCGGTATGGATCGTGTCACTCGCTTTAATGTGATTGCTATGTCAGGTAAAGCGGTGGAAGCTTCTGGTGACGTTGATACCATGATTCTTGATAAAACAGGTACGATTACTTATGGTAACCGCATGGCGGCTAAGTTTCAGTCTGTTTCAGGTGTGGATATTTCAGAATTGATTGATAATGCAGTTTTAACTTCATTACAAGATGAAACGCCTGAAGGTAAATCAATTGTCAAACTCGCCAATGAAGAACGGGGAGAGGGAGGCGAGATTCCAGAAGCCATGAACTTTGTTGAGTTTACTGCTCAAACTCGTATGAGTGGTGTTGATTTAAATAATGGCACAGTTATCCGTAAGGGAGCCACTGATGCAATCATCGCCCATATCGAAAAGCTTGGCGGACATATTCCAACAGATCTCAAGGCAATTACTGACGAGATTTCATCTGTTGGCGGTACGCCATTGACAGTGACACGTAATGAAAAAATTCTTGGGGTTATTTATCTAAAAGATACAATTAAACCTGGTCTGGTTATTCGATTCGCTCGTCTCCGTGAGATGGGGATTAAAACCATTATGTGCACGGGTGATAATCCTTTGACAGCTGCAACGATCGCTCAAGAAGCTGGAGTGGATAGCTTTATCGCAGAATGCAAACCAGAAGATAAGATTATTGCGATTAAAAAAGAACAAGCCCAAGGTAAAGTTGTGGCTATGACAGGTGATGGCACCAATGATGCCCCTGCTCTTGCTCAAGCCGATGTCGGTATCGCTATGAACTCCGGTACTAGCGCAGCTAAGGAGGCTGCCAATATGGTCGATCTTGACTCTGATCCAACTAAGATTCTTGATATTGTTGAGATTGGTAAACAACTCTTGATTACACGTGGTGCTTTAACCACTTTCTCAATTGCCAATGATATTGCAAAATATTTTGCAATTATTCCAGCCATGTTTATGTTGGCCATTCCTCAGATAAAGATTTTGAATGTTATGGGTTTAGCAACTCCTTCAAGTGCAATTTTGTCAGCTCTGATCTTTAACGCCATCATCATTCCAATCTTAATTCCACTTGCTATGAAAGGTGTGAAGTACAAACCTCAACGTTCAGAAAAAATGTTGGCGCATAATATGTTGGTTTACGGATTGGGTGGTGTGATTGCCCCGTTTATAGGTATCAAGTTTATTGACCTTGTGATTGCGCCATTATTGCATGTGATTGGCTTGTAAAAGGAGAAATGATGAAAAAGTTACTATTTGAATTAAAAACCCCATTTTTGATTACTATCGTCTTTATCGTAATCTGTGGTCTCTTTTACCCTTTACTTATGACGGGTTTAGGACAAGCAATTTTTCCGTCACAATCAAATGGTAGTTTGATTAAGGTTGATGGTAAAGTAGTGGGTTCAAGCTTGATTGGTCAGAAATTTACTGATGTGCGCTTTATGAAGGCACGTCCTTCAGCGGTTAACTACAATACTTACACAATAGCTGATAAGGCCAATGGAATTTATACAAGTGTGGCTACAGGCTCTGCCAATTTATCACCAAGTAACCCTACACTTAAGGTACGTGTAGAGTCAGACTTGAAGACCTTCTTAAAAGCCAATCCAACAGTCTCGCCTAAAGCCATTCCGGATGATCTTTTGACGGCTTCTGGATCGGGACTTGATCCTCAAATCAGCCCTACCAGCGCCGAGATTCAAGTTCCAGCATTATCTGAAGCAACAGGGTTGAGTAAAGCTGATTTGAATAAGATGATTCAAAAGAATACGCAACAAAAGTTATTTGGCTTCATTGGAGAAAATACCGTCAATGTACTTGGAGTCAATATTGACATTGCCAAAGCACTTGGCCTAAATTAAAAATAAAAATAACTGAAGTAATATGATTTTGCTTGAGTTATTTTCAATTAAGCAAAAATTCTAAAAAAAAGTCCTATCAAGAAGAGGTCGATGATTTCATTTACCAAGTATATTCCGCTAAGTCTTTTCATTGACTGTTATATCTAGAATGCAAGGTTGATTGTCGTCCAACAGAATAAAAGGCAAGTTCCTTAAGAAAGCCAATTGTATAGTAATAATAAGAGTGTTGGCGCCAAAAGTTTTCATAATTACCGTATGAAAACTGATTACGTTCTGCAGGAGCTCAATTGACATTAAGACATTGGCAAAGGTGATTCCATCAAAAGTGAAGAAAATTTCAGAGATTGTTATTTTCTTTTTTTTTCATACTATCAGACTCAGAAGTCCAAAATCTTCCCCCAATCGTTCATTGAATAGTATTATAAAGTAAGCTTGCTTCAATGATGGCCAAAGGTATCAAAAATATTTGCTGCCTAATTAAACATATTTTCTCCTTATAAAATTTGTGTGGATAACAGGCAGTACTGGTGCTAAATACCACTATAGTAGTACAAAAAGATTTGTAAAATAGAGGTCTTAATAACCTGAATGATAGTTCTTTTTGTAAAAGGCCAGTTGGTCTCAAGCCTAGGAAATTAATGTCAAAAATGATATACTGCAAGGGATACGAACGGCATAGAAGGAGTGCTTAAAATTGATTTCATTTTCAAAAAGAACGAACTATCTCTCGGATTCTCCAACTTTACAGCTGAATGACCGAATTGCCTCACTGAAGGATCAAGGGCGAGATATTATTAACCTCACAGTAGGGGAACCCAATTTTTATGAACCTGAACAAGCAAGTGAAGCGGCTATTGAAGCAATAAACACCCACTTTACTCATTACACGAATTCTTCAGGAATTTTACCCTTACGTCAAAATATTTGTGAAAAGCTCCTTATCGAGAATGGCTTGGAATATGCACCGGGACAAATAACAGTGTCTACTGGTGGAAAACAAGCTTTATACAATACCCTAGCTGTTTTAGTCAACGAAGGGGATGAAATCATTTTGCCAACACCGGCTTGGCCAAGTTATGAGGCACAGATTAGATTAGTCGGTGGGGTGCCTCATTTTATTCAATTGGATGAAACAACTAAGTTTAAACTGACTCCTAAATTGTTGGAAGCGGCAATTTCCAAAAAAAGTAAGATCTTAATGCTAAATAGTCCGTCAAATCCAACAGGTGCAACCTATTCCAAAGGAGAGTTGGAAGAACTAGCACCTATTATTGAGAAACATGAATTAATTGTCATTAGCGATGAAATTTATGAACGTCTTGTTTATGAAATGGAATTTGTTTCAATTGCCACTCTTTCAGAATACTTAAAAGAAAATACCATAGTGATTAATGGCTTTTCAAAGGCTTTTGGTATGACTGGCTGGCGTGTTGGCTATTCGGCTGCGCCAAAGGTTATCGCAAAGCAAATTGCCGCATTTCAGAGTCAAATTACAGCGAGCGTTTCCTCTGTTTCTCAGAAAGCTGCAGAGCAAGCCATTCTGAATTTTGATAGTTCTCATGTTGATAGACTTAAATTCTGTCAAGACAGTCTAATTACTGATATAAGACAGACTGAGCTAGATTTAAGAATTATTCCAGATGGAAGTTTTTACCTTTTTCCAAATATCAAACCTGTATTGTCAAAGACCTATTTTGGTAAAATTATAAATAGTGACCTTGATTTTTGTAGCCTTTTACTTGATAAAGTGGGACTAGCTATTACACCAGGGTCCTTCTTCAATGCACCTAACAATGTGCGAATTTCTTATGCTAAGTCGCTTGAAGAAATTCAAGAAGCGGGGAAAAGACTTCGCTCCTTCTTTTCGGGAGCAGAAGCTTAACTGAAGGTAATTTATGAGGAGAATTTATGAAAAAGTTACTTGTAGCCAATCGTGGTGAGATTGCAATCCGAGTTTTTCGTGCAGCCAATGAACTAGGATTAAAGACAGTTGCCATCTATGCAGCTGAAGATGAATACTCCATTCATAGGTTTAAAGCTGATGAAGCTTATTTAGTAGGTAAAGGCAGGAAGCCTATTGATGCTTATCTTGATATCAATGACATTATTCGTATTGCACATGAGTGTGGCGCAGATGCGATCCATCCAGGTTATGGTTTACTTTCAGAAAATCTAGACTTTGCAACTAAGGTGCGAGAGGCGGGATTGATCTTTATTGGACCAGAAAATAAACATTTGGATGTTTTCGGAGATAAAATCAAGGCCAAAGCTGCAGCAAAGGCAGCAAATATTCCAGGTATACCAGGAACTGAAGGAAGCGTTGATATTGATGGGGCTTTTAGTTTTGTAGAAAAATATAATTATCCTGTAATGATTAAGGCAGCACTCGGTGGCGGCGGCCGAGGGATGCGTGTGGCTCGCAATGACCAAGAGCTTCGTGAAGGCTATGAGCGCGCAAAATCGGAAGCATTGACTTCATTTGGGTCAGCAGATATTTACGTTGAAAAATACATTGAAAACCCGAAGCATATCGAAGTCCAAATTTTGGGAGATCAACATGGCAACATTATTCATCTTTATGAACGTGATTGTTCTGTGCAACGCCGAAATCAAAAAGTTATCGAAATTGCACCAGCGATTGGTTTATCTCTAAATTTACGACAACAAATTTGCGAAGCAGCTGTAAAACTCTGTCGAAGTGTCAAATATGTTAATGCTGGAACAGTTGAATTTTTGGTCAAAGATGATCAATTTTACTTTATTGAAGTCAATCCCAGAGTACAAGTTGAACATACTATAACGGAACTAATTACAGGGATTGACATTGTTACAAGCCAAATATTGATTTCTCAGGGAAAAAATTTACACAGTGAAATTGGAATACCAGAACAAGCTGAGATTTCCCTAATGGGATCAGCGATTCAATGCCGTATTACGACAGAAGATCCAGAAAATAACTTCTTGCCAGACACAGGAAAAATTAACACTTATCGTTCACCAGGTGGCTTTGGGGTCCGACTTGATGTTGGGAATGCTTACTCAGGTTATGAAGTGACACCGTACTTTGATAGCTTACTGGTTAAGGTTTGCACTTTTGCACATGCTTTTGAAGATGCCGCAAATAAAATGCATCGTGTTCTACGTGAGTTCCGTATTCGTGGTGTTAAAACCAACATTCCGTTTCTTATTAATGTTATTGATGATGAACATTTCACGAGTGGCCAAGCAAGTACAACCTTTATTGATAATACACCAAGCCTTTTCAATTTTCCTCGTCTAAGAGATCGAGGAAACAAAACTTTAAATTATATTGCTAATATCACTGTAAATGGATTTCCGGGAGTTGAGAAAGAAGGAAAAAAACATTTTGATGCTCCGCGTTTGCCGGAATATGATATTCAGAACATTCAAACTGCAAAAAATATTTTGGATGCGCAAGGTCCAGCTGCTGTTGTAAATTTTGTTAAAAAGACTCAGAATGTTTTATTGACAGACACGACATTCCGGGATGCCCATCAGTCACTAATTGCAACTCGTTTACGCACTCAAGATATGAAAAATATAGCCGAGACTATTGATCAGGGACTCCCTGAACTTTTCTCCGCTGAAATGTGGGGAGGCGCAACCTTTGATGTAGCATATCGCTTCTTGTCAGAATCACCTTGGTATCGCTTGCGCGAGCTACGTAAACGAATGCCAAATACACTTTTCCAAATGCTTTTTCGTGGTTCAAATGCCGTGGGTTATCAAAACTACCCTGATAATGTGATTGAAGAGTTTATCAAAATTGCGGCACGTGAAGGAATTGACGTTTTTCGGATTTTTGATAGCTTAAACTGGCTTCCACAGATGGAGAAGTCAATTCAAGCCGTTAGAGATGCGGGAAAAATTGCAGAAGCGACTATCTGTTATACAGGTGATATTTTAGATTCAAGTCGAACTAAATATAATTTAGAATACTATAAGAATTTAGCCAAGGAACTTGAAGCAACGGGTGCAAACATTTTGGCAATTAAAGACATGGCGGGATTACTCAAGCCACCAGCTGCCTATCGTTTGATATCCGAACTTAAAGACACGATTGATTTGCCAATTCATTTGCATACTCATGATACTAGTGGTAACGGAGTATATACCTATGGCGCCGCTGTAAGAGCAGGCGTGGACATTATTGATGTTGCAACAGCCTCTTTTGCTGGGGGAACTTCTCAACCTTCTATGCAATCAGTTTATTATGCTTTAGAAGGTAGTAATCGGCAAGCCGCTTTAAACATTCAGCATGCTGAACAAATTGACCACTACTGGGAAGATGTTCGTAAATATTATGCTCCATTTGAAGCAGGAATTGTGAGTCCTTCCACTGAGGTTTATCAACATGAAATGCCTGGAGGTCAGTATACCAATCTAAAGTCTCAAGCTGCAGCTGTTGGGCTTGATCATGAGTTTGATGAGATTAAGAGAATGTATGCCATAGTTAATAAGATGTTTGGTGACATTATCAAAGTTACACCAAGCTCAAAAGTTGTGGGCGACATGGCACTCTTCATGGTTAAGAATGAGCTGACAGAAGAAGATGTCTATGAAAAAGGCGAAGGCTTGAATTTTCCTGAGTCAGTTGTATCATTTTTTGCAGGTGATCTAGGTCAGCCAGTAGGTGGTTTTCCTGAAAAATTGCAATCTCTTATTTTAAAAGGTAAAGCTAAGATTACAGATCGTCCAGGAATGCATACTGAGGCAGTTAATCTTGAATCTGTTCAAGAGATGTTGACGAAAAAAATGGGCTATCAAGCAAAAGATTACCATGTTGTTTCCTACCTCATGTACCCACAAGTCTTCTTAGATTACCAGAAACATCTTGAGGAATTTGGAAGAGTTACACTTCTAGATACGACTACTTTCTTCTATGGTATGCGTGCCGGAGATAAGGTTGAAGTTCAAATTGAAAAGGGAAAAACGCTTATTATTCGTCTTGATGAAATTGGAAAACCAGATGTATTTGGGAATCGCGTACTCTTCTTTAACATGAATGGTCAGCGTCGGGAAATTGTTGTGAATGAGCTCTCCTTTGAGTCACATGTGGCAGTAAATCAGAAAGCGGAGCCACATAATAAACATCAAATTGGTGCAACTATGCCAGGTTCAGTTGGACCAATCTTTGTAAAGGTTGGCGATAAGGTCAAACGTGGTCAGGCGCTAATGGTAACGGAAGCAATGAAAATGGAAACAACCATTACCGCAGCTTTTGATGCTGAAATTTCAGCTATTCATGCAGTGACAGGAAAGAGTATTCAAGCTCAGGACTTATTGATTGAATTAAAATAAAGGCCAGTTTAATCGAAAGTTAAAAGGCCCTTCGAAATTGATTCAGGGCTTTTTTTCTTTTAGACAATTATTATTTTAGCTATTAAAAAATAATAATCAATTAAGCATTTCAGGAAGAAGCTGTTTATAGAAGTGATTGTGAAGAGTACATGTTCAGAGTTATTTCATCAAATTATCAGGGAGATTTCGAAAAAAATTTGAGAAACTATTTTGAGCTTTGAGAGAGGAAAATGAGAATTATAATCATATATACGACATCTCTTGCTCAAAGAAACCCAAATGACAACAGCTTAAGTGATGTGACCTCTAAAAATCGACATATGGATGAATTATTATCAAAGAAAATATTCTAATATCAGATACTTTTTAAAGTTTTATGAGTGGATAAATTAAATTTATAAAAAATTTATCTGGAAAAACAAAATGAATTTTTAAGGTAATAATATAACGCCTAAAAAACTAGCACTCATTTTAATGCTAGTTTTCTTATTACCTTTAATGCAATACAACGAAATTCATAATTTCAGAAGTTTCATTAGGTCAGGATTTGCAAGGCCCTATGAGGCCTAATGAACCCATGCTTTTATTTTACTTCTTTGAAAATTACGTGCTTCTTAAGTTTTGGAGAGTATTTTTTCAACTCGAGTTTGTCAGGTGTGTTACGTTTGTTCTTTTGAGTAAGATAAAGACGTTCGCCAGATTCTTTGTGCTCAAGTGTAATATTAACGCGCATTCTTAAGCCTCCCTATTATGCTTCTTTAGTGACCTTACGTCCTTTGTAATAACCCTTCAAAGAAACGCGGTGTGAATGATGATAGTCGCCTGTAGTTTCATCGAATGAAACAGATGGCGCAGTCAATTTATAGTGTGTACGACGAAGATTTTTCTTAGACTTCGAAGTGTGACGTGCTGGTACAGCCATTTTTTGGACTCCTTATTTTTAGTTCAGATATTTTTCAGATTTAGACTCTAGTCAAAATATATGCTTAGCTATTTTAGCAAAATGTACTAAGAAATGCAAGGGGGAGACTTCCCTTTCTTCAAAAGAGACGTAGGATGTTAAATATTGATGCTTTATCAAGATTTTTCCTAGATACAGCGTTTCACAATAAGGACAAAGTTCTTTGACAATCATTTTCTAACTTTATATCTAGCTTTTCTTTTATAATAGAGATATGAAAAACTGGAAAAAATTAGTATTGGCATTCACTGTGGCAATTGTAGCTCTTTTCGCTCAATTTGTTTTTGGTGATCCTTTTCTTGCGCGAATTATCGTAACTCTTGCAGGTTCTGTTTTAGCAATTACGATGTTTATTAGCATGGTTCAAACCTTACGTAAAGGGAGTTACGGAGTTGACTTACTTGCGATTACAGCAATTGCGGCAACTTTGATTGTTGGAGAGTATTGGGCTGCCCTCATCATTATAATCATGTTGGTTGGTGGTGAGTCATTAGAGGATTATGCTGCAGGTGTCGCAAGGAGAGAATTGACAGCTTTATTGGATAAATCTCCAGACAAAGCTCATATTAACCAGGAGGGGAAAGTTGTTGATGTGGCTCTAGACGATGTCAAGATTGGCTCACGTCTTTTAATCAAGCCGATGGAAGTTATCCCTATTGATGGTATCTTAGTCTCAAAACATGCAACTCTGGATGAAGCCTCGGTGACAGGTGAAACAAAACCTTATGAGCTCAATAAGGGGGATGATGTTTTATCTGGCTCAATTAATTCAAATATGGCAATTGAGATCGAAACGAAAGTGGAAGCAGCAGACTCACAGCTTCAAAAAATTGTAAGTCTCGTTCGAGAAGCAGAGTCTCAGCCAGCCAACTTTGTGCGTTTGGCTGATCGCTATGCTATTCCGTTTACGATAGCTGCGTATCTGATTGCGGGTGTGGCTTTTGCCATTACAAGGGATCCTATTCGTATTGCACAGGTCTTGGTTGTTGCGAGCCCTTGCCCCTTGATTTTGGCGGCACCGATAGCCTTTGTATCAGGGATGTCACGTTCGTCTAAGAATGGAGTTTTGATCAAAAACGGTATGATTATAGAAAAACTGGCTACAGCAAAATCAATTTTCTTTGATAAGACTGGAACCATCACGACGGGTAAATTAGCCGTTGATCAAGTGCTCCCTGAGGAAGGAGTTACGGCACTTGAACTCGAAGCCATAGTCTATGCGGTAGAAAAGTCTTCAAGCCATATTTTGGCTCGATCGTTTGCTGCCTACATTGTTGATAAGGAAATTCCTAATTTAGTCGTGACTGAAATTAAAGAAGTCCCAGGACTTGGAGTGACCGGGAATATTGGCGGTTCAATCATAAAGATTGGCCGTGCGAGCTATACCAATGCGCCAGAGAATCTGGAAGGAACTTCTTTTTATGTAGCAAGAGATGATCACTATATTGGTCGAGTGGTCTTCTCTGATCAATTGCGGGACGATGCCAAGCAAGTTATGGCTGAGCTTCATCGACTTAAAGTCAAAAATATCACGATGATAACTGGTGATAATCAGATGACAGCTAACAAAATTGCTTCCGAAGTTGGAATTGACCAAGTTCATGCACAATTATTACCTGAACAAAAACTTGAAATAGTTCGTATGGTCACTGAGAAACCAACGATTATGGTTGGAGATGGGGTAAATGATGCTCCAGCTCTTGCTCTGTCTGATGTGGGTATTGCAATGGGGATTGGTGAAAACACAGTAGCTAGCGAGACCGCTGACATAATTCTTTTAAAAAATGATTTGGCAGCTGTACCTAACGCGATAAAAATTAGCCGAGATACAATGACGATTGCAAAACAGGCGGTTTTAATTGGTATCTTTATCTGTGTCATCTTGATGCTGATTGCCGCAACTGGCATAATTCCTGCAACGATTGGTGCCCTCCTCCAAGAAGTAGTTGATACAGTCTCAATCTTCTATGCGTTGAGAGCCTTGGGTGGCCTTAAAAAGTAAGCACCAATATAAGAAATAGTATTTTCTTCGGCAAAAGGTTGATGGTGTAGTACTTTTTAAAAATCCGATAAGGATGTTTTTATTGCTACCTAGAAGAATGTCAAGCTAAGTAGAAAAATATTAACACCTTACGTACACATATGAATAATTTAGGGGCAATATTTCTCGCAATGATTATTATGGAAAGCGTCTTTTCCAAAGTTGCTTAAAAATTAATTGGAAAAATTGAAAATTTAAATATTTTTATCTTTCAGATTCATGCTTTTAAGGCTTAAATTTGTCTATGTTAACAAGTGAAAAAGATATTCTTGTTGATTTTGGGGTAGTATGTGCTATATAATTAATTCCGTAATTTTAGGAAAAAATATAGCTAATTTGGGGAAAATGGTAGGAACAAAAAGACTAATTACAAAAAGACTTTTATTAAGAAGATTGACTGAAAAAGATGGTGAGGAATTCTTTACAAATTGGGCTAGTGATACTGAAGTTACGAAATTTTTAAGTTGGAAGCCACACACTAGCATTGATGAAACAAAATACAGTTTAAATAAAAGAAAGGCTCTGTATAGCTTGCCCACTTATTACGATTGGGGAATTGTTACAAATGATGACCATATTCTCATAGGAACGATAACTGGTGTAAATGTTGTCCAAATTGAAAAAAGAGTAGAGATTGGGTATGTGATTGGAAAAAGGTGGTGGGGGAATGGCCATATGGCTGAAGCACTATCAAAAGTTATTTTCTATTTATATAACCTCGAAGGATATGAAAGAATTTTTGCCAAACATGATATTTTAAATATACAGTCGGAAAGAGTAATGGAGAAATGCGGAATGAAGAAAGAGTATTTGAAGAAATAGATATGAATGGAGAAGTACACATAAAATGCTTACATCGCTATATTGGATAATTCGGCTCATATAATTAAGACTAAGGAAAAGAGATAAACTTCTTACATACGCCGAAGTATGAAAAAATTAGTAGAAAAAATATTTCTGACAATTAATTTTATATTTCTCTCTGAAACCTAATTTCTTTTTTTCTACGAAAATTTTGAAATAAACCAATACCAAGGTAGGTATTGGTTTATTTCAATGATTGAGCAATATTAAAAAATAGCGTTTCACGATGTATGATCGCGGTTTTTGTACTGCAAAATTAATATACCAAAAGTGGAAGCAGCTCATCAACTGAGGTTTTCTATATTATATTATTATACAATACAAGTATATAATTCCTGCTCAAGTAATAAAAAGAAACCTCGTTTCATAAACGAGGTTTCTCAATGATCTGTCATGCGGAATGCGAGACTTGAACTCGCACCAGGAAAACTCCCGACAGGATCCTTAATCCTGCGCGTCTGCCAATTCCGCCAATTCCGCTAACTAGTACTCGAACATCTTATCAATTTATAAAAGCATTGTCAAGAGAAAAACTTCATAAAACCAATTTATTTAAAAGATGATTCGTGATTGACCAATGCCTTAATGAAGTGATATAATCTGAAATAGAGTTTTTGGAGCCATGGCACAATCCGGTACTGCAACGGACTCGAAATCCGTCGAACCTGTTTACGCAGGTGTACGAGTTCAAATCTCGTTGGCTCCTAATAATATTGAAGGCACATCACATCCGATGTGGCTTTTTTATTAAAGCAAAAGTCATCTTTAAGCATGGTAAGAGAAACGGGACACTTTGCTAAAGTTAATGCACTTTTCGTAGAAATATGATACAATATTCCAGTATAACGCTTACGAGGGAGCCTTTTTGGGAATTAAAAAATCATTTCGAGTCAAAAAATCTAATGATTTTGAGGCCATTTTTAAAGCTAAGAATAGTTTCGCAAATAGAGCATTTATTGTCTATATGGTGGAGAACGATAGGAAGCATTTTCGGGTTGGTTTATCTGTTAGCAAGAAATTGGGTCATGCGGTAACTAGAAATCGGATCAAACGTCTCATCCGAGCTGTTTTGAAAGATCTTAGACCAGAACTGGTTGAAAAAGACTTTGTTATTATTGCGCGTAAGGGGGTAGAAAATTTTACCTTTGCTCAAGTTCAAAAAAATCTCATACATGTGTTAACAAAATCAAAAATTATAAGAAGTACAGATGAAAAAAAAGAAAATTAAACGAATTAGCCTTGCTGGCGCAGCTGCGCTCGGCTTGCTTATACTCTCAGCCTGTTCAAAACCAGGTGTGACCAGTTCTTCAAATGGTCTTTGGAATCAGATTGTCTTCTGGTTTGCACAAATTATTCATTGGCTCAGTTTTGGCGGATCAATTGGTCTAGGTATTATTCTTATTACAATTATAATTCGTGCCGCTTTAATGCCACTAATGAGCTTGCAAATTAAGTCGTCTCAAAAGACACAAGAATTACAACCCCAGATTAAAGCACTTCAAGCGAAATTCCCTGGGAAGGATATGGAGTCACGTCGTCTACTGCAAGATGCCACTCAAAAACTTTATGCAGAAAATAAAGTTAATCCATATGCGGGCTGTTTACCTGTCCTTGTACAATTACCATTTTTGTGGGCGTTATATCAAGCCTTAATCAATGTTGACTTTGTTAGAATTTGGAATGTTCCAACGAATTTCTTCTGGCTGGATTTGACAGTTAAAGATCCAACCTATGTCTTACCTATTTTGGCAGCCTTGTTTACCTTTCTCAGTTCGTACTTAATGATGAAGTCTGCACCAGAACGGAATTCAATGACGCTATCAATGACGATCATTATGCCTATTTTCATCCTAATTATGGCGTTGAATTTCTCAGCTGGTGTGGCACTGTACTGGGTGGTATCAAATGCGTTCCAAGTATTCCAAACAATGTTGATTGCAAACCCTTGGAAAATTATTGCTGCACGTGATGCCAAGACACAAGCCGTTCTTGATAAGGAAAAGTCACGTGAGCGGGCTTTCCGAAAAGCCACTAAAAAGAAGTAAGAAGTATCCTCTGTATCCGTCCTTATTTCATGTATAAATGAAATGTGTCATTGAAAATTGAAGCCTACTCCTGGCGCTCAATCTATGAATAAAATAACCGGAGGTTAATAAAATGGCAACCTATACTGGAAACACAGTAGAAGAAGCAATTGAACGCGGTCTGAAACGTGAGGGAATTCCCCGCGAAAGTGCTCATATTGAAATAGAACAACGTGAATCAAACGGGATTATGGGATTTGGACGCAAACGTGCACGTGTTAGCATTGAACCTATTCGTGCAGATACAATTCGTCGTGCTAATCGTATGGCGACTCGTAATGTAGATCAATCAGACCTCGAAGTTGAACATGCAGAATCCGCAATGGAAGCAACTTTACGATTAAATAAAGTGATTAAGGCTGTGCGTGAGGCTGGTATTCAAGATGATGAAAATTTATCAGAAGAAGAGCGCAAAGAAAAAATTGAAGAAATTACAGCAGCTTCAAAATTTATTCCAGTTGAAGATATCTCAGCAGAAACAGTTGTAAATGTGGCAGAAAAGAAAAAAGGACCACAAATTTCACATGATGAACTTGCAAGTAAAATTGTTGAATATCTCAATGTTATCGTTGATGGGATGGATATTCAAGCTGAAATTTCATATGAAGAAACTCAAGAAGGTTTGAGTTTCAATATGAATTCAAATCATGATGCGCTTTTAATTGGAAAACACGGCAAGATCCTTGAAAGCCTTGAGGTATTAGCAAAAGCACTAGCTTCTGTATTAACTTCAGAGCGTGTGAATGTTAGTGTGAATGTAGGTGAATATCATGAGAAACGTGAACGTTATCTAATTAGTCTGGCAAAGCGTGCAGCAGATCGCGTTATCTCAACGGGTGAAGCTGTCTATATTTCTGATCTTCCAGCGCACGAGCGTAAAATCATTCACAACACATTGTCAGATTATCCAGAGATTGATAGTCACTCAGAAGGTCAAGGAACAAAGCGTTTTATCGTTGTTCAATTAGAAGATAACGAGACAAGTGAAGAGCACTAAAGAAAAAATTCTTGACAAAGTTCATTACGTGTACTATAATTTAACAGCATGCTTTAGGCAAGACCTAACAAGTATGAAGTATAGAGAAAGGATTTCCCAAAAATGAAACGTACTTATCAACCACATAAAAAGCCACGTAAGACTACACATGGTTTCCGCGCTCGTATGGCTACTAAAAATGGCCGTCGCGTCCTTGCAGCACGTCGTGCTAAAGGCCGTAAGAGCTTAACAGTCTGATAAAAATTTGCTCCTTTAGGGGCTTTTTTTATTTTTCTAACTTTACTCTCTATCTTATTATCCAAATAATTTCTTGAAAAAGATGAGAATGTCACAAAATTGTTAAGAAATGTGAACGCTTAAATGTTATAATTTTAAAACAGGGTCAAATATAAGATAATTTGTATTTGGGTTAAATTATAAAATGGAGGTTTTTTTCAAGGATGAAAAGAATTCAAATTGGCGAAATGTCAGCTTCTCAAGTGGTACTTGGTATTATGAACTTTACGGAGCCAGATAAAGATACAGTTAGAGCACTTGAAGTCGCTGCGGAAGGTGGGATTAACTTCTTTGATAATGCAGATATCTATGGTGGTGGTGAGTGTGAAAAAATTTTTGCAGATTCATTTGGAAAATCAACTTTAAAACGTGAAAATGTCTATATTCAGTCTAAGGTGGGTATCGTGCCGGGAAAAGAATTTAACTTCACGAAAGAACACATTATTGAGGCTACAGAAGGCTCTATGAAGCGTTTAAAAGTTGACTATCTTGATAGCTTGCTTTTGCACCGACCAGATACTTTAATGGAACCTGAAGAGGTTAATTATGCTTTTGAGGAGTTAAAAAAAGCTGGGAAAGTGCGTTATTTTGGTGTATCAAACCAAAATTCAGGTCAAATTGAACTTCTGAAAACTGCAGTAAAGGTTCCACTTTTGATGAATCAACTCCAGTTTTCTTTGACAAATACTGGAATGATCGACTCCGGTTTCCATGTGAATATGGCTGATGCCCGTAGTATTGATCATGATGGTGGAATTCTTGAGTATAGTCGTGCCCATAAGATGACAATTCAAGCTTGGTCACCTTTCCGATATGGTTTATTTGAAGGCTTTTTTGTTGGCAACCGTGAAAAATTTCCTGATTTGAATGACAAGTTAGAAGAGCTGGCAGAAAAATATGGGGTGACACCAGATGGTATTGCAATCGCTTGGATTAATCGCCATCCAGCAAATATGCAAACAATTATAGGCACAGTTAATCCGACTCGTATTAAGTCAGTGACAGATGCAAGTGATGTAATTTTGACTCACCAAGAATGGTATGATCTTTACCTATCAGCAGGAAACGATTTGCCTTAAGGGTTTTGTCCATTTTTTGGATGGTGAACTGGAAAATTATCATAAAGTAAGTTATAATTAGTTCAAATAGGTGTGAGTTTATCGGCTTGCATGAATATTTGGAGGTAAATATGAGCTTTAATGATGAAACAATGCGTTTTGATTTACGTGATTTTTCACAAAATGAAATTCAAGCGACATTGACAAGCGTTTACTCAACCCTAAGTGAAAAAGGTTATGAACCGATCAATCAAATCGTAGGCTATCTTCTTTCTGGTGATCCGGCTTATATTCCTCGCCATAATGAAGCAAGGGCTAAAATGAGCCGTTTAAATCGTGATGACATTGTTGAGGAGTTGGTTAAATCCTATCTTAGAACAACGGGGACTATACATTGATCGGTCGTTTAATGGGACTTGATGTTGGCTCAAAAACAGTTGGTGTTGCTATTTCAGACCCTTTGGGTATAACAGCCCAGCCAGTCGAGACTATTAAAATTGATGAAGCAACTGGCGAACTAGGTTTTGATCGATTGTCCGAACTAATTCAGGCACATAGACCAGTTAAATTAGTACTGGGTCTACCAAAGCACATGAATAATGATGAAGGTTTGCGTGCTGAAGCAAGTAGGTTTTATGGTGCAAAGATTGTTGAAAAATTTGGCATTACAGTTGACTTTCAAGATGAACGTCTAACGACTGTTCAGGCCGAAAAGGTCTTGATTGCAGGTGGAACACGCCGAGAGAATCGAAAAAAGTATATTGACAAATTGGCGGCAGTCTTAATATTACAAAATTATCTAGATGCCCACTCTGCCTTTTAGTTGAAGAGTGTTCTTACAAAGGAGAATCGAAATGACAGAACATACACATGACCATGATCAGGAATTGGAAGACGAAGAACGTTTGATTACCCTCATTGATGATGAAGGGAATGAAGTCCTTTTTGAGGTTGTTTTGACGATTGATGGGAAAGAAGAATTTGGTAAGAGCTATGTTCTTCTTTTGCCGGCTGGACTAGAAGATGATGAAGATGCCGAAATATCAGTTTACAGCTTCACTCAAAATGAGGATGGCACTGAAGGAAACTTGACACCAATTCCAGAAGATGCAGAAGACGAATGGGCAATGATCGAAGATGTCTTTAACCAATTTCAAGAAGAAGTGGAAGAGGAAGATTGATTCTATTTTAAAGGAAAAGAAATCTTTTCCTTTTTTTGTATATAAATTTAACGATTAATATAATCGGTGGGTCTAAGAGGTCTACTTTACGTAAACGAATTGTAAAAAGTTCGTCTTTTTGATAAAATGACTTGGTATACCAATAAAGGAGCTCATTTGAAAGAGGAAGAAAAGAAAGGCCCGACCTATAGTCGGACAACTCGCCGACTCAATCAGGTGTTCGAGTCAAGACTAAAGAGAACCAATAAGACATCGAATCAAGATAGAAATGAAGAAGAGGTTGAGGCATCTGAATTTAGTCAACCTAATTTGAAAAGAAATATAGCAATCAGTCACAGAACGGTACCGGGATTTTTCAAGTCTCATCAGAATCATTTGAGTGAGAACCACCTGGATCCAATACAAACAGATTCAGAAGATAATGAACAGGAACTAAAGGTAAGTGAAGGACCTCACCCGCTTGATCAATATATCGCAAGCTCAGGTGAATTTTCGAACTCTTTTGAGACCTATTTATCTTCACTGAAGAGTGATGGTGATGAAAGTGATACCCAAGCCTTAAAAGCCTTAAAAATTTCTGATTTAGAAGATGATATGGTTTCCCTGACAAATTCTGATTTTCTTGGGTTGAGTAGTGTCAGTAGTAATCAAGAAGATATTGAAGGTAATTACAACGAAGTTGATGCTAGCGAAAGTGTGTCTCGTTCGGTTTTTTTGATTCCAAACAGCGTTTATTATATACAACTTCTGGTTGTTGCTTTTTTGGGAAGCCTCACTTTCTATAGCTTTCCTTTGATTCATCGAGTGGCAACTGGAGCGGCAGTTAACAATCTTTATGCTGCTTTTGCAATGAATCATAGTATATCACCTTATATTCAGCTATTTGGCTCTGCGGGCCCGCTTTATTATCTTCTGAATCAAGTTGGAAACATTAATGGAAGTACTTGGATACTTTGGTTGATTGAAGTTTTGATGGTTTGGTTATCAGCTGTATCACTTTTTAAGATTTTTGATAATCTGCTTGATAGCAAGAGGCTAAGTTCAGTGATTTCTGCTTCTGTGACCTTTATGTTGGCTGGTTTGTCACTGGGGGGGGCGCAGCCTATTCTCTTCGCAATGCCTTTTGCCTTATACGGTTTCAGAGTTCTCAACCGTTACTTTATGGATGATGAAGCTGCAAAAGATGAGGTAATATTGCTTTATGGTGCAGCTGGTGCGATTGCGAGTTTGTTTTTCCCAATCTTCCTTCTTCTTTTTGTACTTGGCGTCCTTGGCCTTATTGGCAGTAACATCTCGCGTGGAAATTGGGGAAGAGGCTTTTATCAACTTTTATGTGGCTTAATGGGGGCTGTACTTGTCTATGCAGTTGTGGGTTACTATACACTTACGAGCCAAATTTTCTTTCCAGTTATAGAACAAGCAGTGACTCTTCCATTTACTCATTTAAACTTATCCTTAAATGGATTGATGAACCTTGGCATTTCATTAGTCATTGTTTTACTGTCTGGACTTCTATCAAGTTGGCTGCTAGGTTTCTATTATGTGAGCAATGGGCACCATCGAATTTGGTCAGTATTCCTTTTGATTGCTGGATTCTTAAGTTTGGTTTTAATTTCATTTCAAAAAGAGTACAGCCCTGCAAATGCATTTGTAATTCTTCCTTTTGTTGTGATGTTTATTGGGTTGACTATTGATCGAAAGGCTTATCAAGAGAAAATTGAAGAATTTAGTTTGGTTGGCTCTTTAAGCCAATATTTAAAGGCAACTAGTTTCTTTCCGATTGTTGCTTTGCTACTAATTGTTGCTTTCCCTTTTGTAAATAATACAATTAATGCAGATAAAATAAATTCTGAAAAGGTGATTTCTTCATATATTGATCGAAACACCTCAATTAAAGACCAAGTCATTCTAGTTGCTGACAATAATAGTATTGACTATTTAGCTCAACGCGTTTCAACTGTGACAATGCCACCAAGTTATTATCCTGTATCCTATTCACAGACTTATGATATTAACTTAGCGTCCTCTAAAGCTAAGTATGTCGTTGTACAGAATAGCAAGAAGTTGTCTGATTCTGTCAAATCTACTTTGAAGACAAGTTATACAGAAGTAAATCTTAAAGATACAAACTTTACTGTGTATAAGCTGAAATAATTTGTTTTATTTTACTAAAAAGGTTCTCTTGTGGAATCTTTTTTGTTTTCAACATAGAAGACAAACTTTGATAAAAAAATCACAAAAATTCTTGACAAACTAAAAAAGAACATGTAAAATACAAGTATGTGAAACACATCACTAACATAAAAGTTGTTTTTACTGATACATGAGTTATGAAGCACATTAAAGTGCTGAAAAAATTGACTTAGACATTCCTTAAGGAGGAGAAGAACATGGCAACGAAAGCGCCAAAAAAAGAACTCACTGCAGATGAAAAGACTGCAAATTTTAAACAAGCCCAAGATATTACTGCGGAACTTGTAGAGAAAGCCAATAAGGCTGTTATTGAATTTTTGAATTTCAGCCAGGAGAAGGTTGACCGAATCGTGGCAGAGATGGCACTTGCCGCTAGTGAACACTCATTAGAATTGGCTCATGAGGCTGTTATTGAAACAGGCCGAGGTGTGGTTGAAGATAAGGACACAAAGAATAGATTTGCCTCTGAATCAGTTTATCATGCAATCCAACATGACAAAACAGTGGGCGTTATTTCAGAAAATAAAGTTGCTGGATCAGTCGAAATTGCGAGCCCTCTGGGTGTCCTAGCTGGAATTGTTCCAACTACTAATCCAACCTCAACTACAATTTTCAAATCCCTTTTGACCGCAAAAACTCGCAATGCAATTGTGTTTGCATTTCATCCTCAGGCGCAAAAATGTTCAAGCCATGCAGCTCAAGTTGTTTATGAAGCGGCCCTTGCAGCGGGTGCGCCAAAAAACTTCATTCAATGGATAGAAGCTCCAAGTCTGGATATGACAACAGCGTTAATTCAAAACACAGGAATTGCGACAATTCTTGCAACAGGCGGACCTGGAATGGTCAATGCAGCCCTTAAGTCTGGTAATCCATCACTCGGGGTTGGCGCTGGTAATGGTGCAATATATGTTGATGCAACAGCCAATATTGATCGCGCGGTAGAAGATTTACTTTTGTCAAAACGCTTTGATAATGGCATGATTTGTGCTACCGAAAACTCTGCCGTCGTTGATGCCAAGGTTTATGATGAATTTATGACTAAAGCTCAACTTCAAGGAGCATACATCGTCCCAAAGAAGGATTATGCTGCCATTGAAAAATTTGTCTTTGTAGAACGACCAGATGGCTATGGTGTGACTGGCCCTGTTGCAGGTCGCTCTGGACAATGGATTGCAGAGCAGGCAGGGGTTGAAATTCCAGCTGACAAAGATGTTTTGTTCTTCGAGCTTGAAAAAGAAAACATTGGCGAAGCCCTTTCTTCAGAAAAGCTTTCTCCGTTGCTCTCAGTTTATAAATCAAATAGTCGTGAAGAAGGCATTGAAATTGTTCGTAGCCTGTTGGCTTACCAAGGGGCGGGACATAACGCAGCTATCCAAATTGGAAGTATGGATGATCCATTCATTAAAGAGTTTGGAATCTTAGTAGAGGCCTCCCGTATATTGGTCAATCAACCTGATTCAATTGGTGGTGTGGGAGATATCTATACAGATGCAATGCGTCCTTCATTGACGCTCGGAACAGGAAGTTGGGGAAAAAATTCGCTCTCACATAATTTGAGCACTTACGATCTTTTGAATATTAAAACAGTGGCTAAGCGTCGTAATCGCCCCCAATGGGTTCGCTTACCTAAAGAAATCTACTACGAAAAAAATTCTATTAGTTACTTGCAAGAGTTGCCACACATTCATCGTGCTTTTATCGTTGCGGATCCTGGTATGGTGAAATTCGGATTTGTTGAGAAGGTTTTAGAACAATTAGCTGTTCGTCCAACATCAGTTGAGACCAGTATTTATGGTTCTGTAAAACCAGACCCTACTTTGAGTCAAGCAATCGAAATTGCTCGTCAAATGCATGATTTCAATCCAGATACAGTTATCTGTTTAGGTGGTGGTTCTGCTCTTGATGCGGGTAAGATTGGACGTTTGATTCACGAATATGCCTCACGTGGTGAGGTTGACCTTAATGATAATGTTGCGCTGAAACATCTGTTTGAAGAGTTTGCTCAAAAGTTTGTAGATATCCGTAAACGTATCATTAAGTTTTATCATCCACATCAAACTCAGATGGTGGCTATTCCGACAACTTCAGGTACGGGATCAGAAGTAACACCATTTGCAGTTATTACTGATGATGAGACTCATGTTAAGTATCCACTGGCCGATTATCAATTGACACCTCAAGTAGCAATTGTTGACCCAGAATTTGTCATGACAGTTCCAAAACGCACTGTCTCTTGGTCTGGTATTGATGCGTTATCACATGCTATTGAATCATATGTCTCTGTTATGTCTTCAGATTATACAAAGCCTATCTCATTACAAGCAATCAAACTCATCTTTGAAAATCTGGCTAACTCTTATAACTATGATCCAAGCCACCCGACCAAGGAAGGCCAAATGGCACGTGAGCGTATGCATAATGCGGCAACCATGGCAGGTATGGCGTTTGCTAACGCCTTTCTAGGAATTAACCACTCTTTGGCACATAAGACAGGTGGCGAATTTGGCCTTCCTCACGGCCTTGCAATTGCAATCGCTATGCCACATGTCATTCGGTATAATGCGGTAACTGGTAATGTAAAACGTACCCCTTATCCTCGCTATGAGGTTTATCGTGCTCAAGCTGACTATGCGGATATTTCACGCTTTATGGGATTTGCAACAAAAGTAGATTCAGATGAAAAAGCCGTTGAAATTTTGTTAGCTGAAATTAAGAAGTTGACAGATGCAATCGAGATTGATATTACCCTAACTGGTAATGGTTGCTCTGAGAAACAGCTCCGTGATAATCTTGATCGTTTAGCCGATTTAGTTTATAACGATCAATGTACACCGGCTAATCCACGCCAACCCAAAATTGATGAGCTGAAGCAACTCTTGATTGACATGCTTTAAGTTTAAACCATTAGTAAAAATCCCACATTCTAGAATGTGGGATTTTTGTATATTCCTAAAGACTGATAATAATTTTAATTTTTCTGATTGCTACTGATCTTATCAATTTTTTTATGGAGATTTTCCAATGATTCATGAACTTTATCATGTTTGTCTTGTAATTCATTAATAGAATCGTTTAGCCGGTCATTTTTTTTGTGTAAATTCCGCATAGATTCTTGGAGCTCATCATTCTTTATATGGAGTCGCTTGACGGAAGTGTGTGCAGCTGTTGCTGCTCCTGCTGAAATAGCCGCACCAAGTGCACTTGTTACATTGGTGTAATTACCAAGTACAAGTTGCATATTACTCGAAGGTGCAAGTGCAGGAACAAAAAGGCCAATCACGCCAATTAAAAAAAGATAAACAAAAAGGAAAAGAAAAATGAAAATTGAGATATCGGAACTAAGTACAACTGGAATTTTATCAAGAAACTTTTTCATACTAAAATTATAGCACACAACTGTCATGATATAATGTGAAGATGACAAAAATAGTTTTAAAAGCTGGCGAACGAGTGGATACAGTTGTTGAAAACGGGGTCGAAATAATTCAAAGCCCAGAGGTCTTTTCTTTCGGGATGGATGCCGTCCTTCTTTCACACTTTCCTAGGCTTCCCAAGCGAGCAGATAGGCTCATTCTGGATCTCTGTGCTGGAAATGGAGCAGTTGGATTGCTGGCTAGTTCAAATACTAAGGCGCAGATAATTGAGGTAGAGCTTCAAGAACGTTTAGCTGATATGGCAGATCGATCAGTTAAGTTGAACAATCTGGAGGATCAAGTACGAGTGGTCTGTGACGATTTAAAAAATACTCTAAAACACATTGTTCCCTCATCAGTTGATTTAATATTTTGTAATCCACCCTACTTTAAAGTAACAGATCAGAAGATTCTAAATGATAAGGATGCCCTGACTATCGCGAGGCACGAGGTCATGACCAACTTTGAAAGTATCTGTTCAATTGTACAGAAAACTTTGAAACCATCGGGTCACTTTGCCTTGGTTCATAGACCAGAACGCTTTATGGAAGTTATAGATACTTTACGTGCATATAAACTACAGCCAAAAGCGATTCAGTTTGTTTACCCTAAAGCTGGGGCCGAGGCGAATTTGTTATTAATTGATGCCATAAAAGATGGTAAATCGGGAGGCGAGAAATTCTTATCTCCCTTAATTGTTTATGATTCAGAGGGAAATTACACAAAAGAAGTTAACAAAATTTATTTTGGGGGTAAATAAAAAAAGCCGTTTGGCTTTTTCATTATTCTTCATCGAAAACTAATTCGTATGCTTCAATCGCAACAAGATCAATGCTATCAAACTCGACAGGTTGTTTTTGCTTAGGATATTTTACACTGAAAGCTTGTGCTTCTGGATCGAAACTAACAGTGAGTTGAACTTCGCCTTCACGTTCGAAGTTATAAGTTGCTTTTGCGTTATTTTCTTCAACCAACTTGAGTAGACGGTCAAGAATTGTAGCCAAATGTGATTTCATGATTATAATCCTTTTCTTTTATTTAGAATCTTTGAAATATCGAGTATAATTTTCAAATTCTAGTTAATCCTCCTTATTTAAATCAGTCTCCTCATCATTTAATGAATGAGACTGATTTAGGGAATCTGAACTTTTATTCGCTTTAATTTTAACATATTTCGAGGCTTTTGAGACTTTTGAAATCAAGGAATGACCTGTTTCATAGATTTTTTTGGTCTGGTCGCTAATAACATCAGTGACTTGGTTTCTAACAATCTTCATGTTTCCTACGGTACCTATTCCGAACAGCAACATACTGTTTGTCATATGTTCCATTGGAGGAATGTAATTAGTAATCATCCAGTCATAGAAGTCAGCTACCTTACGTCCAAAGTTTTCAGAAGAAATTTCGTAAAGCTTTCTATCAAAGGTTGCAGAATCAAATGGAACATTTTGTTTAATTGCTTTCAATGTGATTGAAGCAATCTCGTGTTCATTCTCGAACAAGTAACCAAACATATCATTATTGACAATTCGTTTTAAATAAGGATTCTCCCAAGCAATCACGGGCGTTCCTGAAGCAATAGACTCTGTAAAGGTAAGACCTTGAGTTTCAGAAGTAGAAGCAGAGATGAAAAAGTCAGCGGCCTTGTAATAAAAAACAACTTCCTCATTTGGAATGGGACCAACAAACTTTACAATATTTTCTAGCTGTTTTTCATTGACAATGGCTTCTAGATCATGACGATAGGGGCCATCACCAACAATAATAAGTTTGACTTTAGTATTTTGTTGGATTTCAGGCAGAGCCCTTAGAACCGCTTGAATATTCTTTTCTTGTGAAAGACGACAGAGGCTCAGAAGCATGGTCTCACCTGTTTGAATTCCCAACTCCTCACGAAGCTTTTCTGAATCAACTTTGCTGATATCAGGACGTGTAAATTTCTTTAACTCTATACCAGTTGCAATAACACGCAAGGGAATCTTTACACCATAATCTATAATGGCTTGTTCGGTCATTTCTGAAGGACATATAATTCCTTCTGTTCCTAGGAGAAAGGTACGAATGACATATTTAACAGCACTCGGATGAATCAATTTACCATTAGCAATGTAATGAAGATAGTCCTCATACTTGGTATGGAGTGTATGAATTACTGGAATTTTTAAGCGATTAGCTACAACTTTTCCGAGAATTCCTACTCCAAACTCTGTCTGGGTGTGAACGATATCAAGCTTGTATTTACTTGCGATTGATAAAGCAGTTGGTAAGCCAACCATCACGATGCGACGTTCTTCCATGGATACAAATGGAACTGAACGAAGCCGGATAATGTTTTCAGCTTGATCCTGAATTTCATCTGAATTTGGATCTGTGGTCGTAAAAATATAAACTGTATTACCAAGACGAATCAATTCATCTCGCAATGTTTTTATTGAGGTTGAAACACCAGAAATTTGAGGGAAATAGGTGTCTGAAAAAATACCAATTTTCATAAAGAGTTGAATCCTCCAGATTATTCTAACTAGGGTTCGGACCTAATACTTGACTAACTCTGCTTGTTCTTTGTAAAAGTCTTCCCAAATCTTTGTTAAACTTTCTTCCGAATAAGTAGCGGCCACATCTTTTGACATTTCTTTGAAGTGTTTTAGAAGTGAGCGATCTTTTGACACCTTTTTTAGCTGGGCGTCCATCTCTTCAATATCTTGACAGGGAATATATTTTTCAGATAAGATGTTGTGATATAGATCTAGGTCACGTAGCATTATTGGTGCTCCACAACTAGCAGCCTCTAAGATTGACATAGGAAAAAGTTCGTCATAACTTGGAAGTAAGAAGAGATCAGCAATGTTACAAAGGCTACGAATTTCGTCACGGCTGACAATACCTGTAAAAATACAATTTTGAGGATGATTATTAACAAGTTCCTTGTAGTGTTTATAATTTCCTGTGATACGGCCAAAGGAGAAACCTCCTGCCCAGAGAAAAGTTATATCTGGATTACGCTTAGCAAGAGCAACAAAATCATCAATACCTTTGCGATATTGAATTTGACCAGTACCAACAACTAAGAAGCGATTGTCTGGAATATTGTATTTCTTACGAATCACTGGCTTCTCGTCGATAGGAATTTCGTAAAATTGCTCTTTAGCAACAAAGTTTGGGATATAGCTCACACGTTCAGGTTCCATCCCAATATCGATCAGTTTTTGTTTGAAATCTGGGTTCACAACAACAAGTTGATCCATTCGACGGTAGAAGGATTTAACATAGGCCTTAAAAATCCAGAAGAGCGGGAGTGGCAACATAATGGACCCATCTAAAGTCTCTGGTAAAAAGTGAACATAACCTATTCGGCGTCCAATATGTTTTTTACTCAAAAAGCTCTGCAAGTAGAAGAGAAAATCTACAGTATGATAGTGGGTAATATCCGCTTTAGCAAAAATCTTGTTAATAGTTAAATCAAGAGTCTCACTATTATAGGTTCTTAAGAGACGAATAAGCTCACGGTAAGCGGAACCAACACCTTGCCCAGCGATTTTGTCAGCAGAGGACATCATATTAATGGTGATTTTTGATTTCTTATTTGAAGTCATACCCTTTATTTTACCATATAAAAGTGGCTTACGTTTGTCAAATTTCAATCAGGAATATTTGGAAAGAAGTACCAAACAGAATAAAAAAGGCACTTGGCCTTTTCCCTGTTCAATCGAATTTTAATTTGTTGCTTTCAATTGGCTTGAATCCTTAGTAAAATGAACACTCACAGTCTGAGCTTTACCATCACGATAGAGGGTAATTTTTGCTGTGTCACCGACATTGTAGTTGAGCAATTGCGAAGATAGGGCCGCACCAGTTGAAATTGATGTGTTGTCAATTTGAGTAATTACATCACCAGCTTTTATGCCCGCTAAGGTAGCAGGAAAGCCATCAGTGACTTGAGCCACATAGACACCATTCACAACCGTTGAAGGGAGATTAAGTTTACCAAGCGTTGTTGTGTCTAAATCAGTAAGGTCTTGCATAGAGATTCCAAGTGCAACAGTTTTTTTATTATTTTCAATCTTATTTAGTACATTAACAACATCGTTTGAAGGAATAGAAAATCCCATTCCTTCAAGTGCTGTAGTTCCATCGCTAGTGGTTGCCAATTTGCTTGAATTAATACCAATGATCTGTCCTTTTATATTAACTAAAGGACCACCTGAGTTACCAGGGTTAATGGCAGCATCAGTTTGTATTGCATTAATGTTTGAAGTGACATTGCTAGTGTTGTCTTCACTTGGGTTGTAAACAACAGAACGGTTTACGGCCGAGACAATACCTTCAGTGGCAGAATTAGCAAATTGGACACCATTTGGTGAACCAATGGCAATTGCTGGTTCACCAACTGTTAATTTTGAGGAATCAGCAAATGAAGCCACAGTTGTTACATCAGCTGAAGAAATTTTTATGACAGCCAAATCTTTGGTAGGATCAGTTCCGACCAAAGTAGCTGCAACTGTAATTCCATTTGAAAGCTGCACTTTAAGCTGGTTAGAACCACTGACAACGTGGTAATTTGTCACAAGATAAGCGTCATTTCCATCTTTTTTGTAAATTACACCAGAGCCTTCACTTGTTAGTTGAGGGGTTGTCGTATCTGAATTACTATTACTATTATTATTAGTATTGCTACTACCAAAAAACTGATCATAAATGCTATTTGAATTAGAGCTTGTACTTGGTGTTTGGTAATTCAAAACAGAAACAACGGCGTTTTGAATTTTTGCAATCGCTGTTGTTGAATCGGTTGTTACCTGAGTTGCAGTTGTTATTACCTTTGAAGTTCCAGTTGATGAGTTATTTATCAAGCCACCTTGGATTTGCTGATAGGCAACACCTCCAGAAAGGGCAATTACACCACCAGCAACACTGGATAAAAAATATTTGACCCATGAACTTTTTGCCATAGTCTCTCCATTTCATTTTTTTAATATAAGCATATTTTAAGAATAGCAACTTAATAATAGCTTAAAGGCTCTAGCAGTGCAAGCTTCTAGTTTTCCACTTTTTTCTGTGGAAAAGTAGAAGAAAATTGTGGAAAGTATATTTGTATTTCACAGATATGTGTATAATTTTGTAAAAATGTGGAGGAATCAAGCTTTCACAAAACTTTCATATGATTTTCATTTTTTCAGTGGATAAAATAAAAAGAGGTTATGATAGAATGATTTCATGAAATGCAAAATAATTGCGCTCGGAAAGTTAAAGGAAGCCTATCTCCGAGCAGGAATAGAAGAATATAAAAAACGTATGCAAGCCTTTGGTGGACTTGAAATTATTGAATTGATAGATGAGAGAATTCCGGAAAACCCTTCGGATAAAGAAATTTTGGCCATAAAAAATCGTGAAGGTAAAAAAGTCTTATCCATAATCAAAAATGATGAAAAAGTGATTGCCTTGACTTTAGATGGAATGCCTCTCACAAGTGAGAGCTTATTGGAGAAGATGAACGAATGGGTTACCTATGGTGCATCTAACATCACTTTTCTGATAGGGGGATCGTTAGGATTGTCCGATGAAGTTCAGAATCGAGCAGATTTAAAATTAAATTTTGGCAGAATGACACTTCCTCATCAACTGATGCGACTTGTTTTGGCAGAACAAATATATAGGGTAAATATGATTAATCGAGGGAGTACTTATCATAAGTAAAATTAAGCCAAGAGTTCAAGTGGCTAGAAGTCTTTGTTAGCTTGTTCATAATTCATTAATCATGTAATTTTCTGATATAATATTGAAAATGGAAATCGAAAATTATATCCCAGATTTTTATCTTGAAGCTATCTATCAGCTTGATACGAAGACACTTGAGAAACTGGGAATTACTTTAGTATTAGCAGATCTTGACAATACTTTGACGGCCTGGAATAATCCTGATGGAACGGTTGAGATGAGGACTTGGCTTGAAGAAATGAAAAGAGATGGCATTGAAGTGTGTGTCGTTTCAAATAATCATCAAAAACGCGTTGCACGTGCTGTTGCACCTTTTAATATCGACTTTGTTTATGACTCAATGAAGCCCTTTGCAAAAGGAATAAAAGAAGCTATGAGGCGCTTTAATGGTACAACTGACAATACTATTTTAGTTGGAGATCAACGAATGACAGATATCCGTGCGGCTCATCGTGCTGGTATTCGTAGTGTCCTTGTGAAACCTTTGATAGAGTCAGATCATTGGCAGACGCAGTTCAATCGTTGGCGAGAGCGCCGCAGAACAAAGAGAATCGAAGCAAAATATGGGGAAACGCTATATAAGACCAAGATTAATAATTAAGACTCCGTCAGTATTTTTGGAGTTCTTAATTTTTCTAGGTCTAAAAAGTGTGAAAACTTAAGTAGTCTGAAAATTTCAACAATAATCTTGCAATGTTGAAAATGTCTATGATATAATAGAAGCATGGAAAATCATGAAGAACTACGGTGTATCGGCTGCGGTACAATTATACAAACAAAAAATCCCGAGGCGTTGGGTTATCTCCCACAGGCAGCATTGGATAAGAAGTCTGAAAATGAAGCTGTTTATTGCCAACGCTGTTTCCGCTTGCGTAATTATAATGAAATTGCACCTGCCAGCTTGACTGATGAAGATTTCCAAAAGATGATTGTGGAAATTGGTAAGAAGAATGCGCTGATTATCAATGTTGTGGATATTTTTGACCTAAATGGCTCAATGATTCCAAACCTGACACAATATATTGGGAAAAATGATGTGATTCTCGTTGCAAATAAGCTCGATGTCTTACCTCGTTCGCTCAATCCCAATAAATTGACCAAATGGGTGGAAACGCAAGTGCGATCAATGGGACTGAAAACGAAGGCCGTTTTGGTAATGTCCGCTCGTCATGAATATGATGTTTATGAGCTTCTTGAGCTTGTAGCAACACACAAGAAAAATCGAGATGTTTATATTGTCGGTGTGACAAACGTAGGAAAGTCAACTTTGACAAATGCCATTATTAAATATGAAACTGGGATCAGCGATTTGGTTACAACCAGTCGTTTCCCTGGGACAACCCTTGATCAGATTGAAATTCCCTTGAATGATGATTCAATTTTAATTGATACACCAGGAATTATTCATAAAGGTCAGATGGCCCATTATCTGAATACAGAAGATTTGAAGTTGGTTTCCCCGAAGAAAGAAATTAAACCTAAAACTTGGCAGCTCAATTCGGATCAAACTCTTTTCTTAGGTGGATTGGCTCGATTTGATTTTGTTTCAGGAGCTAAGCAAGGTTTCACAACTTATTTTGATAATGAGTTAGAAATTCACAGAACGAAGTCTCAAGGAGCAGATGACTTTTATCAAAAACATGCGGGTGAATTATTGAAACCAAGCGTGTCAAAAAATCTGGATCGTCATGAGTTTAATGTTAAAGGAAAAACTGATCTTGTTATATCAGGCTTAGGTTGGATTAGCGTGTCTGGTAAAGCAACAGTTGCAGTATGGGCACCCGCTGGTGTGGACGTGCTAACAAGAAGTGCTCTGATTTAACAAAAATTTGATTATAAGTAAATATAGAAAGGCTTGATTAATTCAAGCTTTTTTTCTCTCCCTTTGTTATAATTTTTGAAAATGGGGGAGGCATAAAAGTAATATGAAGAAAGTTTATCCAACAAAGTTACAGCAAGGGGACGAAATTCGTGTGATTTCCCCGAGTTCATCCATCGTACGAGCTGGTGGATTTGAAGAAAATCCCATTGCTAAGGAGAGGATAGAAGCATTAGGATTTAGAGTTACTTTTGGTGCTCATATATTAGAAGATGATATGCTCAGCTCAGCCAGCATTGCTTCACGAGTCTCTGATTTTCATACTGCGTTTGCAGATAAGAAGGTTAAAGCTATACTAACGACAATTGGAGGATATAACTGTAATGAACTTATTCCGTATATAGATTGGGAGTTAGTTCGGAAGAACCCTAAAGCCTTTATTGGCTATTCAGATACCACAAGCTTACACAATGCGATTTTTGCAAAAACTGGGCTTGTAACTTACTATGGACCTGCATACTCATCGTTTAAAATGGATGAACTTCAAGATTTTCAGACTAGTGAATGGCTGAAATCTTTAACTGAAGAAACTTATGATTTGGAGGCTAATAATCTTTGGACAAGTGACCCTTGGTATGATTTGACTCAACCACGATACACTATGAAAAATAAATGGAAGGTTTACAGTGAAGGATTTGCAAAAGGAGTCATAACTGGCGGAAACTTAGGTACTTACTTTTTACAAGCAGGGACAGAGTTTTTTATTAAGGTGAATAACCCTATTGTTTTTATAGAAAATGCGGAAGAAGATGATATTTTAAATTTTGATCGTCAACTTACCCAGGTCTTGCAAATAAATTCAGACTTAAAAGGACTTGTTATAGGCCGTTTTCCAAGTGTAACCAAAATGTCCGAAGATATTTTATTTTTCATTTTAGAAAAATTCCCTGTATTAAAAAAAATTCCTGTAATCTATGATGTTGACTTTGGACACACTCAACCGATTTTTACTTTCCCTCTGGGAGGAGAGGTTGAAATTTCAACAACTCCCTTATCTTTAAAAATTCTTAAAGGTTAGGACGGGCAGTGTGTTAAAATAGTGTCAATTAATAAAAAATTTAATTATAAATATAGATTTCAGGGAAAAATTTGATAAAAATAGAAAATAAGGCAGAACGAGTTTTACTGGTAGGCCTTGAAACGTATGAAAATGCAGCAAACTTCGTTTCCACTTTTGAAGAACTTGCATCATTGGCAAAAACTGCAGGAGTAGAAGTGGTTGGGGTTGCTGTCCAAAAACTAGACAAGCCGAACGCCCGAACTTATGTTGGGACGGGTAAGCTTGAAGAAATTGCTATGACTGTGGATAGTCGTGAGATTGATACTGTGATTTTCAACAGTCGTTTATCACCAAGGCAAAATGTTGCCCTGGAAGATGAATTAGGAGTTAAAGTTATTGATCGAATGCAACTGATTTTGGATATCTTTGCTTTACGAGCCCGTTCTCAGGAAGGTATGTTACAAGTTGAACAAGCTCAGTTGAGTTATATGAAACCACGTTTAGCCGGTCGTGGGGTTGCTTTGTCACGTCAAGCTGGGGGAATTGGCTCGAAGGGACCAGGTGAATCGAGACTTGAGTTAGACCGCAGGCATATTGAAGAACGCATTGAAGACATTGATCGAAAGCTTCAGAAAATTGAGAAGTCAAGGGACTTAGCTCGTAAAAGAAGGCTTGAGTCAGGTGTTTTCAAAGTTGGTTTGGTTGGCTATACCAATGCTGGAAAATCTTCAATTCTTAATGCCCTTGTTAATGAGAGACAACAACAATACGAGAAAAATGAGCTTTTTGCAACACTTGATGCAACAACAAAGTTGATCAAAGTGAAAGATGATTTTTCAGTAGCACTAACGGATACAGTTGGATTTATCCAAGATTTACCTACAGAGTTGATCAAGGCCTTTAAGTCAACACTTGAAGAGTCTGCTAACGTGGATTTATTGGTTCATGTCATTGATGCAAGTAATCCTAATCATGAAGCACATGAGCAGACGGTTCTACATTTATTATCTGAATTAGGGATGGATAAAATTCCTCAGCTCGTTGTTTATAATAAAATGGACCTTGCGCCAGCTGATTTTGGTTATACGTTGACACCAGCTCTTGAATTATCTATCAAGTCAGAGCAGGGACCAATGGTTTTCCGACAAGCAATTTTACAAGAATTAAATAAAATTTTTGTTAGGTTTGAGATAGAACTTCCCTATGATAAGTCTTACTTACTTCCGGAATTGAAGAAAATTTCCCTTTTGGATAATGTAGTTGAGACTGAGACCAGTTACCAAATAACTGGTAAAATTTCTCCAAAATTGGAGTGGAAATTAGAGAATTTGTGACTTTAAAAAATATTTTTTTTGATTTTGATGGAACTTTAGGTGATTCCAAGGAACTTGGAAATTTTGCAACACAAGAAGCTTTTGCTCACTTTGATTTGACTGTACCAAGTTTTGAACAGATTGCTTATTATATGGGGATCCCAATTGAGCAATCATTCATAGAAATGGCTGATCGTGAACTTTTAGCTGAAGAATTGCAGGCGTTATTAAATGAATTTCGCTGGCTTTATAAGGAAAGTGAAAAGAATTATTTAACACTTTTTCCAAATGCTATGGAAATGCTAGAAAGCCTTAAAACAAAGGGTTACAAACTCTTTGTTGTTTCTAGTAAGCATAGCGAATCATTACTTAGAAATCTAGATACTTTGGGAATTGCTTTATTTTTTGATGATGTAGTTGGATCGGACATGGTGGAAAAATATAAGCCAAATCCTGAAAGTCTTGATTTACTTATCAAGAAATACGAGCTTGTCAGAGATGAGTCTATTATGATTGGAGATGCAATCTTTGATTCGCAAATGGGAAAGGCGGCATCTGTAAAAACTTGCTCAGTAACTTGGGGAAGTCACAGTGAGGAAAACCTTCGTGCGGAGAAGTCTGATTTTATAGCTCATGATAATCAAGAATTATTAAAAATTATTATTTCAAATTGATCAAACTTTAATAGAATTAACAAAAGGAATCACTCAAAATAGCGATTCCTTTTGTTTGTCCTAATTTTACTGAGAGTTTATATTTTTGTAAGTCGATCAATGTTTACCCCAAGAACGGTTAGATGTCCGTTAGATATCAGCTTAATAATCAGGTGAGCATAATCGTCAGAACTCATATTTTGGCTATTTTTTGAGATCCACCATTTTAAGGTTCCAACCAGAATAGCGGTAATATAAGAAATCACGAACTCTATCGGGATTACAACCTCCTTTTCTCTCACTTCAAGTTTCTCAAAGAGTTCGATATAACGCTCAGAGATGATTTCGTAGAAACGACGAGTAAAGGCTTCATCTTGTGATTTATCAATAATAACTTGAGCGACTTCGGGATTTTCACGAATGAAATCGTAGAAACGAGTCAGAATACCTTCAATCTCGTTGACATAAACATTAGCGCCTTCGACTAGTGTGCCATCATCTAGAACTTTTGTAAATTTTTCTAAAAATTCGTCAATTAAGCTGTCATACAATGCTTGTTTATCAGAGTAATGCGCGTAGAAAGTTGCGCGATTAATCATAGCATTGTCGGCGATTTCCTGAATAGAAATTTTTTCGAATTTCTTTTTTCGCAAGAGACTGATAAAAGACTGAATAATTATTTTTTTTGTGCGTCTAACACGTAAATCAACTGCTTTTTTCTCCATTTTCCCCCCTTAATTAACATGCAACAATAATCCGATACCATAGGTGACCCCCATTGTTAAAAAACCAACTAATACATTTCTGAGGATAGCAGGCCCTTTTCGAGCAGAACCAAGATATGCAGATATGTATCCTGTTAAAAATAGGGTAATAGTAACCGCAATGATAGTCCCAATGATACGGTAATTGGCTGGAATAAAAGCCATTGTAATAAAGGGAAGAAGCGAACCAATTGCAAAGGCAATAAAACTTGAAATTGCTGCATGCCAAGGGTTTGTGTATTCCCCTTCCTCAAGGTTGTATTTAATTTCAATTGTAGTTTTGAGTGGACTTGACTCCATTAACTCATTAGCAATTTCTTCAGCAGTTTCTTTGATGATACCTTTTTCAAGATAATAGTTTACGACAGCTCTTCTTTCGTTTTCAAAATCATTTTCCAAGGCCTCTTTTTGAGTTTTGATAGCTGCTTTTTCTGTATCAGCTTGGGTAGAGACAGAAACGTACTCACCTCCGGCCATGGAGAAGGCGCCAGCCAAGATAGCAGCAAGCCCGGCAATTAATATGGCGCTATGGCTTCCGTGTGCCGCAGCCACACCAATTACAACACCAGCAACAGATACGATACCGTCATTGGCACCCAGTACACCAGCTCGAAGAACATTTAGCTGTTGACTGAGGGATAATTTATTTTCTTTTCCCAAAGTAAATCCTTAGTTATTCTTTGTAGTTTATACAACAACTATTTAAAAAGTGTTGTAATACATTATAAAATATGTTCTATTTTATTTCAGCTAAACTGGATGTCAAAGATATTTGCCATAAACAACAGATAGATAAAAAACGTTGTATAACCAATAAAGACGGGCATTTTGACAATTGCTTCTTAAAAATTTTAGTGTTAAAATGACATTGTATTAGATAAACAACAGCCTGTTATTGTTACACGGCTTTTAGAAATGAAGAGTTGGTATGGTTCCTTAACTCGGTGCGACTGGCCCTAAACTTGGAGGTTTAGTATTCATGACTACATATAAAGCAGGTATTGATGTGGGATCAACCACGGTCAAGCTTGTCGTTTTTGACGATAATTACAACCTTATTTTTAGTCGTTATGAACGTCATTTTTCAGATGTTAAGGCGGCTACGATTAAGGTCTTAAAAGAATTAGAAGAAGAGCAAGGAAAAATTAGTCTTGAGCTTGCGATTACAGGTTCGGGTGGTATGGGGTTGGCTGAAGTCATAGATGTTCCTTTTATTCAGGAGGTTATTGCTTCTGCAATTACAATTGAAAAGTTTATTCCCCAAACGGATGTTATGATCGAGCTAGGTGGCGAAGATGCAAAAATGACCTTCTTTGATGCAGGTACACAAGAACTTCGAATGAACGGAACATGTGCCGGGGGAACGGGTGCATTTATTGACCAAATGGCAGCTCTGCTTAAGGTAGATGCTGGTGGAGTCAATAAACTAGCTAGGGATTATCATAAGATATATCCTATTGCCTCTCGATGTGGTGTATTCGCCAAAACTGATGTACAGCCTTTATTGAACGAAGGTGTACGACGCGAGGATATAGCGGCTTCAATCTTTCAGGCAGTTGTTAATCAAACAATTGCAGGTCTAGCCTCTGGTCGAAAGATTAAAGGCAAGGTGGCATTTTTAGGTGGTCCCCTTTATTTCATGTCAGAGTTGCGTAAACGCTTCATAGAAACTCTAAATCTTTCTGAGGAAGATGTGATCTTTCCAGAAAACCCACAACTTTTTGTGGCAATGGGTGCCGCATTAGCAGACGAAACGAGAATCAAAACAGCAGATGAACTGATTCATAGTCTGAAAAAGGACAATTCTGAGAGTTTAATTCCAAAAGATACGATGGATTGCCTTTTTGAGTCTGAAGAGGAGCTTCAAACTTTTCGTAATCGCCATGCTCAGGCAAAAGCAAGTTATAAGTCCTTATCAGAGCATCATGGTGCAGCTTATTTGGGAATCGATGCAGGCTCAACGACAACAAAATTGGTTCTAATTGATGATGATGGAAATATTCTTTATGAATATTATGGTAGCAATAATGGTGAGCCACTAGAATCGGTTATTACTGTTCTAATTGATATCTATCAAAAATTGCCAACTGATGTTTATATTGCTAAATCAACCGTAACAGGCTATGGTGAACATTTAATTAAGGCAGGACTGAAAGTTGACAATGGGGAAGTAGAAACAATGGCTCACTATAGGGCTGCAGATTATTTTAATCCGGGTGTTGACTTTATTTTGGATATTGGTGGTCAAGACATGAAAGCTATGCGTGTTCGAGATGGAGCTCTTTCAAGTATTCAGCTTAATGAAGCTTGTAGTTCAGGTTGTGGCTCATTCATTGAAACTTTTGCGGAATCTTTAAAGTATGATGTGAAAGATTTTTCCAAAATTGCTCTATTAGCAAAGTATCCTGTCAATCTTGGTTCGCGTTGTACGGTTTTTATGAACTCAAAAGTAAAACAAGTTCAAAAAGAAGGGGCAACGGTTGGCGATATCTCTGCTGGTTTGTCTTATTCTGTTATAAAAAATGCCCTTTATAAAGTTATTAAGGTAAAACGTCCTGAAGAATTAGGAGAAAAAATCGTTGTTCAAGGTGGTACTTTCTACAATGAGGCTGTACTTCGCGCTTTTGAAATAATTTCTGGCCGTGAAGTTATTCGACCAAGCATTTCAGGACTGATGGGAGCTTATGGTTGTGCTTTAATCTCAATGAATAATGCAATTGCTAATGAAAAGTCAAGTATTTTGAAAATGGCTGACTTGCTAAAGTTTGAGACAACCAAGGAGTTTATGGTTTGTGGTTTATGCGAAAACAACTGTAAGATGACACTGACTGTATTTCCAGATGGTTCAAAGTTTGTAACAGGTAATCGATGTGAGCGAGGGCAAGAAAAGGCAACCAAAATTAAAATTTCCAAACACAACAAGAAAGTCAACTTAGTAGATTATAAGTACAAAAAGCTCTTTCACTATCATTCTTTATCAAAAAAGAAGATGAATCCGGAGCATGGCGAGATTGGGATTCCCCGCGTGTTGAATATGTACGAAAACTACCCTCTTTGGCATACCATGTTGTCAGATCTCGGATTTCGCGTTGTGCTTAGTCCACGTTCGGATAAGGATCTTTTTGAAGGAGGAATTGAGACTATCCCTTCGGATACGGTTTGTTACCCTGCAAAGATAACCCATGGACATATTATGGCACTGATTAAGCAAGAAATCCCAACAATCTTTTATCCTTCTGTTCTTTATGAGCAAGAGGAACAGGCAAAGGCTCAAAATCATTATAATTGCCCAATCGTTCAGTCTTATCCAGAGGTCATTCGCAATAACATCGATGAAATTCGTGAGGGCAAAGTGAGTTATTTGCATCCTTTTATTAATCTAGCAAATCCGGAAATAGTTGTAAAAAATGTTTATCAATCGTTACTCAGTGCAGGATTCACAGATATTGCCATAAAAGACGTGCAGAAAGCTGTGATGCATGGTTTTGAAGAAATGGAGGCTTTTAAGCAGGACATACGTGACAAGGCTGAAGATCTTTTGATGCAAATTAGCCTTAATAATGAAAAAGCAATTGTTTTAGCAGGACGCCCATATCATTTGGACCCAGAAATTAATCATGGTATTGCAGATATCATTATGCAAGAAGGTTTCCATGTATTAACAGAAGATTCAATCTCTCAATTGGAAGATGTAAAAGGTTTACGTGTTGTGAATCAATGGGTTTACCATTCAAGGTTATATGCTGCTGCACAAGTTGTCTGTAAGAATAAAAATCTTGAGCTTGTTCAGCTTAACAGTTTTGGCTGTGGGCTTGATGCTGTAACTACAGATCAGGTTGAAGAAATAATGCGCAGCCACAACAAACTTTACACAGTGCTGAAAATTGACGAAGGTTCAAACATGGGAGCCGTTCGTATTCGGCTCAGGTCCCTCAAGGCAGCTGTGTCTGAACGAAGAAAGCATGGAATATTAAGCACTTCCGAAAAAAATTTCGAAGAAATTATTGAGGCTAGTCCAACTTTCACGAAGGAAATGCGAAAAAAGCATACGCTACTCATGCCAATGCTGTCTCCAATTCATCAAGGGAATTTGATAGAGATTGCTTTTCAGCAATCAGGTTACAATGTTGTGGTACTTCCAGAAACACAAAATTCTGTTAATCGTGGCTTACAATTTGTCAATAATGATTCTTGTTATCCAGCAATTATAACAATTGGTCAACTTCTAGAAGCTCTTCAATCAGGTGAATATGATGTGAACAATACCTCTGTAATGATGACTCAAACAGGTGGTGGGTGTCGCGCGACAAACTACATTCCTTTACTTCGGAAAGCCTTGGTTGATGCAGGTTTCCCCCAAGTTCCAGTTATTTCGTTGTCATTAGGAAATAAAGGAACCGAAAAGACAGAAGGATTCAAGTTTACTGCTCCAATGTTAACTCGCTTTATGATTGCAATCCTTTATGGGGATCTCTTTGAACGTGTGGTTTATCGAACTAGGCCATATGAGATTGAAAAGGGCTCTGTTAATGCTTTGCACGAGAAGTGGTTAAAAATCGCTGGCCATAACGTAAAGTCAGCATCATTTTTTGAATTTAACAAAAATATGAAGCAAATTATCAAGGAATTTGATGAAATAGCTCTTGATGAGGCTTTAAGGAAACCACGTGTAGGTGTGGTAGGAGAAATTTTGGTTAAATACTCAAAGACTGCCAACAATGATATTGTTGGAATCCTAGAGGAGGAAGGAGCAGAGGCTGTAGTCCTTGATTTGATTGGCTTTATGAACTATAGTCTTTATAACCAAATATGGGAAACAGATGAGATTGGCTTTGCCAAGAAAAATAAGATCATTGCCAAGACCATTCTGGGTATTATCAATATGCTTGAAAAACCAATGGATAAAAAGCTTCGTGCTTCTAAGCACTTTGATGGGATTGAGTCAATTTATGAAATTGCCGCGAATACTGAAGATATAATTTCAATCGGTAATCATACAGGTGAAGGCTGGTTCTTGACAGGAGAAATGATTGAACTATTGCAAAAAGGTGTGATGAATATTGTCTGTCTTCAACCCTTTGGTTGCTTGCCCAATCATATCGTTGGTAAAGGAATGCTTAAGGAATTACGTCGTCAGTATCCTGGAGCAAATTTGGCACCAATTGATTATGATCCAGGCGTCTCTGCCGTTAACCAACTTAATCGTATTCGTTTGATGTTAGCAACAGCAAAGAAACGAATTAATTACGGGGAAAAAATGGTACACGTTAAGTAAATGAGAGTCTGTATCTATAATTTATACAAGTTTTTATAAAGAGCCACAATTTTTATGTGTTTACCCTAAAGTTTCACTCTTGATGTTAATGCACCCATAAAACTAGAAAACTGCTCAACCAACAATGAGGCTTGAGCAGTTTTGTTAGTATACTATTTTTAACAGCTATTCTTTGCTGAGAAAGCTAATTAAAAAATTTTTTATTCGGTTGGTGTTTTAATAATGAATTCATCATGATAATAATAATGGCAACTTCCTCGATGACTCATGGATTGAAAGATCATCTGAGGATTATGTTAATCAAAACATCATGCATAGACTTTCCCGTGTTGTGGAAAGTAAATGTTATTATTTGTATTTTTTTTCGAGTAAGGTCATCCAGAATCCTAAGCCTAGACCGACCACAAAGAAAAATGCTGTTAACATGATAGTGAAAATTTGAACTGCATCATAGGAAATTGATTCCGAAGATTTTGTTGGAATTAAGATGAGAAAAGTACTTGATAGGACAAGACCAATGATAAGTTGATAAACTTGTTTATGGTAGTTATTGAGCACTGTTTCCATCAATCTTGAAAAAGCTAAAAGGGTAAGAACTAATCCAATAGAAATAGGCAAAAAAACACCAAAAATATCTCGATTCTGAAAACCTTTTAGCATGGGACTGAAAAGTCCCAGAATTAAAAGTAAATTTGAAGGTGAAAGACCAGGAACGAGTGCCCCAAGAGCAATCAATATTCCCGCAAAGATAAAACCCCAAAAATTTGCTGGCGCTTTTAAACCCACCGCGGGAAAAAAATAAAGTAAGAAAAGTGAGATAAAGAATGTTGCTATAAGCCACGTGTATTCAGTAGGACCTTTTAAACGGGGATTGTTGGAAAACAATTTTCCCTCTTTAAATAAAGCGGGGAGTGAGCCAAAAATTGCACCCGCGAATCCCCAAAGTACGGTTACCTGAAAGTTTGAAAGTAAGAACTCGAGGGGGGCTGAAAACAAAATAAGTCCTAAGATTCCCCCGAGACCCACAGGCAAGAAAAAGAAAAAATTGATTTTAAAATCTTGACCTATATGAGCAAGAAAAGATAACAGCCGTTCATAAATCCCAAGTATAGCAGCTAAAACACCACCAGATACTCCTGGTAAAATAAACCCAAGAGCGATAATCATTCCTTTTATTAAGCGAAAAATCCAAGATAACATATAGGTTTAACCTCCATTTTGAATATTCTATCACATAAAATTAATGAATCCTTAATGATTTGAAAAATGATAAAAGTCTCCTAACGTAAGCATTTTCAAAAAAGTCTTCAAAATTTTTTGTGATATAATTTACTTAACAAAAATAAAACGTTACGATTCTCTTTTTATTTTGGACTTATAACCCAAATTTTGAAAGTTGAGGAGGACGATATAAAAAGGAGAAACATCCAATTATGGCAAAACTTACCGTAAAAGACGTTGAATTAAAGGGAAAAAAAGTTCTCGTTCGAGTTGATTTCAATGTTCCAATCAAAGACGGCGTTATAACTAATGATAACCGTATCACCGCAGCATTGCCGACAATAAAATATATCCTCGAACAAGGAGGACGTGCCATTCTTTTCTCTCACCTTGGCCGTGTAAAAGAAGAAGCTGATAAAGTTGGTAAGTCTTTGGCTCCAGTTGCAGCTACACTAGCTGAAAAGCTTGGACAAGACGTTAAATTTATTCCAGAAACTCGTGGCGCAGCGCTTGAAGCGGCCGTAAATGAACTTAAAGATGGTGAAATCTTGGTCTTTGAAAACACCCGTTTCGAAGATATTGATGGCAAGAAAGAATCTAAGAACGATCCAGAACTTGGTAAATATTGGGCATCACTTGGTGATGGAATATTCGTAAATGATGCTTTTGGAACAGCACACCGTGCTCATGCTTCAAATGTAGGTGTTTCCGCAAATGTTGAATATGCTGTAGCAGGTTTTCTTCTTGAAAACGAAATTGCTTATATTCAAGAAGCGGTTGAAAGTCCAGAACGACCATTCGTTGCGATTCTTGGTGGTTCAAAAGTGTCAGACAAGATTGGTGTTATTGAAAATCTTCTTGCTAAAGCTGATAAAGTTATTATTGGTGGTGGTATGGCCTACACCTTCTTGAAGTCTCAAGGCTTTGAAATTGGAACTTCACTCGTTGAAGATGACAAGCTTACACTTGCTAAAGAATTACTTGCTAAAGCTGATGGAAAGCTCATTCTCCCAATTGATCACAAAGTAGCAAATGCCTTTGCAGGTTACACTGAAGTCATAGAGACAGAGGGGGAAGATATTCCAGAAGGCTTCATGGGACTAGATGTGGGTTCTAAAACAATTGCTGATTACTCAGTACAACTTAAAAATGCGAAAACAGTCGTTTGGAATGGTCCAGTTGGTGTTTTCGAAAATCCTGACTTCCAAGCTGGTACAATTGGTTTGATGGAAGCAATAGTTAAACAACCAGGCGTTAAATCAATTATTGGTGGTGGCGACTCAGCTGCTGCAGCCATCAATCTTGGTTATGCTGAGAAATTCTCATGGATCTCAACTGGTGGTGGTGCTTCTATGGAACTTCTTGAAGGTAAAGTACTTCCAGGACTTGCAGCTTTAACCAACAAATAAAAAGTTTAAATTTCTAAGACGGCTTTGGCCGTCTTTTTGTTTACACAAAAGATTTTTTGGCAGATTTAAGGTTATTTGATAAAATTTAAGGGAATATTTATCAAATTCGTCATTCTGATTTTTTTGTAAATTATTTGCGACTTTTAGGTATCTTTTTGTTAAAATAAAGTTATTAAAGGTCAATTAAGGTCAATTTCAGACTAAAGTCTTAGCGAATATAAGGTGATTTCTCATATACTTAAAGGCGATGAAATGGCTTAATCATCAAAATTTTGATATAATTGCTAAATTAGAATAGAAGTAAGAATAGGAAGTTATGCAGAACCCTAATAAAAAACCAAATAATAATAATGGATTCATCAAGAATGCGTTCTTGTGGATTATTGCCTTTATCGTGATTGTTGTAGGAATTAATATATTTATGGGTGGTAATAATTCAACCACTAAGACAATTGATTATTCAGCGATCGCAACTAATATAAAAAATGGTGATTTAACTAAGTTAACGTTTCAACCTGTAAATGGAGTCGTCAAAGTCTCAGGTGAATATAAAAAGGCAAAGACTGATAGCTCAACAACTAGTGCTTTTCCTCTCTTGTCTGGTCAGTCAACAAAAGTCACAGGCTTCACGAGTTATATCATTCCAACAGACAAGAATATCACTGACTTGCAAAATTTGGCTGACAAGAATGATGTGACTGTGTCCGTTGAACAAACACCAACAGATAGTATTTGGGTGACTTTACTTGGTTCATGGCTACCGATTATTGCATTACTTGCTTTCATGTACTTTATGATGTCTGGAGCTCTTGGAGGCCGCGGTGGTGGTGCCAACAATCCAATGTCATTTGGTAAATCACGTGCGAAACAGCAAGATGGTAAGACTTCAAAAGTTCGCTTTGAGGATGTCGCTGGTGAGGAAGAAGAAAAGGCAGAACTCGTCGAGGTAGTCGACTTCTTGAAGAATCCTAAGAAGTACCACGATCTTGGAGCGCGTATTCCAGCTGGAGTTCTCCTCGAAGGCCCTCCGGGTACAGGTAAAACTCTACTTGCCAAGGCAGTTGCGGGTGAAGCAGGCGTACCCTTTTACAGCATTTCTGGCTCTGACTTTGTAGAGATGTTTGTCGGTGTTGGTGCTTCACGTGTGCGTGATTTATTTGAAAATGCTAAAAAGAATTCTCCAGCCATCCTATTTATTGACGAGATTGATGCTGTTGGTCGCCAACGTGGGGCTGGCATGGGAGGTGGAAATGATGAACGTGAACAAACTCTGAATCAACTACTTGTTGAGATGGATGGTTTCCAAGATACCGGGGAAAATGTCATAGTTATTGCAGCCACTAACCGTTCCGACGTACTTGATCCAGCTTTGCTCCGACCAGGTCGTTTCGATCGTAAGGTTTTAGTTGGAGCACCAGATGTTAAGGGACGTGAAGCTGTACTTCGTGTTCATGCTCGTAATAAGAAATTAGCACCAGACGTTGACTTGAAGATTGTAGCTCAACAAACTCCAGGATATGTTGGTGCAGATTTGGAAAATGTTCTAAATGAAGCTGCGCTTGTTGCAGCTCGCCAAAATAAAAAGGCTATTGATGCTTCTGATGTAGATGAAGGTATGGACCGTGCCATGGCTGGTCCAGCTAAAAAAGACCGTATGCAGTCAATTCGTGAGCGCGAAATTGTGGCTTACCATGAAGCGGGACATGCGATTGTCGGGATTGTACTTGAAAATGGTTCTACTGTTCGTAAGGTAACTGTTGTTCCTCGTGGACGTATTGGTGGTTACATGCTTGCTCTTCCAGACGAAGAAGTAATGCAACCAACTAACTTCCACTTGAAAGACCAACTTGCATCTCTCATGGGTGGACGTCTCGGTGAAGAAATTGTCTTTGGTGTCGCTACGCCAGGCGCTTCAAATGATATTGAAAAAGCTACACATATTGCACGGGCCATGGTAGCTGAATATGGTATGTCAGAGAAACTCGGTATGGTTTCTTATGAGGGTGACCACCAGGTCTTCATCGGCCGTGATTATGGTCAAACTAAGAGTTATTCTGAAGCAACTGCTGTCATGATTGATGATGAAGTACGTCGTATTCTTTCAGAAGCATACGACCGTGCGAAAGAAGCCATTGAATCTCATCGTGAGCAACACAAGAATATTGCTGAAGCTTTGATGAAATATGAAACCTTGAATGCAGAGCAAATTATGTCTCTATTCAAGAATGGAAAGATGCCTGAAAAGGAACAAGAAGACACGAAAACTGGTTCAGATATTCTTAATTCAGTTTCTGATTTAAACTCTTCTGAAGTTTCAAAAATTGAAGCTATAGAGGACTCTGAACTTCCTAAATCATCAGAAGAAAACTCCGGGAGTCAAGATAAATCTGAAAGTAGTCCAAATACTACCTCTGAGTCTTTATAAAATGATGATTACCACTCCCAATATGGAGTGGTTTTTAATTTCGTAAAAATAAATTAAAGCTGTGTATTACAGAATTTAAATTTTTAATTTAAAAATTTAGTGGTCTTTTGTGTTGATAAAAAACTATTTTGTGTTTGAAAAAAGAAATTCCAAATGATATGTATGTATGGCTTAGAAGTAATCAATTTACTGTGTGTAAATACTAATGGAAAGTCTGTGCCATTTAAAAGAAAAGTTCAAGGGTATAATAATTAGGTTTCCTTGCCTTTCAGCATTAATGCACAATAATTTCTATAATTTAAACTTCAAACTCCCAAAGTAGGGTGATTATATCTGCTAACAGGACTGCTTTTCGTAAAATCTAACTTTAATTAGGAACAATTAGAGCAAAGATTTCTCGTAAATCTACCAAGAAATTATTGATTTGACTGACAATTAAATTATAAAATAAAAGAGGCACTGTGGTTCAATTCAAAATCTATTAACCATTCTAATTAAAAAGACAAGAACTTAATCTTGTCTTTTTAATTAGAAAGCATAGCTTTTACTGAGAAACAACATTTTTTGCTGAAAGTATAATTTTTTGGATTAAGCATTAACAGTAACTCAATCAACGCCAATATTTTTGATTTGACCGACGGCGTCGATCAGAGATAAGCTTGCCAATCCAAATTCCAACAGCAAGAATCAATGCAGGAATCAAGAATTGAGGACTAAGTAACCAGAAGACAGCACCGATGAACATTCTAAGCAAAAGCAAGCTGAGTAGAATTGGAAGAATAATACGAAATGCGCCACGAACAAATATGGCTGCTAAGACAATTAATACAATTAATAAGAACATGATTGATCTCCTTTAATGTTCATTTCTATAATTTTATTTTACCAAGTAAAAGTTTAACATAACTAAGACTATTGACTGATTTGATGCATTTTAAATTCGTTGAGTGTTATAATTAAGCTATGACTAATACAGAATATGAATTTAAAAACTCTGATCAAGAAATAATTTTTAATTACTTAAAAAAAGCCAAGGTTGTAGCCGTTGTTGGCTTGTCTGATCGAGAAGAAACTTCTTCAAATATGGTAACAAAGGCAATTCAAAATGCGGGGTATCGAATCATTCCTGTGAATCCAAAATTAGCAGGAGGAGAACTTTTAGGAGAAAAAGTTTATGGTTCAATTCTTGATATTCCGTTCCACATTGATATTGTTGATATTTTCCGTCGTTCTGAATTTTTGGCAGACGTGGCACGTGAATTTATTCTTACTGATGCAGATGTTTTTTGGGCGCAACAAGGACTTCAATCAGAAGAGGCTGAAAAAATCTTACGGGCAGCTGATCGTAATCAAATCGTAATGAATCGGTGTATAAAGATTGAATATGCTTATTCAGGTTTAGGAATAAAGCAGTGAAAGGTTTTTGCTTAATTTTTGGAATAAATCCAGACAGTTTTGCAGACAATAGACAGGGTTAGTGTAACTCTTTGGTTTCAGGTTTCAGATGCAACAAGGGGGTCGCTTTTTGCAAAGTAATCTGTAATAGTGTTATCAAATATTGATGATGTGCAGCCTAAAATTAAGACTTGGATGAATCATTACGCGAGAAAAATGTTCAATTATCAAACACTATTCCAGATGTTTAATGGTGGCTAAATTAAAATTGCAATTTGCATAGGCAAATTGTAATATTAAGTTAGCCACCTGAAGAAAGAAAAATACACCCGAAACCTTTATACTTGAATTTGGAAAAATAAAGTAGAAAAGAATTCAGATGCAAAATTATTCTAATACAAAAGGCAAACATTTAACACTGATTGAACGCTGGCACAATAGGAAACCCCGAAGTGGCAACCAGATTGCACGACTTTTATGTAAGGCACCACAAACGATTCATCATGAACTCAAGTGGGGACGGGTTCAATTGAAGACCAAGACAAAGTATTCTGCAGAGGTGGCGCAAGCTTCCTATGACACACGTCGGAGGCATTGTGGACGTCCCTCAAAATTCACAAAGGTTTTGAATGCTCTGATTTCAAAAGTCGTCCGAGAGAAACTATCACTTGAAGTCTTCTCACAAGCTTTCCCATCCTGTCTATTTACGAACGCTGTATAACTGGATTGAAGCGGGGTGTCTCGATGTAAAAACTCATGATTTACTCTATCCTCATTACAAAAAGTTGAAGAAACTACGGTCAACTCAACCTAAGCGGCCTTTTGGTTTGTCTATCAAACAACGTTCTTAGGTGGTCAACCAGCGTGAAGAATTTTGACATTGCGAGATTGATACCGTCCTTCTGACGAAAATGAACCCAAATACTTGGTCAAAGATAAAAGAGAAAATATCTTTAAATAAAAAACTAGTGAAATAGAAGAGTGGAAATAGCAATTTCCGGACAACGCTAGTAAAATCAAGATATTTCTATTGATTTATAATGGCAAATTGTAAAATTAGTTTAGCCACCTGAAGCAAGAAAAAAACACCTGAATTTCTTATACTTGAATTTGAAAGAAGACAAGTAGAAAAGG
>NZ_JACHHV010000009.1 GCF_014202895.1 Lactovum miscens
TCCTTTTCTACTTTATTTTTCCAAATTCAAGTATAAAGGTTTCAGGTGTTTTTTTCTTGCTTCAGGTGGCTAACTTAATTTTACAATTTGCCAAATTTTAAAAGTTAAGAAAAATCCTTTTTGGAATGCAAATATTATGCTGAATATTTCAATGGGATTTAAAGGCGTATTGAATAGCTTGGTATTTATACTTTTTGCCTACTTGCTCTTTAATAATGAAAGTGTTATTGGAAATCTAACTTCTTTACAAGCCACTTTGAGTGTGATTAGTTCCTTTGTTTTTGCTAAATTATTTTTAACTAAATATACTCGAAAGCTATACTTTCTGACAAGTTTCTTTAGCTTTATAGTTTATTTGTTTTTGGCTATTTTTGCCAGTCCTATAATGTTGATTATTGCTTTTGTCATTTTTGGTATCACTCAGAGTTGGGGGAGTGCTATTGCAAATTCTATGAATTATCAATTTTCAGAATTTGGTGCTAGGGGATTCACTCGAGACGAATATATTGTTGCTTCAGAGTTTCCTATGGCATTTGGACGTATAGGAGGGCTACTGATCGTATTCTTATTGGAACAAGTTCTGTCATCAATTGAGTTGACATATAGAGTAGTTTTCATTCTTATTGGTAGTATGTGGTTAGTAGAATTCTTTATGATTGATCATGGGGTGGGCTGGAAGAGTGAAGAATTTGTTCGGACAAAAATAGAAATCAAGAGTTAGATAATATTTAAATTAATTTATTAAGGTATCATAAAGATTAAGAGGTAAAGCCTGAGGGTTATAACTTTTTGCCTTGTTTTTGTTATAATAGGGCTAATGATTAGTCAAAATATTGCAATATTAGGCCCGGGTAGTTGGGGAACAGCACTTTCTCAAGTTTTAACTGACAACGGGCACCATGTCATTCTGTATGGTGACAGTCCGGCCCAGATTGCTGAAATTAATGAACAACACACAAATAAAAGATTCTTTAAGGATATTGTCCTTGATGAACGTATACATGCTTCTACAGACTTGAAAGAAGTTCTAAAGAATGCGGATACGATTCTTTTTGTTGTTCCAACTAAAGCTACTCGTTTGGTTGCAAAGCAAGTTGCAAGAGTTCTAGATCATAAAGTTCATATTTTACACGCCTCTAAGGGTCTTGAACAAGGAAGTCATGAAAGAATATCGACAATTCTTGAAGAAGAGATTCCTGCAGAGTTGCGAGGTGAAATCACTGTGGTATCTGGACCTTCACATGCAGAGGAAACCATAGTTCGTGATATTACTCTGATCTCTGCTGCATCCAAAAACCAAAAAGATGCAAAATATGCTCAAGAACTTTTGAGCAATGATTACATGCGTCTTTATACGAATACAGATGTTGTGGGAGTTGAGACCGCTGGTGCATTAAAGAATATTATTGCTGTTGGTGCGGGTGCACTTCATGGCCTAGGTTTCGGGGATAATGCAAAAGCAGCTATTATAACACGTGGTCTTGCAGAAATTACTCGACTTGGAGTAGCAATGGGAGCACAGCCTTTAACTTATATTGGTTTGTCAGGAGTGGGGGACCTTATTGTTACGGGTACTTCAAAACATTCTCGAAACTGGCGGGCTGGTGATGCACTTGGACGTGGTGAAAAATTAGCTGATATTGAAGCTAATATGGGAATGGTTATTGAGGGAGTATCAACTTGCAAAGCCGCCTATGAATTATCTCAGGCATTGGATATTGAAATGCCAATTACTGAAACAATTTACAAAGTTCTCTATGAAGGCCTAGAGCCAAGAAAAGGAATTCTTGGGATGATGCGTCGGGAAGCTAAGCAAGAAAATGAATTTGATTAAGCTGGTTAATTAGTCTAGAAAGAAGAAGACAATGCCTAAAAAAGAAGAACATAAAAAAGTAAGAAAAGCAATTATCCCCGCTGCAGGACTTGGAACACGTTTTCTCCCCGCTACGAAGGCAATTGCTAAGGAGATGCTTCCAATAGTTGATAAACCAACAATTCAGTTTATTGTTGAAGAAGCTCTGAATTCAGGTATTGAGGATATCTTGATTGTGACTGGCAAGGCCAAACGTCCAATTGAAGATCATTTCGATTCAAACATTGAATTGGAACAGAACCTTAAAGAAAAAGGGAAAACTGAACTTTTAAAATTGGTTGAAGAAACAACGGATATAAATCTCCATTTTATTCGTCAATCTCATCCGCTTGGACTGGGACACGCTGTTCTTCAAGCAAAAGCTTTTATCGGTGATGAACCTTTTATAGTGATGCTTGGTGATGATTTGATGAACATCAATGGTGAGGGATTACCTCTGACGAAACAACTTATTGATGATTATGAGATGACGCATGCTTCAACAATTGCCGTTATGGAAGTGCCTCATAATGAAGTCAATAAATACGGAGTAATTGCTCCTGAAGGAGAAGTCTCAAAAGGTCTTTACAATGTGGCTAAATTTGTTGAAAAACCAGCGATTGAAGATGCTCCGTCTGATCTTGCTATTATTGGGCGTTACCTTTTAACACCAGAAATTTTTGAAATCCTTGAAACTCAAAAGCCTGGTGCAGGTGGTGAAATTCAATTGACGGATGCGATTGAGACCCTTAATAAAACTCAACGTGTTTTTGCCCGCCAGTTTACTGGCACACGATATGATGTTGGTGATAAATTTGGTTTCATGGAAACATCAATTGAATATGGTTTACATCATCCGCAAATCAAAGATCAGTTGAAGGACTACATTATTAAAAAGGCGAAAGAATTATCGAAGCAAAATAAGGAATAACTAATAAGATGTCACAAAGAAATTTGGGGCATTTTTGTGTCAGGTGTGAATGATTTCACGCAGAATATGATATGATTAAATAATGAAAATTCTGAAGGATGTTAAGTTAAAACCACTGGACATTATAATTCTTGCAGTCCTTGTTATGGTTTCATTTTTTCCCCTAACACTTTTCGCGAATTCAAATACTGTTCCTAATCAAGTCATTGTCCGTGCCCACGGTAAAGTTGTAAAAACCCTTGAATTGTCTGTTAACCAAGTATGGACTTATAAAGACAATGGTGATTATAATAGAATTCAAGTTAAAGACAATAAAGTGCGTGTTCAAGAGGCAAATTGTCGTGATTTGATAGACGTTAAGGCAGGTTGGATTTCTAAGAATGGTCAAACTCTTGTTTGCCTTCCTCACAGCCTTGTTGTCGCATTAACTGGAAACGGACCAGTTAAACAAGACGGAAAGGTTGTAGATTATCAATGATGAATTTAAGAGAAATGCTCTATGTGTCGTTGTTGACTGCTACTGCCACAATTATTGGGCTTTTTGAAAGTTCGCTTCCGCCTTTCTTTGCTTTTGCACCAGGCGCTAAAATTGGTCTTCCAAATCTTGTTATGATAATTGCAATGTTTACTTTGAGTGGGAAAAAAGTCTGGTCTATGCTAATGTTGCGCTTGATCATTACAGCGCTGTTCACAGGTTTTTCTGTTTTTCTATATTCAGCCGCTGGTGGAGTCCTAAGCCTGGCAGCAATGTACTTGATTAAAGCCTTTGGCCCAAAATTAGTTTCGATTATCGGTATTTCCATAGCCGGGGGTTTTTTCCATAATGCAGGGCAGCTCTTAGTCGCCTCAATTATTGCCCAAACTCCATCAGTAATGCTCTATTTGCCTTGGTTAGCATTTTTTGGCCTCTTGGCAGGTTTTGCAATTGGAATCGGTGGAAACTTACTTATCAGGCGGGTTCAGCCCATTAACCAATTATTTTTACAGAGAAATCAAATATGGTCGTAAATTATTTTAGTAAAGAGTATCCGAAACTCGCTTCAGATTTGAACAAGGTTAAGCGATTGATGAAAAAATCGGTGATAATAAAAAATCAAGATGTTAAAGATGCTATCTTGAATATTTTCAATGCTGGTGGCAAGTTGCTTCGTCCAGCTTATCTTTTACTCTTCTCTGAATTTAGTCTATTGGAGGATAAGCAAAAAGTTGCTCTTGCAGCGGCTATAGAGATGCTGCATAATGCGACACTGATTCATGATGACATCGTGGATGATGCAGACACAAGACGTGGTGCCACAACAATATCAAAACTTTATGGGGCGGATGTAGCTGTTTATGCAGGCGACTATCTTTTTGTTTCTGCTTTCAAAACTTTGAGTCAACAAGATTTCGAACTCTCGAATTTAACTGATCAAACAAACTCTGTCGAACGCTTATTAGGTGGGGAATTGGGACAAATGAGTAAACGTTTTGATTTGACTCAGTCTATTGATGACTATGTTAAAAATATTTCTGGGAAGACGGCAGAGCTTTTTGCTTTAGCTTGTTCAATTCCGTTAATGATTGATGGGCATAAGAAGCTAGCCCAACGTGCATTTAAAATTGGACGAGAAATCGGTTTGGCTTTTCAAATAATGGATGACTATCTAGATTATTCCAGTGATAGTGTAACTTTAGGAAAACCGGTCCTAGAGGATGTTAAGCAAGGGGTTTATTCTGCTCCAGTCTTATTTGCATTCCAGGCTGATCCTGAAAAAGTGACTGCTGATCTGAAAGATAAAAATTTTGAAACCTTTTATGATTTTATTTTGAGTTCAGGATCTCTTGAGAAGACAAAGAAATTAGCTAAACTCCATACAGACGCTGCACTTACAATGATAGCTAAATTGCCTAGGGGTGAGACTAGAGAAAAAATTGCCGATATCACCTCGGAATTGTTAGAAAGAAAGATCTGATGAAGCCTGAAGAATTTGCGAATAAATTTGAATTAAGCGAAAAGCAAATACAACAATTTGAGACTTATTTTGCTCTATTAATTGATTGGAATGAAAAAATTAACTTAACAACGATTACGGATAAAGAAGAAGTTTATCTCAAACACTTTGATGATTCAGTTGCACCAATCAAGTTTGGTCTAATCAAAAACGAAAAAGTTAAGTTGCTAGATATCGGTGCAGGAGCTGGTTTTCCGAGCTTGCCGATGAAGATTCTTTACCCAGAGATTGAAGTTACAATTATTGATTCTTTGAATAAGCGAATTAATTTTCTTAAGCTACTGACTGAAAAATTGAATTTAGAGAATATAACGCTACTTCATGGCAGAGCTGAAGACTTTGGGAAAGATAAAGACTATCGGGGGCATTATGATTTCGTGACCGCCCGTGCTGTTGCTCGACTCAATATTTTGACTGAATTGACACTCCCATTTTTAAAAAAACAAGGCCAATTACTTTCATTTAAAGCCACCAAATTTGATGAAGAATTAGCGGATGCTAGAACAGCCATTACTACATTGGGGGGAAAATTTGAAAAGTCAATTGATTATGAACTCATTGATGGGTCAAAACGTCACATCGCAATAATAAAAAAATGTCTTGATACCCCAAATAAATACCCTAGAAAGTCTGGGACGCCGAACAAAAATCCGTTATAAAATATAAAAATCAGACGAAAGTCGGATTTTTTTTATTTGAGAGAGATGCTATAATTTGATCATAGAGATGGAGGTCTACTACCTTGAATAATAATATGATGAATAATAATAATTTTAATTACATGATGGGTGGTCATTCTAGTTTTTTTGGCCTTATTATCACAATTGTCGTGTTTGTAATTATCATAAAACTAATTGTGAGTTTTTCAGTTATGCATCAACAAAAAAAAGATGAAAATCCTGAAATTAAACTTAAAAAAAGAATAAGGAATTATAAGGACTCGGGCCTTTCAGACAATGATGTCAAGCTTTTTCGTGAAACGATGGGTGAAGCAAAGAAACATATCTTGGGCTGGGATAAAGCCGTCCAAAAATTGACAGATCTTTCAGTCATTGAAGATGTGACAGGTGGTGTTCAAGCAGCCAAGAAGACTTTTCAATTTATCGCGAAAAATCCGACTGAATTGACCAAACAGAATGATTTTCTTTACAAAGATCTGCCAAACATGACAAAGCTTATTGCAAGTTATGAAATGTTAATGGCAGAATCAGTCAAGAATGATACAGATTTGAGTGAAACTCTTTTCTTAATCAAGACCTTATCAGCCAAAGTGGCTGATAATTATCATAAAATCTTGATGAGAGATGTTAAAATAATCAGTGAGGAGGTGACGAATGACCACGCCTAATAATATTGAAAATTTAAATATCCAGGACATTCCTGAAGAAGCTAAAATAGTTTCTGAAAATTCAGCCTTAGCAACTTTAAATGAAGATGAAAAAAATCAAGCCTTGGGCTTTGCTGCATCATTGAACGAAAATGAACCTCAGAGTGTGGTTGATTACGGCGCATCAGCCCAAAAGAATATTGCTGATTTTTCACAAACGGTTTTAAATAAAGTTCAAGCTAAAGATTTAGGTGAAGTCGGTGGTAGTCTGACTGATTTAATGTTCAATCTTCAGCAAGCTAATCCTAACGATCTAGTCGGTGGAGATAATGGCTTTTTTGCAAAGATGTTTGGTAAGGTAAAAAAATCGATTTTTGAAGTAACACAGAAGTATCAAAAGATTTCAGCAGGAATTGATAAAATTTCTGCAAAACTTAATGTTGAACAAAACGGTCTCCTCGAAGACAATAAAACTTTGAATGGTCTTTATGATGAAAACCTCAACTATTTCAAATCATTAAACGTTTATATCGCAGGTGCGGAATTGAAGCTTCAACAATTAGACAATGAAGTACTACCAGCCGCGCGGTTAGAGATATCATCAGATACAGAGAATTCTTTAGCGGTTCAAAAGGTTGCTGATCTTGAAGCTTTTAAAAATCGTTTGGATAAACGTGCTCACGACCTTCGTCTGGCACGTCAAATGACAATTCAACAAGCGCCACAGATTCGTCTGATTCAAAACACCAATCAAGAATTAGTTGATAAGATTCAAACTTCAATTAACACAGCCATTCCTTTGTGGAAGAACCAAGTGGCAATAGCTTTGACCTTGCTCAAACAAAAAGATGCACTTGCGAGTCAACGTATTGTTTCACAAACAACCAACGATCTTTTAAGAAAGAACTCTGAGATGCTGAAGACCTCTGCTATTGAGACCGCTAAAGAAAATGAGCGAGGGATTATTGATATTGAGACCTTGAAAACAACCCAGCAAAATTTGATTGATACCATTCAGGAGACTCTGGAAATTCAGGCTGATGGCCGACAAAAACGTCAACAATCTGAACATGAACTACTTCGTATGGAAGGAGAAATCAAAGCTAGATTACTTGAATTCTCAGTGTCAGATAGTCCATCGAATCAATAATTGAAAATTGATATATTTTGATGTGTAGCCTGATATTATTCCCAATATTAGACTTATTATGAAACGTCTCATAAAACTGGACAACTGCTCAAGTATCACTACTGCTTGGGTTTTTTTCTAGTACGCCATTTTTAATCAATATTCTTTTAGAGGTAGGCAATTTCATTTTTTTAGTTGGTTTCTAAGTAAAAAGATTATCAAATAGCTCTGAAAGCGCCTAATTGCAAACGTTTCCGAAAAATACTTTGAATGTTCTGTGCTATAATTAATACATAAAATATTAAATATTGAGAGGACGATTTCATAATGAAACGTATCGCTGTGTTAACTTCTGGTGGAGACTCTCCGGGTATGAATGCTGCTATTCGCGCAGTAGTTCGCCAGGGAATTGCTGAAGGCATGGAAGTTTATGGTATTAAATACGGTTACAAGGGACTGGTTGAAGGTGACATTGAATTACTTGATACTGCTTCAGTTCGTGACCAAGTAGCTCGTGGAGGTACTTTTCTTTACTCAGCACGTTATCCTGAATTTGTTCAATTAGAGTATCAACTTAAAGGAATTGAGCAATTAAAAGCGCGCGGGATTGAAGGGGTTGTCGTAATTGGTGGGGATGGTTCATATCATGGAGCAATGCGCTTGACTGAGCATGGTTTCCCAGCAATTGGCCTTCCAGGTACTATTGATAACGATATTGTCGGTACTGAATACACAATTGGGTTTGATACTGCAGTAACAACTGCAGTAGATGCGCTTGATAAAATTCGTGATACTTCAAGTTCGCATAACCGTACGTTTATCGTTGAAGTAATGGGACGCGATGCAGGTGATATTGCACTTTGGGCTGGTATTGCTGCAGGGGCAGATGATATCTGTATTCCTGAGCGAGAGTTCAAGGTTGAAAATATCGTAAAACGTATGAATGAAGCACATAAACAAGGGAAAAATCATTACTTAATAGTCCTTGCAGAAGGTGTAATGCATGGTGAAGAGCTTGCAGAAGCTTTGAAGCGCCAAGGTGATTTATCTGACCTCCGTGTCTCAGTTCTCGGCCACATCCAACGTGGTGGTTCACCAACAGTTCGTGATCGCGTTCTTGCTTCAAGAATGGGTGCTCACGCTGTTAAACTTCTTAAAGAAGGTAAAGGCGGACTCGCAGTAGGTATTCGTCATGAGAAATTGGTTGAAAACCCAATTCTTGGTTCAGTTGAAGAGGGTGCTCTGATGTCTATCAACCCTGATGGATCAATTAAAGTCAATTTCCCACATGAGGCTCCAATTGAACTCTATCGTCTGAATAAAGCATTAAATAATTATTCTAAGTAATATGACGCTCAGCGCCATAGGTGCTGAAGACTAATATAATGTTAAAGAGATGACGAAAAGTCAAGAGTGAAAATTGATTTCAGCTATCTCCAATCCAATAAATAAGGAGAAAAATCATAATGAATAAACGTGTAAAAATCGTTGCAACCCTAGGTCCTGCTGTTGAAACTCGTGGTGGCAAGAAATTTGGTGAATCTGGCTACTGGTCAGGTCCACTTGATGTTGAAGTTTCAGCTAACAAAATAGCAGAATTGATCAACAATGGTGCCAATGCTTTTCGTTTCAACTTCTCACACGGTGACTATGAGGAACATGCAGCACGCATGGTAACGGTTCACCGCGCTGAAGAAATTGCTGGTAAAAAGGTTGGTTTGTTGCTTGATACTAAGGGTCCAGAAATTCGTACTGAAGTATTTGAAGGTGGTGAAGACTACATCGAATACAAGACAGGACAACAATTTCGTGTTGCAACTAAGCAAGGTTTGACATCAACCAAAGATGTTATTGCTTTAAATGTTGCTGGTGGCCTTGACATTTTTGATGATGTTGCAGTTGGTAAAACGATCCTTATTGATGATGGTAAGCTTGGCTTATCAGTTATTGATAAAGATACTGATACACGTGAATTCGTCGTTGTAGCTCAAAATGATGAAAAGATTGGTAAACAAAAGGGTGTAAATATCCCTAACACTACGATTCCTTTCAAAGCGTTGGCTGCACGTGATGCTGAAGATATTCGTTTCGGGTTATCACAACCAAATGGCGGTATTAACTTTATCGCGGTTTCATTCGTTCGTACTGCTAAAGATGTTAACGAAGTTCGCGCCATTTGTGAAGAGACTGGCAACAGTCACGTTAAACTTTTTGCCAAAATTGAAAATCAAGAGGGGATTGACAATCTTGATGAAATTATTGAAGCATCTGATGGTATCATGGTTGCCCGCGGTGATATGGGTATTGAAGTACCATTTGAAATGGTACCAGTTTACCAAAAATTGATTATCTCTAAGGTTAACCGTGCTGGCAAGATGGTTATTACTGCAACAAACATGCTTGAGACAATGACTGACAAACCTCGTGCCACTCGTTCAGAAATATCAGATGTTTTCAATGCTGTTATTGATGGTACAGATGCAACTATGCTCTCCGGTGAATCAGCTAATGGTAAGTATCCTGCTGAATCAGTTAAGACAATGTCAACTGTTGACATGAACGCTCAACAATTGCTCAAAGAATATGGTCGTTTCCAATTCCACGAATATGATAAGTCTAACGTGACTGAGGTTGTAGCTTCAGCTGTTCGTGATGCAACTAAGTCATTGGAGGTTAAACTGATCGTTGCTTTGACTGAGTCTGGGTCAACTGCTCGTTTGATCTCTAAATACCGTCCTGATGCTGATATCCTAGCTGTTACATTTGACGAGAAGATTGAACGTAGTTTGATGATCAACTGGGGGGTTATCCCAATGTTGACTGAGAAGCCAAGATCAACTGATGATATGTTCGAAATTGCTGAAAAAGCAGCACTTGAATCCGGGCTTGTTGAGGCAGGTGATAACATTATTATCGTTGCTGGTGTACCTGTAGGTAGTGGTCGTACTAATACAATGCGTATTCGTACAATTAAATAAGACACATTTAAAAAACTCTGCTTGGCAGGGTTCTTTTTTATATCTGGACACTCTCATTAATCAAAATTAGAAACCATTTCCGGTGGCTTGTACATCACGTATTGATCCTTTAAAAAATTAATTTTTCATGTGGTAACTTATCAGAGGAATTTAAATTTACAATATTTCCTTCTTTTATAGTTGTTTATTATTGAATTTGTAAACATTATATGCTATCTTTATGAGTATATATGTTTGATGGTTTGTTATTGTGTTTTATAAATATAAAATAGGTGATGGAGTTCACCATAACTGCTATATGCTAATGACTCCTACAAAAAACCTATAAAAGGTTTCTTGTAGGAGTCTTTTATTTTTAATGAATTAAGTTATTATTTAATTGAAAAATAGGCATTATACATTGAGAAAGTGATAGATCATGAGAAAATATACTTTTATAGCTATAGGCGGAATGCTCGGGGCAATATTGAGATATACAATAAAGAATATACATATTTTTTCTTATAAAGAGGTGATACCAATAAATACATTAATTATTAATGTTTCTGGTACTTTGCTTTTAGCTCTTGTATTAACCATCTCTTTTGAGATTTTTGAGCTTGATGCTGATATAAGATTAGGTATAGCTACTGGATTTTTAGGCGCATACACAACTTTTTCGACCTTGTGTAAGGAAACTGTAAATCTTATGAATCAAGGTGACTACTATTCTGCTATATCTTATATTGGATTTACAGTAATGCTTGGCCTTGCTGCTGCTTATTTTGGAGTGGTGCTTGCAAGAGATGTAGTTGCAAAGTTTATAGATAAAGATAATGGTGCTGATGATATGGACACGGAAGATACTTAGGAGGTTAATTAAATGACATATATGTTACTTGCGATTGGTGGAGCATTCGGTAGTTTGGTGCGGTATAGCCTTGGTAAATTTATAAGTGAAAAATCAAAACATGCTTTTCCAATAGGAACTTTTATAATTAATATTACAGGTGCTACCTTGTTAGGGATTGTTAGTACAATTGGCCTTAGTAGTAATATGATGTTGCTACTGGGAGATGGTTTTCTAGGCGCATACACAACATTTTCAACATTTATGTATGAGGGGTTTAATTTATTTCAGGAAAAAGAAAAAATCAATGCTTTTATATATATTTTATGTTCAGTAGTATTAGGTTTAATAGGATATGCTTTAGGATCTAAAATAGGTAAATTATAAAGAGGAGGGTGATAATAATGAAACTAGGCGATAATTGCAAAATTTTAAAAATTTATATTAGTGAAGATTCCCGATTTGAGGGACATAACTTATACCATGCATTGGTTATAAGGCTAAAAGAAATTGGCATGGCAGGAGTAACAGTTACTAGAGGGCTTGAAAGTTATGGTAAGTCAAAAGCAATCCATGATATGAAAATACTTGATTTAAGTTCGAGTCTCCCTATAATAATTGAGGTAATTGATGAAGTTGAAATGATTGAGAAAGCACTTCCAATAGTGGATGAAATGGTAAAAGAAGGATTAGTCATAACTACTGATGTTAATGTTATAAAATATGGTAGGGATTAATAAAATATTTGCTTAATCTGCGGAATTGGGAAAATCGTTATACGATTCAGTTATATTCAAAAGATAAATTACAAATAATAAGATATTGAGTTATATCAAAGAGGTTTAATATATTTTATAGGTGGCAAATTGCAAATTTAATTTAGCCACCCCTAAAAACCTGAAGTGGTACCTGATACTAAAGCATTTTTCTTGGATAACAATTTGTCCGAGTCTCAATTTTGGCAACAGCTGAAGCTGTTGTTTTCTTTTTTCCTTTCGATAAGAAATGTCGGATCATATGCTTATGATTCTCATTGCTTCCACCTTCAAAGCTCGCATAATTAGGAATAGAAATAGACAAATATATTAAACTAATATTGGATGAAAAGTATTCAGAGTAGAAAAGGTGAAAATAAGTCTATTAGTAGAGTCCAGGCATATCGAATACTTGATAGTGCAGCAGAGCATGTTGAACTTTAATCGGGCGGAACTCACACGCTCAAAAGACATTTGGAACTTGGGAAAATATTCCTTGTTGTGATGTAGTTTAGTTTTGACGGTTGTGCATTTACTGTTTTATTGAGTACCATAAAGGCTAAGATTTCAGGCCTGATCACAAATCCTTGATTGTTATGTGGGTTTGGTTGGTTACTAACCTTACAACAGATAGATTTAGTGGTGCTCCTATTAGTAGTTATGTTTGGCTTTTGAAGTTACTCTTTACTATGCTGAGTTTTACAACGGCTATGAACCCATATTTTGCTCCTATACTTATTATGATTGAAGTGTTTGGATTTAACTTCAATCCCATATATATTGCCAATTATAACCATTCCTATCTTTTAAATGGAAATATTTCAATCTACGCTCAAGAAAAGCTTGACGAAAATCTTTGACTTTTTAAAATTTAACTTTAGAACAAGGAAGAGAAAAATTAAGAATCTTACATTTAATTCTTGACAAGGAAATAATCATTTAGTATAATCTAATAGTTGCGTTAATGAAGTAACAAGAGTGTATGCGCCCATGGCTCAACTGGATAGAGTACTTGACTACGAATCAAGCGGTTGCAGGTTCGAATCCTGCTGGGCGCATTCTATTCTATGAACATAGAATGATAACTTCCTTGAAGAATAATAGGGAAGTATTTAGAACAAAGATTTACAGAGTAAATCTTCCAACTAATATCTATGGTCCATCCAAGAAGTATTAGTAAGGTTCCATAGTATATCGGTTAGTACGCCGCCCTGTCACGGCGGAGAGACGGGTTCGATTCCCGTTGGAACCGTTTATTTTCATTGATATAATCAGTGAATTTAAATTATCTAAAATAACTAGACTCCTTAGCTCAGCCGGTAGAGCATTTGACTTTTAATCAAAGGGTCGCGCGTTCGAGCCGCGCAGGGGTCATCAATTTATTATTTAATTCCAACTAGCCGACTTAGCTCAGTTGGTAGAGCATCTGATTTGTAATCAGAGGGTCGCGTGTTCGAATCATGTAGTCGGCAGAAATTTCTATTAAGTAATAGAAATTGGATATTCATTGCGAACGTAGCTCAGTGGTAGAGCTCTACCTTGCCATGGTAGAGGTCGCGGGTTCGAATCCCGTCGTTCGCTTAAGATTCGTCTTTAATGCCCGGATGGCGAAATCGGCAGACGCACAGGACTTAAAATCCTGGGGAGGAAACTCCGTGCGGGTTCAAGTCCCGCTCTGGGCATAAACTTTATTTTGAAGTTTAAGTGTTTTAATTACGGGAAGTAGCTCAGCTTGGTAGAGTACTTGGTTTGGGACCAAGGTGTCGCAGGTTCGAATCCTGTCTTCCCGATAAAGTCGGTTAGTGGCTTTAAACAAGGTTGATTAGACTTTGTCTTATAATGGCGGTGTAGCTCAGCTGGCTAGAGCGTTCGGTTCATACCCGAGAGGTCGGGGGTTCGATCCCCTTCGCCGCTATATTACGGATAAACCGTTTTCAACTGGATCCTTAGCTCAGTTGGTTAGAGCTATCGGCTCATAACCGATCGGTCGCTGGTTCGAGTCCAGCAGGATCCAAATAAATCAAGTCGTTTCACGATTTGATTTTTGTTAGGGAGTTTAGCTCAGTTGGTTAGAGCACTGTGTTGATAACGCAGGGGTCCCAGGTTCGAGTCCTGGAATTCCCATTGAAAATTTATCTTTTCAATGCTATAATTTAATACAATGGAGACGTACTCAAGTGGCTGAAGAGGACGGTTTGCTAAATCGTTAGATCGCGAAAGCGGTGCGTGGGTTCGAATCCCATCGTCTCCTTGTTACAGCAGTATATAAAAGTGCCTAGTAGTTCCTAGAAGTGCTTTAATACTGCTTTTTTGGTACCTATAATTCATTTGTAAGCATCTAAAAGTTCCTAGAAGTTAATGACTTCTCGCCCCTTTTTTTCCCCTTGAGAATTATAAAACAATTTTTTCAAGGTCTTTAATTACATTTTCTTTTGGCAAATTGCAATTATAAGTTAGCCAGTTTTAACATAGATGTAAACTTTTATAATTGAACATTTTTCTTGGATAAGAATTAATTTATTTTTCAATAAAGGTCACAAAAAGTTACAATTTTTTTGTCGTTATTCATGTTCCCTTAGGCAAAATCGTCAAATTATCCGGTTATGATTCTTATTGCTTCCACGCTCAAAACTTGCGTGAGCATGACAATAGTAAATAGGGCAGTTCACCACTTCATGAAGGCTTGCAAATTAACGGTCATTATCCGAAGTAAGGGATTTGAACGGAAGTGTTTGCTGAATGACTTGGAGTGTCGTGTTGCCGGATTGAGCTGACTTATCTGGAATTAATCGGATCAACTCTAAACGTGTCTTTCTTTCTGTATGTGTCAGGAGATACCCCCGTCGCTTTTGTCAGAGGGGGTTATCAATCTCGTAATGTCCAAATTTTTCACGCTGGTTAATCATCTCACGACATTGTTTGATGGACAAACCATAAGGTCGCTTAGGCTGAGTGGAAGGAAGTTTCTTCATCATTTTATGGTGGGAGTAAGTAAATCAAGATAATTCATATCCAGACTACCCGCTTGAGTTCATGATGAATCGTTTGTGGGGCTTTCCCTAAAAGTTGTGCAATCTGATTTCCACTTCGGTGTTCTCTATTGTACCAATGTTCACAATTTTCCGTTATTCAATCAGCGTTAAATATTTGCCTTTTATGTTAGGACGATCTTGCATCTGAATTCCCCCTCTACTTACTTCTCCAAATTCAAGTATAAAGGTTTCAGGTGTTTTTCTTTCTTCAGTTGGCTAACTTAATTTTACATTATTTCCAATAATAACTTGTTAATAAGTAAAGATTAACTTTCCATTTTGTATATTTTGCACTTACTTCTTAAAGATAAATAATAGATTTACCTTAAGATAGGACCATATAAAAACAAATATGATCTTTTGGTCAAAACTTATGAACTTGATATATAATGGATGCTGAGTAGGATTAATAAGATTTTGGAGAAAAGCTTAAAATTTTACTGCCAGATTGAAGCCTCTTGAAAAGCGAATGTATGAGATTTCCTGAATTTAGAAAAAAACGTAGAAATAAATTTCAATAATATAAAAATATGCTATAATTTAAAACATAGAAGAATCAAATATTTTTAAATTATTATTTTTAGGTTTTCCTTTTTTGGTTCAATTAACAAAAATAGGGAAACAAATCACCAATATTAAAGGGAACGAGGGCTTGGGTTCTAATCTCATCGGTTCCTAAGTCTAAGAACGCCAGTTTTAGGGCGTTTTTTCAGCTTTTTAAAATTGGAAGGAGGAAAAATGGCAATTCCAAAAGAAGAAATCACTGAAATTCGAAATTCCGTTAATATTGCTGACTTTATAGGTCAGTTTGTAGCCTTAAAAAAGTCTGGTCAAGGTTTTCAAGGCCTTTGCCCTTTTCATAATGAAAAGTCTCCTTCTTTCAATGTGACTCCCTCTAAGGGAATCTTTAAATGCTTTGGTTGTGGTAAAGGAGGTTCTATCTTTGACTTTGTGATGGAATATAAAAAAATTGGCTTCCAAGCTGCCGTTAAAGAAGTAGCAGATTTTGCGGGGATCCATGTCCAGATTGATCAGGCAGACTCCTTTAAAGCAAATCCGAATGCCAATCTTTATGAGATCAATAATCAAGCATCCTATATTTTTGAAAATTATTTACTTATTACTGAGCAAGGTAATAATGCTAGAGATTACCTTAAAAAACGTGGGGTTAATGAGAAAATTGCTAAGCAGTTCAACCTGGGATTATCAGCTGACTCGCCCAATTTTCTATATCAAGGTTTATCTAAAAAATTTGAAGAAGATGTTTTAGCCAAGTCTGGCCTTTTTAACTTTAGTAACAAACAGGCTTATGACGTTTATCAAAATCGTCTCATGTTTACCATTCATGATCAAAACGGTCAGGTTATTGGATTTTCAGGGCGCATCTGGCAGGAAAATGACGAACGTCAAGGAAAATATGTCAATACAACGACGACTCCAATCTTTGAAAAGTCAGATGTTCTTTACAATTTACATCGGGCGAAAGATACCATAAAGAAGACGAAGGAAGTTTATCTGATGGAAGGCTTTATGGATGTCATAGCGGCCTATAAGTCTGGTATTAATAATGCAGTGGCGATTATGGGGACGGCACTGACAGAAAAGCACATAAAGACTCTAGCACGATTAGCAAGTAAGATTGTACTTGTAACGGACGGGGACAAGGCGGGACAAGCTGCCATTGAAAAATCTTTGAAAGTCATCTCTAATATAGATGTACAGATTGTCAAGATACCTGATGCACAAGATCCTGATGAGTACGCTCGTGATCATGGGGCACTTGCTTTAGAAAATCTCTTGATCAATTTCAGAATGTCGAAATCTGAGTTCTTAATGGACTACCTAAGGCCTACCAATCTGAACAATGTGGTAAATCAGCTTGAGTTTCTCCAAAAAATGGCAGAAGTTATTGCGGGTGAAAAAAACACAGAGCTTCAGACAGTCTATATGCGTCGATTAGTTGAGATATTGCCTGATTTCGAGTATAATCAGGTAGAACAGGCTGTCAAAAATGTGATCAAAAGTAAGAGGCCAAATCAGAAGAGTTTTCCTATAAATTCTTCTGGCCAGTCGCACTATTCCAATCAGGATTCTAACAGTTTTTCCTCTAGTTCTTTTAGTAACAGGTATGAAGAATCTGATTTTGCAAGTTATGATGCTCAAGAATTTAGTCAATCTTTGCCTACAAGAAAAATTACCAAGTCAGAAAAGCTAGAATGGCAACTTTTACACCGTATGCTTTTGCAGCCTGACTTTCTTGAAAAAATTAGCCAAGATGTTTCAGTCAAATTTATACATCGTGAGACCGCCTCTCTCTATGATGCGATGATTCTTGAACAGTTAACTCAGGGTATGATTGATGATATCTATTTTCCGGAGTCTCTTGATCCAGAACTTAGAAACCTCTATTATGATATTCTTGCTCAAAACCTACCAGAAGTAATCTCTGAAAATGAACTGGATGAAATTTTAAGTGCACTACGTAGGGAGACAATCTTAAGTAAGGTTGAAAAACTTAAATTGGAAGGTTTAAAGGCTCAAAATGAAGGAAATCAAAAAAGAGAACTTGAGCTGGCCAATGAAATCTTTCAGCTAAGAAAATCGTTACAAGACAATTGAAATTATTGGGTTGGAGATCTCGGTCTTCAATCAGAAAACAGAAATATGGAGTTTTTACATTGACGACTAAAAAACGTGTTTATGAAATTGCAAAAATTGCTGGTTATACGAGTGCTGAACTCGTAGCTGAGGCAAAAAAACTTGGTCTTCCTGTAGAATCCCATTCGTCATCATTAGATGAAAAACAGGCAGCTCAATTATTGAAAGCATTACCGGTTAAAGCAGCTAAGATTGAAGCAGTAAAGAAGACTGCTAAGGAAGAAAAGACTAGGAAAGCTGTAGCCAAAAATAAAGTAATCTCTGATGTAAAGGCAAGTAAAAAGGCGGGTAGTCCAACTGGTAAGGTTACCAAAGCAGAACAGAAGAAACAAATTAAAAGTTTCATTATAGATCACAAACTAACAATGACTGTGCTTGAGACAGAAATCACTGAAGATCTTGCTATCAAACTTGGACTTGAGGCGAATCAAATTGAAGATGCCATTCAGAAAATTCAAGATGCAGGTATTCAAATCCTGGATGAAGAAGGTAACCCGTCAGCTTTAGCTGTGGCTGCGAATGAAAAGATTGAGCGTGAAGCAGCAATTGAGAATCTTGACAATATTGTCTCTAAATCTCGTATTGATGATCCCGTTCGTATGTACCTTAAAGAAATTGGTCAATATAGTTTGATTCCAATTGAAGAAGAAACAAAACTGGCTGAAGCTATCATTCGTGGCGGTGATGAGGGGGAATTGGCTAAGCAGATGCTTGCCGAAGCTAATCTTAGACTTGTTGTCTCTATTGCAAAGCGTTATTCTGGCCGTGGCATGCAGTTCCTGGACTTGATTCAAGAAGGTAATATGGGCTTGATGAAAGCTGTTGATAAGTTTGACTACACCAAGGGATTTAAGTTTTCAACTTATGCGACTTGGTGGATTCGTCAAGCCATCACTCGTGCAATTGCTGATCAAGCGCGCACTATTCGTATTCCTGTCCACATGGTTGAGACAATTAATAAGTTGATCCGTGTACAGCGCACCTTGATGCAAACTAATGGTCAAGAGCCAACCCCTGAAGAGATTGGTAAGGAAATGGGGTTGGAAGCACAACGTGTCCGTGAAATTTTAAAGATTGCTCAAGATCCAGTTTCACTTGAAACGCCGATTGGTGAAGAAGATGATTCTCACCTTGGTGATTTTATTGAAGATAATATTATTGAGGACCCTGCGACTTACACAAACCGTGCAATGCTTCATGAACAACTTGATGAGGTTATGGATACATTAACTGACCGTGAAGAAAACGTGCTTCGTATGCGTTTTGGTTTGGACGACGGACGTATGCATACTTTGGAAGATGTTGGAAAACAATTTAAGGTAACACGTGAGCGTATTCGTCAAATTGAAGCTAAGGCTTTGAAAAAACTTCGTCACCCTCGTCGTTCAAAGAAGTTAAAAGACTTCATGAATTAAGATTCAAAATATTTTAAACACCTGACTAATATTGGTCAGGTGTTTTTAACGAAACTGAGTTGACCAATTTAAAAAATGATCTTATACATCGCACTGAATTAAGCTAATGTTCACATAATAAAAATTTAATTTATTTTTTAAAAAAATTAGCACTTTAGTTAAAAGACTGCTAAAATTAAAAATCAAAAAACTGTAAACTCAACAGTATCAAGGGATTAGAGCTGAATCAATTCCTTGACAAGTTTTGTATCTAAGAGTATAATCTATTTAACAAAGGTCAAAAAAGGTCAAAGAATTTTAAAAACTTTGTCTCTGAATACACTTTTTGTAATATAATATATTTAAATAGGGAGGGCTACTATGCTTTGTCAAAATTGTAAGCTAAATGAAGCCACAATTCACCTTTATACTAATGTAAATGGGCAAAAGCGGCAGATGGATCTCTGCCAGAATTGTTATCAAATTATGAAGGCGGGCGGACAGGAAGCATTCTTTCAAAACACCACAACTTCTCCAGTTGATAGCGGTACTAATAACAATAACAATCAAGAATTTAATCCCTTTGGTGATATCTTTTCGGCTTTGAATGGGCAGCAACAGAGCTTTAACACACCTCCAACTCAATCAGGGCGTGGGCCTGGTGGTCCGCGTGGTCCTAAGAAGGAGAAGGGCTTGCTAGGCGAATTTGGTATTAACATTACTGAATTTGCGAGACGTGGTGAGATTGATCCGGTTATCGGTCGTGATGAGGAAATCACTCGTGTGATTGAAATCCTTAATCGCCGTACCAAGAATAATCCAGTTCTCATTGGTGAACCAGGTGTTGGTAAGACTGCTGTCGTAGAGGGTTTAGCTCAAAAGATTGTGGATGGAGACGTTCCACAAAAATTGACGAACAAGGAAGTTATCCGACTTGATGTTGTATCTTTAGTTCAAGGGACAGGAATTCGTGGTCAATTCGAAGAACGTATGAAGAAACTTATGGATGAAGTGAAGAAGCGTGAAGACGTAATTCTCTTCATAGATGAAATCCATGAGATTGTTGGTGCAGGGTCTGCTGGGGACGGGAATATGGATGCGGGTAACATTTTGAAGCCTGCCTTGGCTCGTGGTGAACTCCAATTGGTTGGCGCAACAACTCTGAATGAATACCGTACCATTGAAAAAGACGCCGCTCTAGAACGTCGTATGCAGCCTGTTAAAGTGGATGAGCCAACTGTTGAAGAGACTCTAACAATTCTTAAGGGAATTCAACCTCGTTATGAAGATTATCACCATGTTAAGTACACCGATGAGGCGATTCAAGCTGCTGCTCACTTATCAAATCGCTATATCCAAGATCGTTTCTTGCCGGATAAAGCAATTGATCTTCTAGACGAGTCTGGTTCAAAGAAAAATCTGACTTTGAAATTTGTTGATCCAGAAGACCTTCAAAGGCGTATTGATGAAGCTGAAAAGTCAAAGAATGAAGCGATGCGTTCAGAAGATTTTGAAAAAGCTGCCTATTTCCGAGACCAAATCACGAAGCTCAAAGAATTGTCAAATAATAAGGTAGCTGATGAAGAAACACCAGTGATAACTGAAAAGGACATTGAACAAATCGTTGAAGCCAAAACAGGTATTCCTGTGGGTGCTTTGAAGGAAAAAGAGCAAACTCAATTGATCAATTTGGCTTCAGATCTGCGCTCTCATGTTATTGGTCAAGAAGAAGCGATTGAGAAAGTAGCAAAGGCAGTGCGTCGCAGCCGTGTCGGCTTGGGTAAACCCAACCGCCCAATCGGTAGTTTTCTCTTTGTTGGTCCGACAGGTGTTGGTAAAACAGAATTGGCAAAACAATTAGCACTTGAACTCTTTGGTTCAGCTGATAGCATGATTCGTTTCGATATGTCTGAGTACATGGAGAAACACTCAGTGGCCAAACTCATTGGTGCACCTCCCGGCTACGTAGGTTATGAAGAAGCAGGTCAATTGACTGAAAAGGTTCGTCGTAATCCTTACTCGTTAATCCTTTTGGATGAGGTAGAAAAAGCTCACCCAGATGTCATGCATATGTTTTTGCAAATTCTTGACGACGGCCGTTTGACTGATGCTCAAGGGCGTACTGTTTCCTTCAAGGATACAATTATCATCATGACTTCTAATGCAGGATCTGGAAAGATTGAAGCTTCTGTTGGGTTTGGTGCTGCGCGTGAAGGACGTACCAATTCTATTCTCAACCAATTGGGTGATTTCTTCAGTCCTGAGTTCTTGAACCGATTTGATGCAATCATTGAATTTGACGTTCTTTCAAAGAAAGATCTAATAAAGATTGTTGACTTGATGTTAGCAGAAGTAAATGATCAAATAGGTAAGAATGAGATTTATCTAGAAGTTTCACAACCAGTCAAGGAAAAGCTTGTTGACTTGGGTTATGATCCCAAAATGGGTGCCCGTCCACTTCGTCGTACTATTCAAGAGAATATTGAAGACCCAATTGCGGACTTTTATATTGAACACCCTGAGAATAAACAACTCCTTGCTGATTTGATTGATGATAAGATTGTTATTTCAAACAGAGTTGAAGAGGGTTCAACTGAAGAGATGCAAGAAAAAACTGCTGATACTCCAGTCTAAAAAAGCTTCCCAAAAGAAAAGACCTCACATGTTTCAATGCGAGGTCTTTATTTTGTTCTATGTGATTGATTAGCATAAGAGATTAATCAATTATTTGCATGCCTTCACGCATTTTCCAAGGATTTTCAGGATCAATGTGGTCATAGAACATGATACCATCGGTATGGTCAATTTCATGCTGTGGCACCATAGAATGAAATCCTTTCAAGCGAATTTTCTTTTTTTCTGAATTCTTATCATAGTATTCAATGGTTACGCGTGCATGACGAACCACATACCCAGGTACTTCACGGTCAACAGACAAGCAACCTTCACCTGTAGCAATGGCGGCCTCTTCAACAGAATGACTGATAATACGCGCATTATACATAACAGTATTTAGGGCATAATCTTCCTTAGATGGAATCTCGTTGCCCTCCTCGTCAAATTTTGGTTCGCTAGGTACTAAAAGTGCAATGATACGTTTTGAAATATCAAGTTGCGGAGCTGCCAGGCCAACGCCAGCACGTAGTTCCAATTTTTCTGCCATTACTGGGTCTTGGGAATTTCGGAGGAATTGAATCATTTTTTCACCTAAAAGTATATCTACGTTTGAGAGTGGAAGAGCTACACGCTCTGCCACTCCACGCAAAGTTGGGTTACCTTCACGTATAATATCATCCATAGTGATGTAATGTGAAGGGCGAATTAATTTATTTTGTCTTTCGTCTTGTGTAGTCATATATTTATTATACCACAAGCCTTCCTATCCTGGCCTGGCATGATTGACGGATATTATTATTTTAAAACATTGATTACAATACTTCTAAAAAGTTTATGCTGGAATTATTAATCATCTTTTTATTATTTTTATAAGCTTAGATATAAAACACTTAGCAAAATTTTTTATGTTGCTTTTAAAATTAGAACAGTTTTCATGATTTTTGAATTTACTCAAACATAAGAAATAAGCTTTGGAACACCATATTATGTTCTTTAGTAATAAATTCAAGAAAGTTAATATTACAATTGAAATCAGGAGAGGATTTTCTACTTTTAGGCTTTAATGTATTATAAAAAGTACAGTAAGTATCAAGTGAATAAAAAAGGTTCGCAAAAAATTATCTGATAGAATGGATATCCACCCATTTTTCTAAATGAAATTATTTTATGTATAATACTCAGTTCATGCTATTTATTTGTTGAAACATGATTTCTTTCAAAAGTATCAAGCTAAAGGAAAATAAAGATATTTATTATTTGAATTCTGATCTAAAATCTAATGAAGGGGGCTAATGTACGTGAAATAGCGCCTAATCAAAGAAAAAGGCCTGTTTTTTTGCTATAATAGAATTAACTAAAAGTTTAGAAATGGGTAAATTTTGACTGAAGTAATGAGTTCTGAAAATATTGAAAATATTGAAAATACTGAAATTGAAGAAAAGGGCCACGTTGATCAAGAGGCTTCTGATTATGATGCATCACAAATTCAGGTCCTTGAAGGCCTTGAAGCAGTGCGTATGCGCCCAGGAATGTACATTGGTTCAACATCAAAAGAAGGATTGCACCATCTCGTTTGGGAAATTGTTGACAACTCAATCGATGAGGCACTTGCTGGATTTGCAACGCATATTGAGGTTATCATTGAAGCAGATAACTCAATCACAGTAATTGATGATGGCCGTGGAATCCCAGTTGGTATTCAAGAAAAGACTGGTCGTTCAGCTGTAGAAACTGTCTTTACTGTACTCCATGCTGGAGGTAAGTTTGGCGGCGGCGGCTACAAAGTATCAGGAGGGCTCCATGGTGTGGGCTCCTCAGTAGTGAATGCTTTATCAATGACACTTGATGTTACTGTTGAACAAGATGGTAAGAGATATTTTCAACGATATCGTCGAGGACTTGTCGGTGAACCTCTCAAGATTATTGGTGAGACAGAGCGTCGTGGAACGACGGTTCACTTTGTGCCAGATCCAGAAATTTTTACTGAAACAACTGCATTTGATTATGAAAAACTTCTAAGTCGTATTCGTGAGTTAGCTTTTTTGAATCGAGGTTTACGTATCTCGCTCATGGATAGACGTGAAGGTGGAGAGGAAAATAATAATAGTTTTTACTACCAGGGTGGAATTAAGTCATATGTCAGCTATTTGGATGAAAATAAGACAGTCATTTTTGATACACCAATCTATACTGAAGGTGAGATGGACGATATTATTGTTGAAGTTGCAATTCAATATACAGATACTTATCATGAGACAATCCTAAGTTTTGCGAATAATATCAACACTCATGAAGGTGGTACTCATGAACAAGGCTTCCGCACTGCCTTGACTCGTGTGATTAATGCTTATGCGAAATCACAAAAGATCTTAAAAGATAATGAAGATAATCTTACTGGTGAAGATGTTCGTGAGGGTTTGACGGCAGTTATTTCTGTGAAACATCCGAATCCTCAGTTTGAAGGTCAAACTAAAACGAAGTTAGGAAACTCAGAAGTTGCTGGTATTGTCAACAAACTCTTTGCTGAAGCCCTTCAAACTTTTATGATGGAAAATCCCCAGGTTGCTAGGAAGATCATTGAAAAGGGACTCCTTGCTTCCAAAGCTCGTATTGCAGCTAAGCGTGCTCGTGAAGTTACGCGTAAGAAATCGGGACTTGAAATTTCTAGTCTACCAGGTAAATTAGCAGATTGCTCTTCCAATGATCCAAAACAAACTGAACTTTTTATCGTAGAGGGAGATTCTGCGGGGGGGTCAGCGAAGTCCGGACGTAATCGTGAGTTTCAAGCTATTTTGCCAATTCGTGGCAAGATTTTAAATGTTGAAAAAGCCACCATGGATAAGATTTTGGCTAATGAAGAGATCCGTTCACTGTTTACTGCCATGGGAACCGGCTTTGGGTCTGATTATAATCTTGATAAAGCCCGTTACCATAAACTTGTTATTATGACCGATGCAGATGTTGATGGGGCTCATATTCGGACCTTGCTTCTCACTCTTTTCTACCGCTATATGCGTCCAGTAGTTGAAGCTGGCTATGTTTATATTGCTCAACCACCAATTTACGGGATTAAAGTTGGTTCTGAAACTAAGGAATACATTCAACCAGGTGATTACCAAGAAAAGGAACTCCAAGAAGCTCTGGCACGTTGGTCACAAGGACGTGCAAAGCCCAATATCCAACGTTATAAAGGCTTAGGTGAAATGGATGATCATCAGCTATGGGATACAACCATGGATCCTGAACACCGCTTGATGGCGCGTGTCACGCTAGAAGATGCTGCTGAGGCAGATAAAGTTTTTGATATGCTGATGGGTGATCGTGTAGAGCCACGCCGTGAATTTATTGAACAAAATGCCAAGTATTCCACTATCGATGCGTAAATAAAAATTATATTCATTGAAAATACTTTTTTATACAATTCTACCTAAGGGTAGATTTTTTTTACAAAAGATGACATAAATATTGGAATACGTTTGGTTTTTGAATTTTTGAAGGAAAGTTTATAAGCCTGAGAATTTCTTAGATCAAGTTTTATCCCAAATTACTATAGATTAATACTGAAAAAAATGAAACTGTAAAGATCATAATGTTGTGTTGGAAGTACTATAGAATTTTTTTACATGTTAAAATCATCAGAAAGTTTGAAAATGAAATGAGAAGTGAATGGCACAAAACAGTCTGATCTTCTCGATAAGTTTTTCAACGAAAATCTTTTGAAAAATTGGAGATTGGTTTAAACATATTAAATCTTTATGGATTATCTGAAATATGATGTTTTTCTAGGACACCGGATGTAATGCTTAAATTATTAATTTAGGAAAAGTATTGCTACTTGCTTAAATGGTTTTAGTACTAGCTATTTTTTTAACCAAAAAAAGATTAGATTCCATTATTGTTTGTTCTCAATCAAATTTTTTGACTAATAAATGAACTGATTATTTAATGATTTCCAAACGAGTCTACCTAAAAGTAAGTAATACTGAGCTACCAGAAATAACATGATTCTCTCCCAGAATTATAGCCACATTTTGTATTTACTCAAAGTCATTTAATGAATTAATAAGTGCTGAACTTGAACATCCGTAATTGACTAGAAAAAATTTTACCATTTATTTGTTTTTTGAAAATCCAAATGAGATTATTTACTTGACAAAAATATTTTTACTAGATATAATTAACACTATTAATTAATAGTGTTGTTAAAAATTAATAGAGGGAGAATAATTTGAGTAGTCGAGAAAATGCCGAAGAGCTTATTCATATTATCAAGGATATGAGTAAAAACAAGGCCGTCAATATTATGAATAGTTACTCAAGAGGCGAAATGCCTGTTCTGGGTTATCTAATGCATCATTTGGAAGAAGGAGTTGTGCCATCTGAGATAGGTCATGTTTGCCAAATTTCAACAGCTCGAGTCGCTAATATATTAAATGCATTGGAAGAAAAAAATTTAGTTACCAGAGAAATAGATAAGAACGATCGACGAAAAATTCTTGTAAGAATAACTGAAACTGGAAAAGCGAAAGCTATGATTGCAAAAGACGAAATAATTACAAATCTTGAAAAAGTACTTGAAGAGATAGGCGAAAATGATAGTAGAGAATTATTACGCCTACTAAGATCTTTTATTGAGATTGCTTATCGTATCAATTTTATGAAAGACGTTAAATCTAAGCTCATGAATGAAGAAGGATTAAAAGGAGAAAATAATGCCTGAAATAGTTGAAAAAGATTATAACATTGATATTCACGGTCATAAGTTTAACCGTTGGGCAATGCTGCTCTTAATTCTCGTCGGAACTTTCGGCTCAATGCTGATGCAGACGTCCCTTGGAACAGCCATTCCCACCCTCATGAAAGATTTTAAAATCACTATGTCAACCGCCCAACAAGCGACTACATGGTTTTTGTTGGCTAATGGGATAATGGTTCCAATCTCGGCATATCTTGCCAACAAATTCCGTACGCGTTGGCTATATGTTGGTGCATATGTAATTCTTTTTGTAGGTATGCTCATGGCTTATTCAGCGCCAACCAATAACTGGACAATTTTCCTCGCTGGCCGTATTCTGCAGGCCATTGCTGCAGGTATCACCATGCCTCTGATGCAAATATGTTTGGTTAATATGTTCTCTCCTAAGCAAATGGGTGCAGTTATGGGGATTGGTGGTATTGTTATCGGCCTAGCCCCTGCTATTGGACCTACCTTTGCGGGTTGGTTGATGTCTTCACGTCATATTTTCCTTGGAATCGTCTTACCAGCTTCATGGCGCACTATGTTCATGGTGCCAATGGTCATTGTCTTATTTGTGACAATCTTGGCTGTCTTCTTCATGCGGGACGTTGTACCAAATCGTCCAGTTAAGCTTGACATCATTTCACTAGTCTTATCTTTTGCAGGTTTTGGCGTTTTCCTCTGGGGATTTACCAACGTTGCATCAGATGGCTGGTTAAAACTTGACACAGTTGTTGCACCTATCATTGGAGGAATTATTCTGATTTTTCTTTTTGGTTGGCGCCAACTCCGCATGGATGATCCGTTCTTGAATATCCGTGTCTTCAAAAATAGGCAATTTGCTTTGACAACTGTTGTAATGGCCCTTTCAACCATGGCCATGATGGGTGTGGAAATGATGTTGCCACTTTACTTGCAAGAGGTTCGTGGACTTTCTGCTTTCAACTCAGGCCTAGTCTTACTTCCTGGTGCTTTAATGATGGGACTCGTCTCACCACTTGCAGGTGCTGCATATGACAAAGTTGGTGCTAAACCATTGGCTATTCTTGGATTCTCGATCCTTGCTCTTGGTACTTTACCTTTCCTCTTTTTTGGGATTCAAACCCCTGAACATTGGGTGACTACACTTTACGGATTGCGCATGTTTGGTGTCGCTATGGTTATGATGCCAATGACAGCATCAGCTATGAATGCATTGCCTGTTGATGAAGTTGCTGATGGTACTGCTTCTAACTCGACAGCGCGTTCGATAGCATCAGCCATTGTCGTGGCCCTGCTCTCATCAGTAGCTCAAAACATTATATTAAACAATTCACCAGCAACAAGCCTTGCAAAGATAGACCTAATCGGATTTTCGGATAAAATGCTTAAGGCCATGCTAGATGGCTACCATGCCTCATTTGCGATTGGGTTCGCCTTTGCTTTGATGGGTTTGGTCCTTGGCATATTCTTGAGAGCTGGCAAGCATGGACGTGCATCAAAAATAGAATTGCCTATTGACGAAAAAGTTAAGGTAGAAGCTGAACTTTCAGAAAGAGGTACTCTTTAATGATCATTATACTTATTGCGCTTTTCACTTTGCTTACTTTCTTTAGTTGGATGTATATTAAAAACAAAAGCACTAAAATCATTCTTGGTATTATTACTTTTCTTGCCCTAGCACTCTCTGTTTTTGGATTATCAATTCATATCACAAATCATTGGGGGATGAAGGAAGTGACTGCAACTTCATCAAAGACAATCTATTCAGCAGGTGATCCTAAAATGTCATTTGGCATGTTGATTACAAAAAAAATGGGGAATAAATCAATCCTTGTTTACAAGACATCTGCCAATACAAAAGACACGACATTGTCAATCAATTTGAATACAAAGTCTACAAGTGCAACTTTCTTAAGTGATAATGCAGAGCTTATCAATACAACTTCATCAGTCAAGTTTGTAGATTCTGATAAGGCTAACATGGTCACTAAGATAACAAAGCTTGAATTCACCAATGGATTTACCAAAGCACTCTTTGGTTTTGGTGGAGAAACTGGAACAGTGATGAAAACAGTAAAAATTGCTGAGCTTCCAAAAGATTCATGGATGGTATTGACAGCAGATCAAGCAGCCACCTTACAAAAGAAATCTGCAGGACTAGCCGCTCAACAAAAAGCTGTAGCTGCCCAATTACAAGTAGCTATCGCAACAGCACCAAATCCAGAAGCCAAGGCTGCAATTGAAGCCAAAGCCCAGGAAGCAATGAGTCCTCAAGCCGAAATTGCTCAAATCAAAAGCATATTAGGAATTAATTAAGAACAGGAAAATCTAAGGCTATAGTTATATTAAATTAACTTTTCCTAATTAACTTTTTTAGTTTTTTTATCAATATCAGCCAATGGGTAAATCTTATTCAATGGAATGAAAAAATGTAGAGTTTCAACATATAAGGCTTTTGTTAGTTGTCAAATGTGCGAAATCATATAAATGATTAACTCTGTTGGTTCCATAAGACTATAGCGGAACTCATGAAGACATTTGTCATTTTCATCAAATTGGTAATTCAAAAACAATGAAAATGAGAGTACTTGAGAAAACTTTCACTAGCCATTTTCATTAAAAAATGCTAAAATGTGCATGTAATAAACAAATTTAAGGAGACAAAAATGTCAATTATTACTGATGTTTACGCTCGCGAAGTCCTTGACTCACGCGGTAACCCAACTCTTGAAGTAGAACTTTATACAGAAGACGGCGGATTCGGTCGTGGTATGGTACCTTCAGGTGCATCAACTGGTGAGCACGAAGCAGTAGAACTACGTGACGGCGACAAATCACGTTACCTTGGAAAAGGTGTTGAAAAAGCTGTTGATAATGTAAATAACATCATTGCTGAAGCAATTATCGGATACGACGTAACTGATCAACAAGCTATTGACCGTGCAATGATCGCTCTAGACGGCACTCCTACAAAAGCAAAACTTGGTGCAAACGCAATTCTTGGTGTTTCTATCGCGGCTGCACGTGCAGCCGCTGACGAGCTTGGTATTCCACTTTACAACTACCTTGGTGGATTTAATGCTAAGGTATTGCCAACTCCAATGATGAATATTATCAATGGTGGTTCACACGCTTCTAACTCAATTGACTTTCAAGAATTTATGATCATGCCTGTTGGAGCTCCTACATTTAAAGAAGCTCTCCGTATGGGGTCTGAAGTCTTCCATGCATTGGCTTCTGTACTGAAATCTAAAGGTTACTCAACAGCTGTTGGTGATGAGGGTGGATACGCTCCAGACCTTAAGTCTAACGACGAAGGTTTCGATGTTTTGATGGAAGCTATCGAAAAAGCTGGCTATGTAGCTGGTAAAGATCTTGTCTTTGCGATGGATGCTGCTTCATCAGAATTCTACAACAAAGAGACTGGTAAATATGAGTTCGGTAAATTGGCAAACAAGCCAGAGTCCGAATGGGAACTTCGCACTGAAGACGAAATGATTGCTTATTATGAAGCACTTGTTGAAAAATATCCAATCATCTCTATCGAAGATGGATTAGACGAAAATGACTGGTCTGGTTGGGTTAAATTTACTGAAAAACTTGGTAAAAAAGTTCAACTCGTTGGTGATGATTTCTTCGTTACTAACACTGACTACCTTGCTCGTGGTATCAAAGAAGGTGCCTCAAATGCAATCTTGATCAAAGTTAACCAAATTGGTACGTTGACCGAAACTTTTGAAGCTATTGAAATGGCTAAAGAAGCAGGATTTACTGCAATTGTTTCTCACCGTTCTGGGGAAACTGAAGATTCAACTATTGCTGATATCGCTGTTGCTACAAACGCTGGCCAAATCAAAACGGGATCACTTTCACGTACTGACCGTATTGCTAAGTATAACCAATTACTCCGTATTGAAGATCAATTGGCTGAAGTTGCAAAATACAAAGGTATTGACTCATTCTACAATATCCCAGGCAACAAGTTTGCTAAATAATTTTTTGAATAAATTATGGAAAGCTCTCACCGTGAGGGCTTTTTTTAAAGCTGAAAACTAAGAAGGTAATATATGATATAATTAATTTGTCAAAAACATTTTACAAGGGCAACGGTTTGTTGCTGTAAATTTTTATGGAGGTTTTATGCAAAACATTATTCGTGAAACCAGAAAGAGACTTAGTCTATCTCAGGATGATTTAGCAAGAATCTGTCATGTCTCTCGTCAGACTATCAATGCTATTGAAAATGATAAGTATGATGCGGAATTGTCTCTCGCTTTTAGATTGGCTAATGCATTAGAAAGTAAGGTTGATGAAATTTTTACCTATGAAAATCGTATGAGAGATAATGATCCACTCTGGTGCGAAAAATACAAATGCATCCTATGGCAAAGTGCGGGATTTCAAAATCGTGAGATTAATCAGGTATGAGGAGACTAAGTCAAGCAAAATTGGGTTTGACCTATTTTTTGGTATCAACAGCCGAAGAGGTAAAGTTAAAAGAGCTAGGGTTTGTCAAAGGAAAGAAAGTTGAACTAGTAAATTTGACAGACCAAAATGCGATTGTTGTAGTTGCAGGATCCAGGATTGCTATGGGGAGAGAGACGATTGACAATATTTTTGTTAATGAAGTTCTTGATGATAAAAAAATTGTTGACTTATCAAGTCTAAAAGCTGGTGAAACTGGTGTTGTGCAAAAAATAGAGTCAGATATTGCCACAAAACATCGCTTAATGGATATGGGAATTACTCGCGGTGTAGCTATCTACGTTCGGAAATTATCCCCCTTAGGTGATCCAATGGAATTACATTTACGGGGCTATTCTTTAAGCCTTAGAAAGCAAGATGCAAGGTTGATCAAAGTTCTGGTGAAAGAAGTATAACTCATCAGTTAGAGTATTGAATGTAGAAAAACTTTTTAGAGGAAATTGAATGACAACAATAGCCCTCGTTGGTAACCCTAATTGCGGGAAATCCAGCGTTTTTAATATACTAACCAGAAGTAATCAGACTGTTGGCAATTGGCCAGGGGTAACAGTTGAACGTAAATCTGGGACATATAAGAAAGACAAGTCTGTTTTAATTCAAGACTTACCCGGTATTTACTCACTTTCTCCATTTTCTCTTGATGAAAAAGTCTCTCGAGACTATTTGTTAAAAAGCCCACCTGATGCTATTGTAAATATCGTTGATGCCACTAATCTTGAACGAAGTCTCTATTTGACCTTGCAATTGATTGATTTTGGGATCCCTATGATCATCGGGCTTAATATGATGGACCTCATGAAGTCTGCTGGCAAAATTATCGATGTAGAAAAATTGAGTTATTCGTTAGGCCTACATGTAGTTGAAATGTCAGTACTTAAAAATCATGGCCTAAATGAGGCAATTGATTTAGCAAAGAAAGACGCAAGTAGAGCAGAAATGCATTATGATGCACGACTTGAAGCGAGTCTTTCAGAAATCTCAAACGTAATTAAGAAAGATGAAATTGAACGTTACTCTTTAATGTCAGCTTTTGAGGGAGATTTTAGTCCACTTAAAGATGAGTTGAATGAGGATCAAAAAAATGAAATTTCAGAAATTCGCTCAATTACTGAAAAAATATTTGATGATGAAGCATTGGAAATTGTTGTAAACGAGCGGTATGCTCTAATCGAACAAGTTATGCAACTGGTTGCAAAAGATTCAGGGGTCTCTGGTAGCTTGACTGATAAGATTGATCGAATTGTTACTTCTAAATGGTTAGGTATTCCTGTATTTATATTAATTATGTGGTTGGTCTATTTTGTATCCATTCAGACAGTTGGCAACATGGGAACAATTTGGTTAAATGATGTCCTTTTTGGTAAAATAATCCCGGAATTTCTAACAAATCTAATGGGAAATTTGAAAATTGTAACTTGGCTGCAAGACCTTGTTTTGAATGGCATTTTGGCGGGTGTAGGTGCAACTCTGGCTTTCATCCCACAGATTTTTGTCCTTTTTATATTATTAGGAATTTTGGAAGATTCAGGTTATATGGCAAGGGTTGCCTTTGTTATGGATCGGATTTTCCGTCATTTTGGTCTCTCAGGTAAGTCTTTCATCCCTATGCTAATTGCTTCAGGTTGTGGGGTGCCAGCGATCATGGCAACTCGAACTATTGAACAGGATCGTGACCGCAGAATTACCATCATGGTTACCACTTTTATGCCCTGTTCTGCAAAATTGCCAATTATTGCTCTAGTATCTGCAGCATTTTTCCCTGGAAATCCTTGGATTGCACCTAGCGCCTATTTTCTAGGGATGGGAATGATTATAATTTCTGGTATTATTTTGAAGAAATTGCGCATGTTTTCAGGGAATCGCTCGGCGTTCATTATGGAATTACCTAATTATCATTTGCCTCAGGCCTGGACCGTGATAAAGTATGGTTTAGATAAGGCATTTAGCTTTATAAAGCGAGCAGCTACAATAATCTTTGTCGTTTCGGTTGGAACTTGGCTCTTGTCAAACTATAACTTTTTGTTACACAAGGTCAATTCCGCACAATCGATGCTTGCTGATCTAGGAAGATTGATTGCATGGGTTTTTGCCCCTCTTGGGTTTGGCGAATGGCAGGCAGCCTTGGCGACGATTACAGGATTAGCTGCCAAGGAAACAATTGTTGGAACTTTAGGAGTTCTTTATGGCAATGGTAATAAATTGACGTCTGCCTTTTCGGCTCATTATTCAGCCGCCGCTGGTTATTCTTTTCTTGCATTTAATTTGCTCTGTGCTCCTTGTATTGCCTCTATTAGTACAATTTTTAAAGAAATGGGGTCAGTGAAATGGGGATTAAGGGCCCTTAGTTTTCAGACTGCAATCGCCTATATGATGAGTTTTGTGATATATCAATTCGCTAAAATTTTTAGCAACGGTTTTGATTTTCTTTCGTTTTTTGCAATAATTGTAGTAATAGTTGGTCTCTATTTCATTTTCAGGCCCAGCCCAAAGGAGATTTTAGCATGAATATTTCTTCAATCATTCTATTAGTGTTGATTATGGTTGCACTTTGTATTGCAATATATAAAATTAAAGCCTCAAAAGGTGCCTGTGATGATTGTGATGTTTCAAATTGCCCTATTCATCTGTCAGAGAATACTGAAATTTCTGAAAATATTAGCTTTCATAAAAAAAATTGAGAAATATGAGATTAGCTCTCGTGTTTCTCAACTTTTCTTTTATAATCTTTTATTTGCTCACTTTCTAAATTTTTAAATAAAGAGTTAAATTCTGAAATTTCAGCATTGGGGTATTTCTGCAAAATTGCTGTCTTTATTAATCGGTAAGCTAAACGAGGATTTCTTGAAAGAATTGGGCCATGAAAATAAGTGCCATAAGTATTTTTATAATGTAGACCTTCTGAATGATCATCTGGGTTATTTCCCCCCCCATAGATAACCAGACCAAGTGGCTTTTCTTCTCCGGCCAAATAAGTGATACCAGAATGATTTTCAAACCCATAGTAGGTTTCATTGAATTCCTCATTATGAGTTTCAATATCACCTATGAATCGGTTGTTGCCGAGGTTTTTTGTGTAGTGTGGAAGAACTCCCGTCCCTAAAATCTTTTTTCCAGAAGCGTTAATGTAATACTCACCTAACATTTGATAGCCACCGCAGATGGATAAAAGTGGCTTTTCTGCTTCAATATAAGCTTTTAACTCACTACTTATACGATAAAGATCCTCAGCGATAACTTCCTGTTCAAAGTCTTGCCCTCCTCCCCAAAAGACAAGATCATAATCATTTTTTTTAAAATTATCTCCCAAAGAGACGATTTTAAAAGTAGTGGCAGCACCTAGCTTTTCGGCAATATACTTTAAAAGCAAGATATTACCATTGTCGCCATAAGTATTCATTAAGTCCCCATAAAGATGGGCAACCCGAATTTGGTATGTATATTTTTCAGAATTTAAAGTTTGAATAGAAGTGTAAGTCATAATGGGTTTTCCTTAAGTAGTCAGAATAGGTACTTGACCTCATCCTTATAATAATCTTTGTAGACAACATGAAAATCTTTCATAAAGTCATTAGCAAAATATTTTGCAAGGTTTAATTGTCATTGATAAATTTTACTGATGGAATCATCAACTTCAATGTTGTCAAAACCAGAAAGTACAATTTGAAAGTTTTGAAGTTAAATTGTCAAGACATCCGTCTCTTTCAACTACGATTTTTTAGATAGCTTCATACTTCACTTTTGGAATAGCCTCTAACAGCTGTGTCAAAAAGTTTATTATTAATTTCTTTGGTTGTTAGATAAGGATCAGAGATGTGATCAATAAAGTAATCAACTTCCTCCTGGCTATGAACCATGCCTTGTAAATGCAATTTTGTTTTTTCCATTTCCGTGTTTTCCCTTATTTCAACTCTCCAGTAATGTACCCAGCTTTGGCTAGGACTTCACGGATTTCGAGCATTGCTGTGTAAGTTGCTAAAACATAGACCTGGTCTGACTTTGAATTTTTTATTGATTCTAGAATCTCTTCGTGAGATTTTTTTTCTTGGGGATCAAGGCCAGCGACTCTAAGGCGTCTTGCCATTTCAGAACTACGAATGCCACCAGTAGTGACTTCATTAATTGCTAGACTAGTTAGGATTTCGAAATTAGCATCCCAGATCCAGCTGGTGTCAATTCCATCTGCATAGTTGGCGTTAAGGAGAGCTATAAGTGATAGATCACCTTTAACTAATTTGAGCAACTCTATGGCTTGATTAGTTCCAACAGGGTTCTTAATTAAGATGATTGTTACTTGTTTATTACCAACTTTAAAAGTTTCTTGGCGACCAAATACAGCTCGAGATTTCTCAAACCCAGATTTGATCAGATCAGGCGAGATATCAAAATGCTCAGCTACCGCAACGGCAGCCAATGCATTATAAATGTTATAAAGGCCACCAACATTGATTTTATAAGAATTCTCATCAATCACAAATTGAGATGAAGAACTTGAGATATCTACGAGTTCAGATAATCGATAATCTAGTTTGGGACGATGGAAGCCACAATTCAAGCAAATGTAATTGCCTAGATTTGCATAAGTATTCATCTTGAAATCAAGAATATGATGACAATTGGGGCAAAGGACACCAGCTGTGTTGTAGTGAGCTCTATGTGGTGTATTGCTTTCATGATCAAAGCCATAATATTTTACAGGATTCACCAATTGTCTAGAATTAAATATGGGAGAATCTGCATTTAATAAAACTGTCCCTTTAGGTGAATTAGCTGCTCCCTTAACGATAAAGTCGTAAGTTGTGTAGATTTCACCGTAACGATCCATTTGATCACGAAAAATGTTGGTAAAGACAAAGAGGTTGGGCTTAATATATTTAGTAACTTTTGGTAATGAAGCCTCGTCGATTTCAAGTATAGCGAATTTTTTTGATCTATGCCTGGTGCGAGGAGCTTTGAGAAAAGTTGAGACAATACCAGTTACCATATTTGCGCCAGAAGTGTTCGTGACAATTGATCCAAAGGCATTTTCAAAAATCCCAACTGTTAAGGCAGTTGTAAGTGTTTTCCCGTTGGTGCCGGTAATCACTATGATTTCATAATCTTTGGTCAAGTTTTTAAGGATATCTGGATCCAGCTTTAGTGCAATTACACCTGGCAGTGTAGATCCACGATGTAAAAAAGTACGCAGTCCCCAGCCAGCTGTTTTTCCAATTGTTTTTGCAAATTGTGAACGTAAGGTCATGTTGATATTTTATCATGATTTACTATTTGAGAATAGATTTTATCTTATTTTTTGTTCACTTTAGTAAAAAAAAACATTTTTATATGAATGAAATCAATATTCTTAACAAAATGGCTAAAATAATTATAAAAATATAGCTAAAATAAATAAATAATATTAGTCGAAATAATTGACAAAAAAAGATTAATATAATAGAATATAGAATATGATAGTTTCTGCGACAGAGATTAAAAACAATTTTGGAAAATATTTGGCCCTTTCGCAAAAGTCAGATATTTCTATCAAAAAAAATGGAAAAATTATTGCCATTTTAAAAAGTTTTGACAATGAAAAATTTAACCAACTTGATAAATTGACCGGAATTATTGATTTGAGCCTACTTAACCACGAGCAATTATAATAGATATCATTTAGAAAGAGGATGTTGAGTGGAGATAAAGATCTTAATGAATACGGATGTTGCCCTAGACTTCCTAACTAAAAATGGGGAAAAAACAAAAGAAGCCCAAATGATGATCCGTGACAGTTTGAGAGGACGTTATGAACTGTTGATCACGAGTGAAACCGTTTCAGAGATAAACCGGCTAATGCTTGAGTCAGGCATGACAGTTGGTCAAGCTAAAGAATGCTTGAGTACTTTACTTAACTTGATTAACGTAATTGATACTACAGAAGATGATTGTCAACAAGCCCTCAATTATGAAGATGATGTTGAGTTTGATAACGCAATGATCGTTGAAAGTGCTCGCCGAAACCAATGTGCCGCAATTGTTACACGTTCAGAATTTAGCCTGAAATCAATTGATTTAGATTTATTTAGTCCGAAAGAATTCTTAGCACTAGGTATTTAATAACTAAGAGATGATAAATGGGAACTCTGCGAGGTTAAGCGGAGTTTTTATTTTTAAGGACCAATTATTGACTCTGGAAAAAAATTGACAATAAGTAGATACCCATTATGTAGGCATAGACTTGACATTTGTCGTTTACTATTGTAAACTTAATTTGAAAAATTATATGCTCTCTACAAAAAAGGGTTTACTCAAATCAGGAAGGAGGATAATAAGATGAAAGAGCAAGAATTAAATATATCTAATGCTGAGATGGTAATTATGCGCGTTATCTGGTCATTAAATGGAGCCAAAGTGGAAGAGGTAATGCGTCAAATTTCAAAACGCCAAAATTGGTCGCTAGCTACAGTGAAGACTTTAATGGGACGTTTGGTTAAAAAGGAGGTCCTCACGACTGAAAAGGAAGGACGAGCCTTTGTTTATCGTGCTGCAATGAGTGAATGTGACGCCATTCGCCAAATGACTGGTGAACTCTTGGAAAAAATTTGTGCAACGAAGGAATCTGAATTTTTATCAGACGCGATTGACCTGGCAAAATTGAAGCAATCTGATATTGATAACTTAATTAAGCAACTTCAGGAAAAAGTAGCTACAGAAACGGTGAGCTGTGACTGTCTTGATGATAACAATTGTAGTTGTGTTCACAATCAAATAATAAGTAAGTAAATAAGTAATTTGGCTAGTCTCACACTGGATAGAAAAATGTACTATATTTGAACCTATAAGCAGTAATTATTTAAGAAATTCAAGGCATAATTTAAAACTGTTGTGTGGGCCTGTAACATTAGTTATAGATATATGGGAGATATGTGAAAATTCCTTTGAAGAAAAATGAAACCCTTGTCAAGGCAAGGGAGAATGCAAGTGTTGAGAGTTTTATGGTTGAAGTCATTGAAATTGGCTATCATCTTCTAGGTTAAAGATGCGCAAGCAAAATTTTATTATCATAGGTATGAATAATGCCAAGGGTGCAAATATAATTTTGAGGGCATTGAATTCTTCTGATCAAGTTGAAAAAGCAATTGTCAATATTGCAACTGGAAAGGTCAAAATCAGAGTAAAAGACAGCTTTTCAGATGGTGAGATCATCAAACTGGTTGAAGATGTTGGCTTTGATGCTATTGTATATGATAAAGTTCGCAAAATGAAGGATTGGAAAGTTCAATTTAAAAAAAACCGAAATTTGAAAATATCTTTTTGGTTATCGTTAATCTTTACCACTCCGGTTGTTATGGCTACAATTGGTGATGTTTTTGGTTGGGGGCTTTTTAGAAACTTTCATATTATTTGGATTCAGCTGGCACTTGCAACTCCTGTACAATTTATTGTTGGTTGGCGTTTTTATCGTGGGGCCTACTATGCTCTGAAGAATAAATCTGTAAATATGGATGTTCTCGTAGCTATTGGAACGACTAGTGCTTATTTTTCAAGTTTAATTTTTGCAGTCTTTCTCGGTAAGATGGATGCGTTAAATTTTGAGTCGTGTATGGGAATCATTACTCTGATTGTTATGGGGAGACTCCTTGAACAGAATTCCAAGGAAAAAATTTCAAATGTGATTGCAACACTTATGTCTGGTCGCGAGAAATATGTTCACACAGCCAAAGGCGATATGAAAATTGAAACTGTTCAAGCTTCTGATCATATTCGAATATTTGCTGGTGAAAAAGTACCTTTGGATGTGGAGATTATTTCTGGTAGGGCTTCCTTTGATGAAAGTTGCATCTCAGATGAATCGCTTCCTGTAATAAAATCTGAAGGGGATATGCTAAATGAAGGAGCCCTCACCCTGGACGGAGAAATTCAAGCGATGGTAATTCATGAAATTGAAGATTCGACAACTGCAAAAACAGTTAGCCTCATGTTAGAAGATAAATGCTCAAAATCCAATGTAAGAAAATACGCAGAAAAAATTTATGCTATATTTGTACCGGTTGTACTTTTGATTGCTATTTTGACTCTTATACTGACCCTTGTTTTCTCACATGATTTATTAACTTCGATGATGCACGCAGTGGCTGTGTTAATTATTTCATGCCCGTGTGCGCTGGGTTTGGCAATGCCTACAGCGCTAATTTCAGGAAAGGTGTTATCTAGTAATCATGGTATTTTGATCAAAGATACCAATGCATTGGAGTTAGCTGGACAAATTAAAACTGTTTTCTTTGACAAGATAAGTACGATTACTACAGGTGAATTCGAAATGAATGATTTTACAGGTGATGAATTTGAATATAAAGTACTCGCTTCGCTTGAAGCACAGTCAAAACATCCACTCGCTAGGGCAGTTGAATTAAAAGAAGTTTTTGATGTAAGTGATTTTAAAGAAATTATGGGGCTTGGCCTGACAGGTGTCATCAATGGGATTTCATATTATGCTGGTAATGATAAGTTGATGCGTCAGAATAACGTTAATATTGAGGAGAAGAATAGCAAAGCCATATATCTGGCTGTGGCAGGTAAGTTAATTGCTACTGCAACTTTTAAATCTTCCATTAAAGCAGATAGCATTCGGGTTATAAAGTACCTCAAAAAGCATAGAGTGAAAACTGTTTTGTTGACTAGTGGCAATGAAATAGAAGCCAGAAGAATTCAGTATGAAGTTCAGTTGGATGAAGTAAAAGCTGGTCTCTCGTCAAATGAAAAGCTTGAGTTAGTTGCACAAACACCAGATGCAATGCTAGTAGGAGACGGATTCAATGATTCAATAGCATTAGCAGCCGCAAGCGTCGGTGTGGCAATGGCAACAGGATCTAATCTTTCAATGGAAGCAGGGGTTGTCACCGTGATTAGTGAGAAGCTTTGGAAAATACCAGAACTCATAAGAATATCACACAAAACTATTCAAAAAGTTAAGCAAAATTATTTTTTGGCTTTTGTTTATAATATAATTGCTATACCACTTGCAGCTTTTGGTTTACTAAATCCAATGATTGTGCTGGTAGTTATGAGCTTATCGAGTATATCAGTCATCGTGAATTCTATTCTTTTGACTCAAGAAAAAATTAAAGTAATAGATTGAAAGGTTTGATTCATTTGAGTCAAACCTTTTTTGAATAGTAAATTTTACTCACTTTCAGAAGCAACTACACTTTCGAGTAGATCTGCTTTTTGAAATCTATCCTTAAGAAGATTCAAACCATTTCCAACTGAAAGAAAGCGGTAATACTTTCCTGCATAATTAAACTGAAAAGTATATTTTCCAGTGTGAACCCCACTTACATACCTCAAGTCAACTTCAACGAGCTTTGCACTGAAAAGTTTCGTAAAATAGAAACTATTTTCGATAAACATGAAACGTCGTGGCCAAATTAGGTAGAACAGGAAAGCTATAAATATCCAAAAGAGAAGGTTCAAAAAAAGATTATTTTTTTGCCCAGACTCGAGAACCAGAATTTGCTGAAAAGCCAAAATAATTACTAACCAGATCCAAGAAGTCCGATATATATTGGTGAAATGTACGAAATATCCAGATTGCATTAATTAACTCCTTATTTTGATGGCTTATATTTTGGTTTATCAGCTCCGTTGATCAACTCAGGGGCATTAGTGATAAAATTATTCCAGCTTGTCTTATTTCCGTTCTGTGACCAGAGTGAGGTTGAACCTGCACCAAGGCTTTTTTGTTGATTAGCTAAACGTTTCAAAGTAGTTTTAAATGAGTAGTCATAATTTGTTGTATTCACGGGTTTGAAGTCATCAGGTGTGTAGAACCGTAATAGGTTTTGATTATTTAAATTGTCTGACATTTGAAGTAGTTGGGCTACTTTCATTTTAGTATCGGCTACATACTTGACTTGGTCAGGAGTCGGTGCTGTTATTGGAAGACCTGTTTGGGTATCGTAAAACACTTTTGAACTTATGGATGGCAAAGTGATGGTTGGTGTGACAAAACCGCCATTACGGAGCGCGACATAGTCAGCTCTTCCTGAAGCAAACATATCTTGCCCAAACTGAACATATTTACTGGTATCAACGCCAAGAAGATGCTCAATAGTCGGCATTACATCAAGTTCTCCCACATAGGTATTGATGATATGCCCACTAGTGTTGCCAGGAATATTAATCATAAATGGGGTCTTTTGGAGTTGAGTCCAGTCGAAATCATTGTAATCCGTCTGGTTGAAATGAGGAGCGTCAGTAGCAGTTTTGAGAATGGTTGACAAGTCAGCGCTGTTGGAATCGGGAATACCAAAGTGATCTCCATAAAGAACGATCATTGATTTATCATAAAGCCCCGTTACTTTCAAGTAATCATAAAATTCTTTGATAGCTTGATCAAGGTAATGAGCAGTCACAAAGTATTTATCAATCAGTTTGTTACCACTATCTGTCGTCTTGAAATTTGGATCCCAATCATCTTGAGAAATATCATAATTCAGGTGATTGGATACTGTTAAATATTTAACATAGAAAGGTTGCTGAAGCTGTTCAAGGTAGGGCACTGAATCATGGAAAAGTAATTTGTCTTTTACACCATAGCTTGTTAGAGTTGCATTATTGGCATCAAAGTAGGACTGATCAAAGAAGTTTTGGTAACCCATTGACTTGTAGCTATTGATACGATTATAGAAAGAACCAGCATTACCATGGAATACAGCAGTGGAATAACCTTGAGTCTGGCTCAGAATTGAAGGCATCGCCTGGAAAGTTTGAGTCGCCCCATCTTTTGACAAGAAAGAACCTGCGGGCAAACCAAAAGTTGAAGTTTCGAGTAATGTCTCAGCATCAGAAGTTTTTCCCTGACCGATTTGGCTATAGAAGTTATTGAAACCATAAGTCTCGGTTGAATGGTAGATTGAGTTTAAAAAGGGTGTTACAACATGTTGTTGATTGTCAGTTCCTGTAATACTTAAGTCAACCAAGAATTGTTGAAAACTTTCCAAATGAATCAAAATTACGTTTTTCTTTTGAACACCTTGTGATTGTTCGAAGGTGATGTTTGGAGCTAGATAACGGTTGTCTTTAATGTACTTTTGAATATTTTGAAGGGTACTAAGTTTTGCATTGGCACGTTGTGAATTTGCTAGGTGAGTATAGTATGAATCAGTCAACATCCATGGACCTAAACCGAGATAACGTACTACGTAAGTCTTGTCAGACTGAGCTCTGGCCATAATTAATTGTGGCTTGATTACATCAGCTGCCCAAAAGTTTAAACCAAAGAGCATTAGAGCAAAGGAAAACCAGGTAAATGCTCTTTTTGTTTCAATAGGACGCTTATCAATTTTAATTCGTTTCACAATAAACAAAACAATAATTATTATAAAATCTATCCAATAAATAAAATCCCACATATTTGTTGGAATTGAGTCTACCCCCAGAGCTCCAGTCCCAAACATACGTGATCCACTAATGATTGTATCAATGGTCAAAAAGTCTGTGAACTCTCGATAATAATTGATATTACCAAATAGAATAAGAGTGGCTAAGGCTGATAGACATCCGATTGCTGTGTAAAATATCGGAGTTCGCTTGATAAAAAGTGTTAGGCTAAAGGCTGCAATGGTGAAAGAAAAGGGGTTTATAAAAATCATCAAATTATCTACCACACCAACACCGCGGAGGTTAAAAACGGATATATATGCAATAAGTGTCTTAATCCATAAAAAAATAGCTAGATACCATACCAAGCCAATACGAGTATTAAAAGCGGAAAGTAGTCGTTTTACAAAATTTAACATGTTGTAATTTTACCATTTTTTTAAGAAAGTTAACTGAGATTAAAATTTTGCTGTATCTAAAATTTTAGGAAATTATTAAAGAAAATAGCTTTCCGATTGTAAATAATTAAATTTAATTTTTGGATAAATTATAATTTAAATTTAGCGGCAAATTGTAAAATTAGTTTGGTCACCTGAAGCAAGAAAAAACATCTGGATCTCTTATACTTGAATTTGAAAGAACAAAAAGTAGAAGAGAATTCAGATGCAAACTCATTCTAACATAAAAGGTAAATGTTTAGCACTGATTGAGCGACGGGTAAGTGTCAAATAATTGGCTGTAAATCTTCAAAACTGAATTTTTGTTTATATTTTAAAGCCCATCCTGAGCTTATGAGATCCAAGATGTACTTGGTAAAGTGAAGTGTAATCCCATTTCATCACCTTCTTGAACTCTGAGGTTGGCTTCTGATAAGTCCTAAATAAACTTTGCCAGTCGTAAGCAGGCACTTCAATTTCAGGAAGGAAGTCATAATCCGTGTAGGTGTTAAAGTTTTGATTCCGACGTGCACTAAGCAATTTAACCATCACCTGAGCGCCGGCTTCACGCCAACGTCGTCCTTGTTTCTTCATCCGATAAGTATAGAGACGGTGGTGACTCTCACAAGTGCCAATGACTGCCTCAAAATCTTTGAGAAGGGGACGTTGTTTGAAAGGCTTGAGTGAGCGCCAATTGCGATTAATGTAAGCTTGAAGTAAGTGCAGGTTCTCAAGTTCTTCTGGTGTTTCACACAAGCTCTCAATCGTCTCATAAAGCGGAACCAAGCTGTCAGAAGCGTAAGCGTACAGCGCCTGTTGAAAATCCTTCACCAATTCCGGCACAAACTTCAGGCGTTCCTTGATCTTCTTGTTCACGTGATAACGGTCCACAAAGTGCTCGTGGCACAATGCTTCGCCACACAAGCTGTCAAAGTCTCTCTTTTGGTAGCCTGAACCTTCGTCGGAGTTACTCACAATCACCGTCTCACGTAAGTCATAGGTCTGACCCAAATAGTTTTCGAGCGCTTCAAAAGCTTTCTCTCGGTCCAAATCAATGAATTCTTGGGAGTGGCGAAGTTCCATACGCTGTTTCCCCACTTTTTGACGGCCTTCACAGACTTGAAGACGGTGAAGATAAAAGTTCCCTCCGCCTTGTTTTCCTACAGAGAATGCATCCCCTTCTAGATACAAAACTTTGACTTTTCGTGTCCCTGACGTTGGCGCATTCGCCAAGGCATTACTTTGATTGCGGTCAATCTCTTGACCTATTTGCTTCGCCAATTGTTGGAGCTGTTGGTGACTGATCGTGAGGGGAGAAACCAAATTAATGAGCTCTGACACTTTCCTAAATACACCCAGTGTGCTCGCTTGTGCGAAAACATTCTGAACGTACTTAGACGGACGTTGTTTTGACGCTAAGCCGAGCAAGTGATCCACGGGATAAAATACTTCTCCAGCTTTAACATACGCCCGACGGCGAAAGGTGACCGTCCCAAAGAAGAAACTCACTGATCGACTGCGACGCTTGGCGATTTGATACCCTTTCTCCCTCATGGAAGCGACCATCTGAGTATCCAACATTTCCAGGGCTTGACCTACCAAATCACTCACCAAGTGTTCTAAAAAATGATTCAAGCTACTTTCGCGTTCTAAAATACCCGCTTTATTTGTCAAAATCTCCGTTATCTGTGTTAAAATCGAGTCCATAAGAACCTTTCTAAGTTGTTTTCGCAAACTCAATTTTAAAGGTTCTTTTTCTTTTTGTCCTTTTTCTGAAATCAAAAAGCGATCACTCTTTCGAGCTACCGCCAATTATTTTACACTTATGAGCGACGGCGGAGGTGAATTATGTTTCTTATGAGGCACGTCGAAGGATGACCCTAAAAGTTTACAAAGGTTTTAAATACTTTGATTTCAAGGGGTATCCAAGAGAAACCATTGTTTGAAGTGCACCCTCATAAGCTTTCTCGCCCTGTCTGTTTACGAATGCTCTATCACTTTAAATTTCTTACTTTGGATAATGGTCGTGAATTTGCATGCCACCATGAAGCAATGGCTTATTCTGTTTACTATCATGCTCATGGCGAACTTTGAGCGTGGAATTAAAAAAATCATAATCGGATGATCGACGTTTTTTGCGTAAGGGAACACAAACACCTACAAAAAAATTGTGACGGCTATTGATGATTGAATTAATTTATATCCAAGAAAATGCTCAATTATAAAAGTTCAAATCAAATTTAAAATTGGCTAACTTATAATTGCAATTTTCCATTTAAACTCAAAATAATATTTCATCATAAGAAAAGACCATCCTAACTTTGGAAAGTCCATATTCCTGAGATCATATTACATTATACAAAAGAAAATTTTAAAATTATTGCTTATTAATAAAATCTTGGATAATATATCTTGGTCGTTGCTTAACTTCATTGAAAATTTTACCAACATATTCACCAATGATACCTAGTGCGAGAAGCTGCAATCCACCAAATCCAACAATGGCAACCATGGTTGACGACCAGCCAATAGCTGTATCTTTCGTAATACGACTGAGGAATACATAGATACCTCCAAGTATAGCCAAAACAAAGGCCAATAAACCTACCCAAAAGATAATTCGCATTGGAGTTGCTGACATTGAGGTTATACCATCAATTGCAAATGAAATCATTTTCTTGAGAGGATATTTTGATTCGCCAGCAAAACGCTCACCGCGCTTGTAATAAATGATGTCTGATTTAAAACCTACTAGTGGAACCATGCCACGCAAAAAGAGATTTACTTCACCAAATTGTGCAAGTCCATTGAGAGCACGATGGCTCATCAAACGAAAATCAGCCGAGTTTGGTACATTTTCTGATCCTAATAACTTCATCAAACTATAATACATACCAGCAGTTCCACGTTTAAAACTTGTATCAGTATCACGGTTATCACGAACACCATAAACTACATCAATACCTTCATTGACAAATTTTTCAATCATTTCATCTATTACATTGATATCATCTTGTAAGTCTGCATCCATAGAAATTACGCAATCAGAAAGATCTTTAACTGTCATTAAACCAGCAAGGAGGGCATTTTGATGTCCACGATTACGTGAAAGGTTGATCCCAGAAAACAAATCTGGTTTTTTTGTATGAAGATTTGAAATCATTTTCCAAGTGGAATCTTTTGAACCATCATTTACGAAACAAATTCGTGATTTTTCAGATATTTTTTGATTTTCAATCAGCTCATGATATTTTTTCTCAAGTCTTGAAGAAGTTTCATCAAGCACAAGTTCTTCATTATAACAAGGGAGTACCATGTATAAAATTGGTTGTTTCATTTTTCTCATTTCTTCTCAATGAATAACATTAAAATAATAAACTTTCAAGCTTAATTTAAAATTAAATGCTCTTTTTTCGCTCCATTATAACATAATGACTAGCTAACTCAATTGTGAAAATAATTGCCAAGATACCTAAAAACATTGTCATGGCTTCTGCGAGTAATAATTTAGAATTGATAATAAGTGACAAATTTTCATTCAAGTTAACATACCAAAGGATTAGAGGAAGAGAACTTCCTAACATTCCAAAGAAAAGCGTATTTATCGCAGTTCCCATAATTTGCTTTGAAATTAGTAAACGTTCTGCAGCCAAGCTAGACGAAGAAATATAAGGATTTTTCTCAATAAGTTCTATTAAGTTAGCTGTAATTGCCATCGCTGCTTCAGCTACTGCTCCAAGCATTGAAATTGTCATGATGGAAACAGCTAAATCAGAAAAATTCAAGCCAACTGAAAGAGAGAGAGTTTCTAATTCATCTGCCTGCTCTACTGAAAAACCTTGTATTTGTGAAAGATATTGAATGATAAAAGCCAGCAATATCAGTGGCAAAACAACAAGAAGACTTGATTTATAAGCAATTGTAGTTACATGATTATCTTCTGAACTCATAAATATGGCAAGTGTCAGTATTATTATACTTGTCGCGAGTGTCAGTAGAAGAAGATTGATCTGCCAGTTTGCCAGTATAATAAAGACAAGGATAACAATAAGATTAAGAAATAAGCCAAAAATATTTCTTAATCCCGTCTTTCCTGAGATGAGAACCATCAAAAGGAGCAAGACTATTGACATAACCAAAATTGTATTCATTAGACTTTCTCCCTTTGTCTAGATAAGAAGAAGGCAGTCAGCCAAGCAGTAATTGGAACAGATAAGATAATTCCAATTGCTGAAATCAGAGTTTGGAGAAGTCCCAAATTTAAAGCAACTGAGAAAATATAAGACCAGCTATTTCCGTTTCTTAGAAGTAAAAATGTCATCGGGAGGGTCCCAGCAATAAAAATCATGAAAAGCACATTTGTGAGGGTCCCTGTAATTTCTTGACCAATGTTAATTCCAGAATGAAAATAGCTTTTCTGATTCGTTTTTGGGTTTTGACGGAATAAAGCAAAGAGTCCAGCCACAATATCACCGCAACAGTCCATTATGGCTCCCAATACGCTTATTGATGCTCCCATAAAGAAAAGGGTTTGCGGATTCTTTGTGACAAATTCCATATATTCAAAGTTAATCCCAATTGAATGAGTCATGCTCAAAAGTATTATGACAAGTAAAAAGGTAAATGTCGTAGATATGATTGTTGTCAAGAAAGTAAAAATCATTTGGCGGTTCAGGCCGAGAACAAAACTTAGTGCACTAAATGAAAAGATAAGGGCTAGTGTTCCATATATCAATAAGCTTGAAATATCAGTGAACTCAAGGTTGAAGCGAATAGCAATTATAAAATAAATAATTGATAGAATGATACTTAAAATTAAGTAGAAGGAGGCTCGCCATCTCATAAAAGTGATCAAAAAGGAGACAATCAAGACAATAATTGCTGCAAGTACGGCATCACGTTTTAGACTTCCAATTTGAAAATGATGCTTGTTTTGATTGAGGATAACTTGTTGACCAATTTGATAGACTTGGCTATCTGTCTGTGATAAGGTTGCAGTATTTTCAATTTGAATAGTTTTTTGAGATTTGTTTAATAACTTTATATTTAATATTTGTGTGATGCTTTTATCATAGTTATTAAATTCATCTTTTACTGTAGATATAGAAGTAGTCTTGATCGCTGTGATTAGTCCAACAGGCTCGGAATACAAAAACTGGTCATTTGAAAAAATGGCAAAGGCAAGTGTTGCCAAAATTATTGGAATCATAAAAATTTTAAAAATAAATTTTACCATTTATGTATGAAGATATTGATGACTAAAAAAAGAATTGCAAAGAAGAAAATCATGACGAATGGGTATTTAGAGACTTCTTTGGATTGAGAAATTACAAAACCGAGTGATGCAGTTTGTCCATTAGGTAATTTTATCAAATAAGGATAGTCTAATGCAATAGGATTCAACATTGCCCGGATACCTACCGTAACGCTGTTTGGATTATAAATTGCAAGTCGATATTGTCCTGCGCTCATATTTGAATTAAAGATCTGATTTACCTGATCAGCAGTTGTATTTTCAGTTTTTATGGTATGACTATCAAAATCAGACCAATTTTTAGAACTGTTCTTCTGAACTTTAAGAGTTAATGGTCCAGTTGTCCCAGTCTGCCACTCAATTTGATTAGCATTTGTTGATAACTCGAATTCCTGATAAATGGTCTCCTTGGGGGAAATCTTGAGTACATCTTTTGAATAACCATAATTATCAGCAGGATGCTGCTGAGCAGTTACCACTATTTTTTGCTTGGGTTGGAGTTGCATAATCGTTGACATAGAAAAAAGAGATAAAACGGAGGCAACTGGCACAAATATTTTAATGAATTTTTTCCAATTGAAATCTTGCTTGAAGATTGATATCTTTTCATAACCAAAAATTGAATCCAAGCTCAAAAGTCCAACAACCAAAAGGAGGCCAATGGTCATAAATTGATAACGCGGTTTAACTTCCCAGATAAAGGTGTGAAATAAAGAAACTCCCATAATAATTAATAGCATAAAACCATAAGAAGATGTCAGATCCTTCTTTTTCTTTAATAAGCTATATGCAATGGAAAAAAGTAGGAGAGCCATTAAAGCTTTTAAAACTATTTCCCAAAAGATATTAATACTTCCGATATTTTCGGTGATAAATGCTGGAGCGTGTGTCCAATTGTAGCGATAATTAAACATGGTATAGTCACTTCCAACTTCAAAAGTTCCCTCTGACCATAAAGTTACAAATTTTATAAAAAATAAAGGAATCAGAAGAAGGTTATAAATCTTTAGTCGGTTGATAATTCCAGCTATGTCAGCGGCTTTGCTGGAAGAATAACCAATATGAAATAGGGTGTAATCTCGATCTGTCGGGCCCCATTCGCCTCCTGATTTCAAGTTCAAGGACTCGTAGATCCAATTCCAAATTGGGAAAACATGCGGATTATTTAGATTATATCCAATTGATTTTGCGATAAGATGATTTGCAAGAATGGCAAAGATTATGCCAAGTATAAATGCAATTGCCATGTAAAGGCATATTTTCCATACATTTAAATATTTCTCTTTTTTCCAATAGGCTAAAATTCCAATAATTAAAATTGCAACTAAAGAAACAATGACATTTGGCCGAGCTAAATAAGCAACCGCAAAGATTATTAAACTAGCAAGGAATTCTAAAAATGTAAAACGTCCTTTTTGGGTTGCTTTATCAAAGATTGAGACAATGATTAAGAGAGAAAGAATAGCTAGTCCATCCGAGTAGCCAACTTGAACAAGAAAGCCTGATAGGACAGGACTACAAAAAATGATCAGCAATGAAAAAACTGAAAGAAAAGGCTTCTTCTGCCAGAGCAACCTAGCAATTAAGATCCAGATTAAAGAGCTAATTATGATGTTGTAGGTATAGAAAACACTATAGAAACTTATGTGTAGAAAACTTGCAGTTTTCATGAAAGCGAGTTCAAGTCCAACTAAAGGGACAAGGTTAGGGTATTGAAGAATCCAAATATCCCAGCTCGTTTGACCTTTAAAGAGTCTTTCTGCCTGAACTTGAGTGTGCCAAGGATCACCAAATAATTCTGCATGTCCGTTCATTGCCCAAAGGATCTCTGTTAAAACTATGAATATGATTAAGACAAAGGCAAAAATTTTTAATTTTTTTTGATTCAATGTTGATAGTTTTTGATAGATCCAGCGCAAAACAAAGAAAAAGCTAATAGCAAGAATAATAACACTAATCGGTTCAACAAAACCTGAGTTCGTAAAGGGTTGCAAAAGCATGGCTAGAAATGCCAAAGAAAATAAGACAAATAAGACTTTAGATAATGATTTATTTAGGAAGTTCATTTTTGGGTACCTTCCGCTCTAAAAGATCAAACAGTCCTTTAACTGCCATAATAATTATGATTGGGGAAAAATTATAAAGGTAACGAGAATTAGCTTCCCAGATCAATAGGAATCCTGACAGTCCAGCTATTGAAAGTCCGAGTATAAACCACTCTGTTTTATAATTTTTAAAGATTGACAAAGCAATTTCATACCACATTAAGGGAACCATAAAAATCCAAAGTAAAGTTTGAGCGGTCTTGATCAGGATCCATCCAGTCACGTTTCCTTCATTTGGTTTAGTCCAGTCAAAATATTTTGCAATGAATGGATTTTGATGATGATAGGTATAGAAGAAGTCACTTAAATCTCCATTAAACCAAGTGTACAAAATCTTTCTACATAATTGTAAAATCACGCCTGGAATACCTTGCTTTTTTAAATTGCTTATAAACAGCTTAATATCTCCGGCTTGTTTGGCAGACTTATTAGTGAATGATTCTGAATAAGCTAAGATATTAGAATCAAAACCACCCCAATGATTTTTAGGAGCAAAAGACATCGTAATCCAATGCATCAAAGGCATATTGTAACGATTATTGTTTTTTTGAGAGAAGGCTGGTTCAGTTGCGATAGTCAGATTTACAACTTCATGCATGCCAAGAAAAAGAATAAATGAAAGTGGTAGCATTATGAGGAGCTTTTTCCATTTCTTATTAAGAAAAAGAAAGAGCACAGCAGCAACAAGAGGAATTGCTACAGTAGGCTTAATATAGTAACCAAAGAAGATTACAACTCCAGCAACGCTCCACCATAGCACTTGTTTCCTAGTGCTGTCAGACTTGATAGCATAGACAATGAAGAGTACCCCTAAGATGGCAAAGGGTAGTGAAGCAGTATCTGTGTATAGCTCAGCTCCATAGAGATAAAACGGTAGAAAACCAAAGGCCACAAGATTATACATCAAAGCCATTTTAACATTTGATATTTTCTTAATAATCAGAGAACCAGCCATAACTGAAATCGTTGTGAAAATTGCGGAAATAAAGGTTGTAAGCCATATTTTTGCTGTAATATTAAAGGGTGCAAAAATATAATTATAGAGCAAACCGAAAAACTGATTATTTGCATACCTAAGAAAATAAAGTCTCTCATTTTCCGTCATAGGCAAATTTTGAAAACTAGTTCCGTGTAATTGACTGGTTAAATTAAAGACTTCAAAAAAATCCCAATTATGTGCAGAATCTGGTACATGGATTATTAGAATAAAAGGAAATACTAAAAGCGAAAAAACCAAAACAATGAATGATACCCTGTAAAATTTTATATGTTTTTCATTTGAGAGACTTGGTAGAAATTTTGCAATTTGGTAAAGAAAATAAATGAAGGCTGCAGAGACAAATATGCAAATATTTCCAAGAATAAAAGCTGTAATATATTTTTCAGACCATTTAGGGGTTTGACTTACAGTATAAGTATTTATCCCAATGACTGTCAAAACAAAGGCAGTCCACCAAAAAATACTAATCCTTTTTGGATGAGTTAAATCTTTTATCAATGTATTCAACTTGATTCTCCTTCAAAGCATTCATTAACAAGTGGTGAGAGCTGCCAAACGCAACAAATTGACAATATCTACCATCATATATAAATTTGATTCTGTTTGAATAAAGCTTGACTGATGAAAGTCGACTTGTTTCAAATTCTTGCATACGTAAACGGAAGTCGCTTGTAAAATAGAGGTGATGGTTCGAAACAAAGAAACGTCTCTGCCGAACTAAGAAATATAAGTAGGCGAGGACAAAAATAATAAGGCTAATCTGCCATGATGTAAAAATCTTCATATTATCTTCATAAAACAGGGTTTCTTGAACAGAGAGTAAAATCACCCACCAAATCCAAGCTAACTTATAATGATTGTTGAGAGGTTGAAAATATCCAGCTTCCATTATTTAGCCCCCTTACTACTTGAAGATTCCGATGTAAAAGTTGACGAGTTACTATTTTCTGGAGTTTTTAATTGATCTGCAGGATTTGGAAAAATATCCTGTGATGAAATTCCGTGATTTTCACTCAGCAAGGCAGTTGATTTAGCTTTAAGCTTATCAATAGATTTTGTTAGACGAGAATTTGTGGCTGAAACAGTGTAAGAAGTAGTCTTTGAAGTAATTGGAATAAAATTAATTGGTGTGTAAAAGCGCAATAAGTCTTCACTGTTTAATGCGTCAGACATATCAAGAAGTTGGTTGACTTCTGCTTGTATCTTGTCGGCCTCAATTTGTTGGCTAGCGTTCAGATTGAGGGGCTGACCCGTATTAGTATCATAATACGTGTTGCTTGTTCCGCTGGCTTTGGTGAGGTCAGCGGTGACCCAACCACGATTTCTTAAAGCAACAAAGTTGGATCGACCAGAAGCAAATAGATCTTGGCCAAATTGAATGTAACCACTAGTGTCTATTCCTAACAGATGTTCTAACGTTGGCATGACATCAATTTCACCTGCATACTCATTTGAGATATGCCCACTCTTACTACCTGGAATATCAATCATGAATGGGACTCTTTGCATCATTGTGTCATTGTAATCTGTCCACTGAGCAGAAGCACTCGTTGTTTTAGGAGTAGAAGAAGGTGATGCACTGGATGAACTAGAAGTTTTAGAAATTGCGGGGTCAACATATGGTGCAAAATATTTTGAGTCAGAACCAGAGATACCATAGTGATCTCCATAAATTACAATGATAGATTTATTATAAAGACCTGTGGCTTTGAGATAATCATAAAACTCTTTGACTGATTGATCAAGGTAATGCGCAGTTAAGAAGTAGTTATCAACAATACTATCTCCCGAGTTAGTCGTTTTAAAAGTAGGATCAAGTTCAGAATTTAATAACCCTGTATAAGGTGTATGGTTTGTAACAGTAAGATACTTCACATAGAAAGGTTGTTGTAATTTTTCTAAATAAGGAATTGAATTATAAAAGAGATATTTATCTTTAACCCCCCAAGCAGTCGAATTTTCGGAGTTTTCAGACCAGAATGATTGATCCATAAAATTTTGATAACCCATTGATCTATAAGTATTTACACGATTATAGAAAGTACCAACATTACCATGAAAAACTGCAGAAGAATAACCATCTTGCTGATTCAATATTGCAGGCATGGCTTGAAAAGTTTGGGTAGATCCTAGATTTTGGAAGAGAGAACCAGTCGGAAGGCCAAAGGTAGAAGTTTCAAGCATGTTTTCTGCATCAGAAGTTTTCCCTTGGCCTACTTGATTAAAGAAGTTGCTAAATGAATAGACTGAGTTTCCTGTATTCGTATTATTATAAAGAGAGTTCAAAAAAGGAGTCACTTCTTGTCCATTAATTTTAAGGTTAATTAAATCTTGTTGAAAGCTCTCTAAATGGATTTCAATCAAATTACGGTTTTTGCCAATTGATTGCATTGAAGTGTTAGATGTCAAATAACGATTTTGCTCGATATATTGTTGAACTTTTGTAAAATCGGATTTATTAGCAATTGAACGAGCCTGATTGGCAATATGAACATACCACCCATTCGTTACTAGCCAAGGACCAAGCCCTAAATAACGAACAACATATGTATCATCATATTGAGCCTGGCGACTGACCAGACGATGTTCGGTCATGTCAGCCATCCAGAAGTTCAAGCCAAAAAGCATCAAGCAGAGTGAGAAAATTTTGAAGGAAAATTGTTTTCCATAGAAATTTTCATCGGTCTTGATCTTTTTTAAAACAAAAAGTACGAGAATAACAATAAAGTCAAGCCAAAAGACAATATCATACCAATAAACTGGAATTGAGGCAAAGTCGAATCCATGACCCATCATACCAGCTCCACCGCTAATTGTATTTACAGATAAAAAGTCTGAAAATTCACGGTAATACAAAACATTCCCAAAAACAAGCAGTGAACCAAGAAAGTCAAGAGTAAAAGTTGCCAGGTAAAAAAGTTGTTTCCTTCGAATAAAAAGGGTAAGCGAAAAAATGACGGATGTAAATCCAATTGGATTTACAATCATCAATAAATAATCTGCTAAATCAGCTGAGTGCAAATTCTTCATCACGAGGAAGTATGCCAGCATGGTCTTAAGCCAAATAAAAAATACGAACCAAAATAATAATCCAAGTCTTGAATTAAAAGTGTTAAATAATCTTTTCAAAATTTTACCTCAGAAGAATAGAAACTCACTAATATGGAATATTCTATCACAAAAATATAACACACTCCCAGTTTTTAATAAATCCCCTTCAATTTTTACAGAAATTTGCAGGAAATTAAGTTACGGTTAAGATAAATTTCTTACATAATTTTTTTTATTATAGAATGGCATTAGGGGGTATTTGCATGTTATAACTTGTGTTCAAGCCATTCAATGTTGATAATCCCATTTATAACTATGAAGTTTTTTACTTGGGTAGCAACTGCTATGTCGTCAAAGAGATTTCTACTGGCACAACTGGAAGAGTAAATGATTTCGCATCAAGCACAAAAAGATGAAGAATAAATACAAAGCAATATAGATAGGATTCTTATTACGAGTGAATCAAATAATACTTAAATTAATGGCAAAGTGTAATTTTGAATTGTTTTACCATTATATCATAGGTAAATTAGTGGGTCTCAGTGACTATCAACGCCGATAACAGCAATATTTTTAGCACCTTTTATCTTTGATGAAAATATACAGCACTTGGTTAAAGATTGTACTACTTTTAAAGCTGTGTTTCTTGCAAGAGGCGAACAGCTTCATCTTCCTTCTATGAAGCAAACAGATATGACTAAAAACTTGAAAAAATCGGAGATATTTTTATAAAAATATTATGAAGTATTTTGGATTCGCCCTCTTTGCAAATGTTGCAAAGAGAACAAAATTTATAAAACGAAATCATAAAATAAGATCAGAATGGCAGCCTAAATTACCTTTCTGATTTGACTATTTTGTACAATTTAATTTTCTTTCATTGGATTTTCCTTTTTGGCGAGCATGGAATTTAATTTTTAAAGACATAACTCGCTAATTCATCTCCGATCTCATTGGACTTAAGGAGTAAGTCATCTTGTAAAAGTTTTTTCTGGATCCTAGTCTCTATTCTGAGATAATTTTAAAACTTTTAATAATCAAATTGAAAATGAGATTGGTTAAATCAGTTGTATGGTTTGTTTAGGATTAAACAATTGAAATAATTCACCTTGTTTTTTTGCTTTCTAGGTAATATTGTAGTAAAGCTTAATTTCTTTCAAAACGTGAATATATTCCAAAAACAAATGTCCAAATAAAAGCTTCTACGGCAGGATACAAAGTCTGCCGACTAAAGAAAAGAGTGAGATGAAGACATGGCAAAGATTAGAGCTAAAAAGGAACAGTCAGTGTAGTTTTTGGAGTTAAGAAGCCGTCATGATCAAAATCAGATGATTGACGATATTTTCATAAACTATTATATAGTGCAAGAAAATACACAATTAAAAAGAGGTTAGTGGTGCAAGAAGTAGCAGAGTCAAAAACATTTTTAATCTGTGGAATAAAAATCAGAAGAGGTGAGAAAAGTATCATGACGACAGCAAATAGAGAGAATAGAAAACTAAGTAGAACCCAATATTTAGAAATCTTGGTAAAAGTAATTTTAATTTTCCTCTGTCGTGTTGCTGTGCCAAGACATAGATATTACGAGTTTCTGAAAAGGGTGTGCTGTTTAGTGCAGATGCTGCTTATCAAAATGATTTTATTTTGCAAACTTTATAGTCAAATTTGGATGAAAAAAATTGAGTATTTGGTTTTTAAAAATTTTGGAAAATTGCAATTATAAGTTAGCCAGTTTTAGCATCTGTTTTGAATTTTTATAATTGAACATTTTTCTTGGGTAAGAATTAATCCAACCTTC
>NZ_JACHHV010000010.1 GCF_014202895.1 Lactovum miscens
GAATCCTTTTCTACTTTATTTTTCCAAATTCAAGTATAAAGGTTTCAGGTGTTTTTTTCTTGCTTCAGGTGGCTAACTTAATTTTACAATTTGCCAAAATTAAAAAATGTAAAGTACCACTTAACAAACTAACAAAAGTTAAAAGCGTACTCAACTATATATTATATTCGATATTTGAATTAGCAAACTCAAACAATTCTGACGCAAGATAATTAAACACTTGATAATGTCTTGCTGGCGATATATATAAATAATTATTTATAAGTTTTAAACCACATGTTAAATATAGTAAATTTTTAATAATAAATTTCCAAAATTCAGTATTTAGAAATCGGACCAGTCCTCATCTTTAGATTTATCTTCTTTGTAATTTGATTTTCCTTTTGGAATAGGTCCAAACCCGAAATTTCCAAAATCTCCAAGTGCACCATAATCTCCAAAATCTTCAGGGTCCTTCAAATTATTTTGAGTAGCATTCATTACATCACGAAAATTATGATGCCACTCACGTTTCATCTCATGACCTGCATGATGAATTTCTTTAGCTGCTTGACGCATCTCACCTTTAAATTCAAGACCGAAATTTCCTCGAAAAGGATTTCCTGCAAAAGGGTTCCCTGCGAATTCATCCCAGTTCCATTCTTCCTCACGATGTGCATCAACCAGCTTTTGTATCAATTTTTTAAGCTCTAATTGTTCTTCCTCCGTCAAAGCATCAAAAAGATCCTCGGAGAAGGCATCATATTGTCTCAAACGATCTACCTGAGCCTTTTTTCCTTTTTCAGTCAGAAACACACGACTAACACGCCCATCCTTTTCATCTGCACGACGCTCAACGAGGCCATGCACTTCAAGCTGTTTGACCTGAGCAGTCACGCTTGAGGGCTTAATATCAAGAAGTTCTGCAATTTCTGCATTAGTAAGACCATCATTTTCCCAAAGTTTGATCAAAAGCCCTTGAGCTCCTGTTCTACTTCCCTGACGGTGCATTTTATTACGAAAGATTTCAACATGCATTGCTTTGATAAAGCGATGACTCCGCATGAGTTTTAGGAATAAATTTAAAAGATGATTTGTTTGATCAGACATTTTTCAACACTTTCTGTTATTTTTACATACAACCAACTAATTAATTAAAAAAATTATATCAGTATATTTAGTTTTGTCAACAGATAAACTAAATATACTGATATTTCTTAAATTTTTTATGATCTAAATTCCTTTGTCCAAGGCATATAATCGGGCAAACTCAGGGTTAGTTATTAAAAGCTCATTTGGTGACCCATCGATCTTGATTCCTCTGTCTTCGATAAATATTACCCGATCAAGTTGGTTAATGCCCAACAAGTGATGAGTGATGAAAATAATTGTCTTGTCTTTTAACAAATCAAAGGCTGTCTTAAGTAATTTATTCTCGGTAATGGTATCAAGTCCAAGGGTTACCTCATCTAAAATAACAATGTCGACATTTTCCAAAAGAATACGAGATAAAGCCAAGCGATGTCTTTCACCACCCGAAAATTGTTCACCAGCTTCATCAACCATGGTATCAAGTCCATTGGGAAGTTGTTTAACCAAATTCTTCAATCCAACTGCATCAAGTGCATGGTAAATTTCCTCATCAGTTGCATCAAGCTTAGCTATTGTCAAGTTGTTTCTCAATGTTGTATTGAAAATATAAGGATTTTGTTGAATCACGCCAATTCTTTGTTCAACATTCACTGCCTTTCTTGGATTTACCCCAGATATTAAAATTTCTCCTGATACCACCTCAAGATCTCCTCGAATCAAACTGGCCAATGTAGATTTACCAGAACCTGAGCGGCCGAGAATTGCAATGTGCTCTCCGTGCTTAATATGAAGACTAAACTTCTCATAAATGATTTCATCTTTAGCATCCGCATAAGAAAAACTCATATTAGAAATAGAAATATCTGCCCCATCAATTTTCTGATCACGTACTCCTTCAGTTTGGTTTGGCAAATTATCTAATCTTCTCGCAGAATCTCTATAACGATTAGTTTCAACCCATGCATCTGACAATGGTGAAAAAGCATCAAAAAGTGGGAAAATCCCTAACACCACTGCCGCAATGTAGTTCGGATTATCTCCAGTCTTAAGATTTGATGAAGCCCAAGCCATCAAAAAAATAACCAAAAGACCATAAACCACCTGAATAACTAAATTACGTTTACGCGCAAACTGGAAAAGTTGCATTTGCTCTTCATGTACTGATTTTTCTTCCACTTTATAAATTTCAAGGAAGTCGCTCTTGCGTCCAGATAAAACCCAGTCAGAGAGCCCTAAGATATTATCTGTAAGCTTAGAATAAAGATTATTCCTGTAAAGCTTAAGTTTTTCATCTTTATTAACTGTTAACTTAACCGAAAGGTATGGAAAAACAAAATAGAGAGTCCCTAAGAAGATAGCTAAACCAATAATGAGCCATATTGAGAAAACACCTGCTAAAATTAATAAAGATATAATCAAAGTTCCGCCTACGAAGACTGGGAAAAGAGTTCGTAAATATAAATCTTGTAAGTTTCCGATATCTTCATTAAGCAAACCTAATAGTTCACCTAAACGATGACGATTTGCAAGCTCAATTGCTTGAGACTCGAGTCTAAAATAGAGTTTTTTACGCAAAAGAGAAGTGACTCGAAAAATCCAATTATGGCTGGTCAAGCGTTCAACATAACGAAGTAAGGGACGACCAATACCAAAAATTCTTACCATCAGTGTTGGCACATAGATGATCAAGATGTTCTCTGGCAAAGTAGCTGATCGAGAAATGACATAACCTGACGAGAACATCAGAAGACCTGCAAAAATCATTGTCAACAAGCCAAGTAATATAGCAAGAAACTGTCCAAAACGATATTTTTTGAAAAAAGGTTGTATCCAGTCAGATTTTAAAAATTTCATGACATCTCCTCCAACAGTTTTTGATAATAAAAGTTATTAACTTTCAATTCGTCATGTGATCCAATCCCTCGAATTTGACCTTCTTCAAGTAAGATAATCTGATCCATTTGTGGAAGCCAGTGCAAGCGGTGTGTTGCCAAAAAAACAAGCTTATTCTCAAAAAGAGGAAGTATATTATCTTTTATTTCCAGCTCAGTTTCAATATCGAGATGGGCAGTTGGTTCATCCAAGAAAAGAATATTTCGTTCTTTAGAAAGAAAAGCACGACTTAAGGCAATTCTTTGCATTTGTCCACCTGATAGTGTACGCCCACCAGCACCAATAAAATCATCTAAGTTTAAACCAAGATCAGACAAACCAGCAAGCTTTAAGGCGTTCATTAACTCTTCATCTGTCGCTTTAGGTTCATAAAATTTAATATTCTCGCGTAAAGTTGCGGAAAAAATATACGTATGCTGTGGAATAAAAGAGAGAGATCTTCGCCAATTTTCATCAGTGAGGCTCAAGTGCTCCTTCCCATTTATCTTGACAATTCCTTGGCTAGGTGTTAAGAACCCTGACAGGGTTGAAAGCAATGTTGATTTACCAGAGCCTGAGGCTCCAACAATCGCAATTTTTTGAAAACCATTGAGCTTGAAATTAATATCTTTTACACCACGGTTTGTATCATAAGTTTTAGAAAGATCGGTTAATATTAGTTCTGAATTTTGAGACCATTTTATTGTTTCATTAAATTCATGTGTAAGAAAATTTTTATTTGACATAACTTTATTTATGGCAACTAATGCGTTTTTCCCATTTAAGGTTGCATGATAATCATTTGAAAATTCACGTAAAGGAAGAAAATATTCAGGAGCTAGAATCAGAGTAGCTAAAGCTGGAAAGAGCAATATGTTTGATCCCATTAAGCGTAATCCTAAAAACAAGGCAATAATAGCAATCGACAAGGTTGAGAAGAAATCGAGTGCAAAGTTATTAAGCATTGCTAAACGCAGAGTCTCCATAGTGGCTTTTCGAAATTCCTCTGAAGTTTTATAAATTGAGTTTGCATAAGATTTTGACTTGCCAAAATATTTTAAAGTTGCAATGCCACGAAGCGAATCAAGGAAGTGATTACTCAAAAGTTGATAACTCTCATATTGGCGATTGGCTCGAGCTTGAGCGGTATAACCTAACAAAATCATAAAAATAATCGCGAGTGGAAAAGTTATAAGCAATATGATTGAGCTTTGCCAGTCCAAAACCAGCACCGCAACCCAGATTATTATCGGAATCAACATCATGTTTAAAACCTTCGAGAGAACTAACTTGATGTACGTTTCTACCAAGTCAATATCAGAAACAACGGTTGCAGCTGTCGTTCCCGTTCCAAGCTCTTGCACGACTGAAGGACCAAGATCAAAGATTTTCTTGAGTAAGTCCTCACGAATTTTTTGAGCTGATTGGTAAGCAAACTTATCCAGAATCTTCTGGCGAATCATACTTACCACTTCTCTCAAGATAAAACAAACAAGGAAGCAGAACAGTAGGTAAAACAACTGTGTCAACGTTTTTCTCTCCCAAAGTCCTGTTAAAGTTGCAGATAGAAAGAGACCTTGCCCAATAATTACAACAGCTTGAAAAACAGCCAAAACTCCTAATATGGGAAAGAGTCTTCTAACGCCAGGCAAAACTAATAAAGATTTATCAATCATAATTATTATTATATAAAAAATGGAGCAACTTCGCCCCATTTATGAATTATCAATTTTAATTATACTTAAAAACACAAAACTCTTTAGCACTTATTATTAGTTCCACCCAAAAGGAATATAGAAGTCACTACACAAGATATCAGGTAATGGCTTAAATTTCATTTTTGAATTCGTTTTCTAAACACATAGTAAGTCCAACCAATGTAGATTAAAACAAAAGGCAAGATAAACAATGCAACAAATGACATTGTAGTCAGTGTATAAACAGTGGACGAGGCATTTTTAATCAATATACTGTTTGCAGGATTATCAGCAACCATGACACGTGGAAAAATTCCTTGGAAAATAAGAGCTACTAAAGCAATAAAAGTCAATCCTGAACTTATGAATGCTGTCATTTCTTTATTATTAATGCTTGATAGATGCCCGATAACGGATAAAGCAACAATTACAACAATTAAGATAGAGGACCAAAGCACGTGCTTTTGAAAGAAGTCTGTGAAAATTACAAGAAGAACTGCAAAAACTACTTCACCCACATAGAGTATAAAATACAACTTGTTTGCAAAACGGTGAGAACGCTCACGCAGTGGGCCTTCTACCTTAAGCGACAAATAATTCAAACCGTGTAACCAACTTAGCAAAGCTACAGCAACACCACCTACAATTGAAAGCAAGTTTACGTAATCAAAGAAACCACCTGTAACATTACCATGTGCGTCCATTGGCATTCCTTGAATGAAGGCTGTGAAAACCATGCCAAATAAAAATGGAATAAAAAGTGAAGAGATCCCAAGAACTTTTTGCCAGAAATCATGCCCCTTTTTTGATAATGCACGATGACGAAACTCAAAACTAACTCCCCGGCAGATCAAACCTACCAAAATTAATAGGAACAAATTATAGAACCCTGAGAAGAGAGAGGCATACCAGAAGGGAAAACTAGCAAACATTGCCCCTCCTGCAGTCAACAGCCAAACCTCATTACCATCCCAAACAGGACCAATGGCGGAAATCGCTTGATCAACTTCATGCTCATCTTTGGCAACAAAGAGCGTAGAGATACCTACACCAAAGTCGAAACCTTCAAAGAAGAAAAATCCACTGAATAAGATAGCAATAAGAATAAACCAAAGTAATTGTAAAGTAGACATTATTCCTTTCCTCCGTCTTCAGTAATTTCTTGCGTATCTTCTGGTTTATAAGTTATATCAGGAGCGCTAGATTTAAAAGCATCAGCTGAGAAAGGATCAAGTTTTGCATATGCGACTTCAACTGCTTCAATATCGTTCTTTCGCATAATGTTGACTGAATAGATCACCATAACAGCTCCAAGTCCACAAAAAAGCAAGAAATAAACAATATTAGAAAACAAAAGGGAACCTACGGAAACGTTTGGTGAAACAGAGTCTTGAATTGTAAAGAGTCCATAAACTGTCCAAGGATAACGCCCAAGTTCCGTCACTAACCAGCCACAAGTAATAGCAATAAATGGCGCATACATGAACCATCCAGTTACTGTAAGCCCAATCTTACTTTTATACAACCAAGGACTCTTCTTACGAGTAAGAAAGAGACCAACAGCTGATAGTAGGATCATTAAGGCAGAGATTCCAGCCATAATACGGAAAGTCCAAAACAATGTATTCATAGGAGGAATAAAATTGTTGCCAACCTCTTTTGCAGCTTTAGGATATTTCGCAGCAAGTTCTTTATTCAACTCAGTCACGCCTTCAATGTCTGGATCTTTTGTAGAAATTGAGTGATAAGTTAAGAGTGAAAGCATGTAAGGAACTTTGATACCAAATATTTCTTGATCATCAGCCGTGTTATAGAAACCAATCAAAGCCCACTCGGCAGGATTCTTGAGGCTTGTCACTACACCTTCTGCAGCCGCAAACTTCATTGGTTGTGAATTTTTAACCTCAATCATTTGTTGATCACCAAAGGAAAAGTTCGCCAAGGCGCCAATAAGGGCGATAAGCAAACCAAGACGAAGAACTGGTCTAAAGAAATCTGGGTTACGTTTCTTCAACATTTGAAAGGCTGAAATTCCAGCAACTGCGAAACCACCGGTTAGCATAAAGCCAAAGCCAACGTGACCAAACTCAAGTCTAGTTTGCGGATTTGTTAAAAGTGCGCTAAAACTTGTCAAGGTCGCACGACCATTCACAACCTTATAACCCACTGGATTTTGCATCCAGCTGTTAGCTGCCAAAATCCAGATTGAAGACAAAATAGAACCAAGAAAAGTAAGGAAAATCGTTGCTAAGTGAAGCTTCTTTCCTAATTTTTCCCAACCAAAGAGCCAGATACCTATGAAAGTTGACTCCATAAAGAAAGCAAGCAAAGCTTCAATCGCCAACGGAGCACCAAAAATATCTCCCACAAAACGACTATAATCTGACCAATTCATACCGAACTGGAATTCTTGAATAATACCAGTTACGACACCAACAGCTACACTCAACAACATAATAGAACCAAAAAACTTCGTTCTTTGCTTCCACTTTTCATCGCCTGTAATAACATAAATCAACTCAAGTAAGAATGTCATAAAGATCATTCCAACACTGAAAGGCACGAAGAAGAAATGAAAAATCGTTGTCATAGCAAACTGGAATCTAGCCAAGTTTACAATTGTCAAAATTTTACCTCCTAAATTTACTTGGAACAGCAAAAGGAACTAGAAAAATAAATTAAATCCGAACTAGACAAAGGCTAGTAAACAGAATCTTTTTACTTCTTCGTTCCCAAAACAAAGCTTCCTAATTTTTTTAAATTTTCCAATAGTTAAAAAATAATTACATAAACATTTTACAGTATTTGTGATGTAATGTCTATTTAAAGGCCTTAAATAGAGGTTGGAAATTAAGTATAACTAAAAAAAAATTAACATTCCATTTCAATTTTTAAAACTTACTAGCGCAGTAACAAGGTCTAAAATTTTCAATAATAAATGATAGTTAGACCTTTATTTTTATATTATTTTTTTTCAAAATAACATAAGATTTATAATAATGGATTACATTAAAATTAATAAAGCAAATAATTTTTATAAAATCGAGAATGTCTGTTAGGGGATAACCCCCTTTACAAAGTGTGAAGCAAAGTTTCTGTAGACACAATTTAGCAAGAACTTGACAAAAATATTTAATAAAAAAGAAAATAGAATCAAGATTTATGATTTGTAACAATACCCTACAATTAAATAAACTTTAGCTAGTAGATGAGAATTACAAGTTACTCTCCATAGAAAATAGTTAAATGAAATTCAAAATTGTATAATTTAAACTAAATCACAGAATCACGATACTTAAAAAAATTATTAAATGGCAAATTATTAAATTATTTAAAAAAAATAAATTTAGCGAATAAAATAATGAGCACTATAATCAAGACTACCAAACGCCAAGGTTGCTCTCGGAGAAGGTGAACACGCCGCATCATGAACCCTTCATCTCCAGAAATATTATTGTTAACTACTTCTTTTACTGTTTTTTTCCTCCTTGCATTTCCTGAATTACCACGAAGATTTTGGAAAAATTGACTCATAATTTTATCTGAACTATATGATAAAACATTTCTAGCATAAATTTTTTCACCAGCCTTAGCAACCAATATTGTTGCAATTACTTGCAAGCAAAAGGCAATCCAAGCTTCTAGTTGACTCGAATATTGAATTGCTAATCGAGAGGTCATTAAGGTTGGACTTATAAATGGGATATAACTTAGGACACGCAAAATAACATTTCCTGGAGCTGCAGCCCCAGCTATCCCAGCAATGTAGCCAATAAGGGAGAAAAAGGCTAAGGGCTGAGTAGCCTGCTGGACTTGGGACTGTTCATTTACCAAGCTAGCAATAATAGAAGCTAAGAAGATATAACCTAGGATACCTGAAATAATCATTAAGAAAGCATAAACACCAAAGGAGAGATCAACGCCTGAGAACAGAGAAATGACCGTTTTGACGGTTGAATTATCTTTTAAAAAGAAAGCCGTTACTCCAAATCCAATCGCATAGATTACAATTTGGGTAAGAGCCAGACCAATCACACCTATAATCTTCCCATAATATTGGGTATTCGAAGAAGTAGTCGCGAGCAAAGTTTCCATAATGCGAGATGACTTTTCATTAGCAACTTCTTGAGCAATTATTGTCACATAGAACATCAACAAAATCATAACTATAATTGAGGTCGCAGTTGCTAAGCCAATATTTGCACCTGTTCTTGTATCTCCGCCTTGCAAATTCTGTTGATTTGATTGAACAGTCATTTTGAGATTTGCAGCTCTGAGGAGACTTGTCAGATCAGTTGGACTTAAACCAAGCTTGCTGGCACTAGCCACCATTTTGATCTGAGTCAGCGCTTGTTGGTAGGTGGCCTCATTAAATTTTGTTGTCGTTTTATTTGTCGTAACAATAGTAAAACTACCATCAGTTGCTTTTGACAGGTAACCATCAATTTTCCCGTCTTCTAACTTAATTGCTGCATCAGATTGTGAAGAAATCTCAGTGACATTCGCGTCAAGGATTTTATTTTGTTTCAGTTCTTGAGCAATTTTAGGTTCATTAACAACAGCTAAATTAGTTTTTCCAGTAGTCCCTGAAGTTACTACCAGACCAATCACTATAGAAACCAATGGGATCAACAAGGGAGTTAAAATCATAGCCCAATATCCAGCTCCCTTGACACGTGTCCGATAGACATTTTTCGCGACCAATATGGTTTGCTTATTCATGGATTATTCCCCCATTTTCTTCAATCCTAACCTCATCATTGGCCACTTCTTTACGAAAGATTTCGTCTAAAGTTGGTGGTGTTTGCATAAATCCTTGAACATAACCGTTAGTCGTTACTTTATGGAAAATCTCATGACCAACTTCTTCATTAGACACAAAAATCGTTCGACCAAGGTTGTTATGCTCTATTAAAAGCACACCATTAATGGACTGGAGTTCATTATCAGAAATTTCTGAGACTAGATTAATTCGGGTACGTCCATAACTTTCACGAATATCCTTAGTCTTACCTTGTAAAACTGTCTTACCATTTTTGAGCATGGTCAAATCATCTGATAACATTTCCACATCTGACATGTTATGGTTAGAAAAGATGACAACTGCTCCTTTATCACGAAAATTTTTGATTTCATTCCTTAATAGACTGGTATTTACAGGGTCAAGTCCTGTAAAAGGTTCATCAAGAATTAGGAAATCCGGGTTATGAATCAAAGTTGCAATGAATTGGACTTTTTGTGCATTACCTTTAGATAAGGATTGAATCTTATCCGAAATTTTTCCAACTACTTCCAACCGTTTAAACCATTCTTGAAGCTGGATACGAGCATCGGATCGTTTCATCCCATGAAGTTCAGCAAAATACAAGATCTGGTTTTCAACAGTCATCTTTTGATAGAGCCCCCGCTCTTCTGGTAGAAATCCTATTCTTTGCTTCTCAGCAAGACCAATAGGATGGCCATTCCAAGTAATTGAACCAGTATCTAAGTCAACAAATTTTAAGATTAAGCGAAAAGTGGTGGTCTTACCAGCCCCATTTTGGCCAATTAATCCCATAACCTGTCCAGGCCCAATTGTCATATTTAAATTGTCAACGGCAGATCTGTTTCCAAAAAATTTGGAAACATTTTCAATTTTTAAGGTCATTAATCTACTTCCTTTTCTAGAATTATAGCATTTCTGGATCTACTTAAGTACGGGTTATTACATTAATATGATATTGGCCATTGATAAAAGCCGAAGCCTCCCATTCGCCGTGTTGTGGCAGAGGGGAAACGCCTCTGGCTTCGGACCAAGTTTACCCGAAACGACAATAGTTTAGGGCTGGTACAAACAAAAGGCGCTTAAATTGTTTGAATGGCATTATTCTTGTCTATATACTTTATTGCTTTTCTTTTTCACCTTTGTCCATATATCGGTAAATAAAATATGAATATATTGTAGGTATTAATGCCAGCAATATCGCATCTACCAACACTCCATAAAAGAATAAATGACCACCTATAAGAGTAAAAATCAAAATGACTATGCCCCCTATTAGCCACAACGGCCCCGCCATCCGATGGGTCTTTCTCCAAACTTTTTCGTTGGATAATGTCCAAGGGCTTCTAATTCCCAAGAAGTAATTAAACCTAAGCTTTCCCATGATATTCCCGAATACAATCACTATGATAGAAATCACAATTCCGACGATTTTGCTTATGTTAAAGCTGTATCCTTGAGCACTAGCTAGCAATAAGATTTGAATTGTTAAAAATAATGTGTTAAGCAAAAGCCTCGTGATTTTATAATTGCTTATAAATTTTAAGTAGTTTTGTCTTTGTGGATCAATACGAGGGAATAGATAAAACACCCAATAAATGACTAAATGAATTGCAGGCACAAAGAACGCGCCATAAATTTTAGACAAGTATCCATCTGCTCTACCGCTTGCGTCCCAGTGGACAGCAATCTTGCCTGGTAGATTATGATAAAAAGCCAAGGAAAGAACAACCTCGATTACAATAAATAAAATGAATTGCCTTTCATTTTTGATAAAACTAACTATCTTTTTCATTCATTATCGCTCCCATGTAAATTTCCTAAATCAAAAATCCAACTTACTATTTCTTGAAAAACAGATGTGTTAAGCGTGTAAATTATTTTTTGGCCATTTCTCTCATCCAATACAAGAGACGCTTGTTTAAGCATTTTAAGATGATGAGAAATGCTTGGCTTAGTCATATTAAACTTGGCAGCAATATCACCAGCAGTCATATCTTCTTTTCTAAGCATAGAGATGATTTTGCGCCTTGTAGGATCTGAAAGTGCTTTAAACATTAAATCTAAGGACACAAATATCCACCTTTCTCGTTAATTAAATAGATATTTAAACAACTTTCTAAATAACTTTCAATATATTTTATCATTATTTCATAGCGTGTCAATCCTAATATTAAAAAACGATCAGATAAATTGTTGAATTTAATCCAAAAATGCTGATATAGTGCTATTTATGAGATCAAAATATTAAAAATTTGGTTTTATTACTATATTTATTTTTTGACAAAAGCTATATATATATTAGACAATAATCTAAATAAGGAGCAACTATCACTGGATTCAAATTAAAAATTGAAACCGGGTAAATCGCTTTGTTTGTTTGGTATATTGATTATTGTCATAGCAATATCGTGATGGTGGCTATTTCGTCCGTTATCGCAACGCAGGCGCTTAATAATAGCATTACTGGTAATTACCACAGTTGGTTTTGAACCTTGATGAGGCAGGCAGATACATGTGCAATGACTTACTACTATAATTCCGCAAATGGAAGCAAAACTAAGATCATTAATTTTTCCGATTACGCCAGACTAAATTTCACTTTGACGGAGAAATTAGACAACAGTAGCATAACAATCACCAAAGTCGTCAGGAATGCAGTGGAGTTTAAAATAGTCAATTCGGGAATATACACACACTGCTGCTTATAAAACGGTATGGTCCATCAGCCGTGATGATAATTGTTACAGCAGGGCAATCCACTACTGGTGTTACAGCATATGTAGTATTTCTCGTGTTTCTAATTGCAGGCTAATTACAATAATTATGACAACAGTTAACCGGAAAAAGAACAAAGCACAACTTAAAAATCAATAAATAAATTTTAAGAAACCAACGCTGCAAGTCTGGCGCCGGCCTCTCTAACAGATTTCTAAATGCGGGGCGCAAGCCACTAGTTTACGATTTTAAACTATGATCGCGAGTTGCTGCAAAGTGGTCAAAACTCGTGACGGTTTTGGCCTTTTAGCTTGCATCGGGTCAACTTGGCCCGAAGTCTGTCCTTCAGAGTTTATAAGTCGCCGTCTCAAACTCCCTTGCCCTTCCACAGCAACAACGGCATTTTTGCGGCAACGCTAACAGAACGTATAACACACTACACTTTGCTTAGCAAAGTCGTGTGTCCAGGCCTCCCCTGGAATTCCCGACAATAGACAGGGTCAGTGTGAGTTATGATATTGATATCTTTAACTATGTGAAACTCCATTCTCCCAAATAGATAGAGATTGTCTTGAAATAAATAGATCGTCCGCAACTTTTTGTTGAGTTAATTTTTTACTTTTCCTTTTTACGAAGCTCATTTTTTAGTCTAACTCACTTTATTTAATAAAGTGAGGGCTTGGAGGATTACATAACTTATCATGTTTATGCCAACATTAATTTAATTTTCATTGTGCACAAATAAGCTGTTTGCCTTTTTGTGATAATACCTCACATTTGAATTTATTTCAACTTTTCTTCATACGAGTTCGAGAATAAGTAATTCAGGTACTTTTTTTATTCTCAATATACAAAAGAATTTACAATTTTCCAATATTTGCAAAAGTACTCTAAATGTAAAAAACAATTGACAAAAAATGTGAAAAGTTCTACAATCTCCTCTGTAATGATAAACTAATGTTTCTAAAGGAGAGACAATCATGAAATTAATTGGGCTAATCGGCACCAACTCAAATAAATCTACTAATCGGCAGTTGTTGGAATATATGAAAAATCATTTTGAAGATTTCGCGGAGATAGAACTTATCGAAATCAAAGATCTTCCTGTTTTCAACAAACCAAGTAATCTTAAAATTCCTGATTCTGTTGTAGAAATATCAAAAAAAATAGAGGATGCTGATGGAGTAATTATCGGAACTCCAGAGTATGATCATTCTATACCTGCTGTCTTGATGAACGCTCTTGCTTGGCTTTCATACGGAATTTTTCCACTCCTTAATAAACCTGTTATGATCACAGGTGCTTCTTATGGTACATTAGGCTCTTCACGTGCCCAAGCTCAACTCAGGATAATTTTAGATTCTCCTGAAATTAGGGCAACTGTTATGCCAGGATCGGAATTCTTATTAGGCCATTCTCTTCAAACCTTTGATAAAGAGGGTAATCTAATAGACCTTGAGACTGTTCAAAAGCTCGAGGCTCTATTTAATGACTTTCGTTTATTTGTCAAGATGATCGCTAAACTTTCAACTGCTCAAGCCTTATTACATAAGGAAGCCGAAAACTTTGACTGGGAAAATATATAAAGAAAGGTACCAACAATGAAATTAGTAGCGATCGTCGGTTCAAATTCTGAACAATCTTATAACCGAATGCTTTTACAATTTATTCAAACAAATTTCAAACACAAATTTGATCTAGAACTATTAGAAATTAAAGACATCCCAATGTTTAACCAAGATATAGATAGGTCTAACGACTTTTCCATCCGCTTTCTTTATAATAAGCTCTCACACGCCGATGGTATTATTATAGGTACCCCAGAGCACAATCACACTATTCCTGCTGCCTTGAAGAGTACACTCGAATGGATGTCTTTCAAACTACACCCTTTGGCAAATAAACCTGTGATGATTGTAGGCGCTTCTTACTACGATCAGGGATCTTCCCGTGCTCAACTTCAGCTTCGCCAAATTCTTGATTCACCTGGTATCAATGCTTATGTTCTACCTGGTAATGAATTCTTACTAGGAAAGGCCAAAGAAGCATTTAATGATCAAGGCAATATCAAAAACGAAAGTACCATAAAGTTTTTAGAACTTTGTTTGGATAATTTTATTAAATATGTAGGAGTGATTTCAACATTGAAGACACCAAAGGCAATTGAAAAAGAAGATTTAGAGGCTCAGCATCCAATTGCCACAACCATTCAAGGTATTGACCCTGATGATCCTGATTGGGTTGATAAAGCTGCAGAATTGACTGGTGCAGTTTCTGGAAACACATATGTCAAACTGGATCATGGTGTTTTAACAGTTGATCAAATCAATATGTTCCTCAAATCTATGCCTTTTGAATTAACATATGCCGATGATAATAATCAGTTCTTGTATTACAACAATTCTCACCAGGACACCGATAGTATGTTGGCGAAGCGTATAGTTGGTGACCGTCTAGCGACAATTCATGCCACTCTACCAGCGGCTCAAATGAAGAATGTTGAATGGGTTATCGGTAGTTTGAGAAACGGTAACGAAGAAGTCATACGTACACTTGTTCCTGGAGACCATTCTAGAATTATGAATACCCATAATTACCAAGCAATGTACTATCCAAATGGCGATTATGCAGGTATCAATGAGATTGTTCTTGATTTTAAGCCATGGTTGGATTGGTACTTAAAGTTAACGGGTCAAAAACTTGCTGGTGGAACGAGTAATCCGCTCCCAGCTGCTACCAAGGTAACAACTGATAGCACTACTGGGGCTTCTGACTCCAACGGAACAGATGAATCTTCACCTGTTGAAACTGACTCTGATACTGGGGCATCAAAACACTAACATACAAAAAAAGTACATGTTGGAAAGCACGTACTTTTTTTCTCTTAATTACCAAGATTTAATCGCTAATCTTCAACAAAGATTTGATTGTCTTTCTTTCATCCATATCCGCATAGGCTGATTGGATTTCATCAAGAGTGTAGCTCTTGGTGAATACCTTACCTGGATTGATTGCACCTGACAAAACCGCAGGAAGTAAGACTCTGTTATGAAAAGTTGGTGAAGCAATTCCTCCTCCTAGATGAATATTTTTCCAGAACAGAACTTTATCAACCCATTCATTATAGTCAACATCATGAGGAATACCTACACGACCAATGTGGCCTCCAGGCCGGACTGATTGGAAGGCAGATTCAATAGATTCTTTCATACCTACACATTCAAGTGCCGCATCAGCACCCAATCCGTTTGTCAATTCGATAATCTTAGCAACTGCTTCTGTGCCACGTTCAGCTATAATATCTGTTGCTCCAAACTCAAGTGCAAGTTTTTGGCGGTCTTGATGCCGACTCATGGCAATAATTCTAGTAGCCCCAAGAAGCTTACATGCAATCACGGCACAAAGTCCAACAGCACCATCCCCGTATACCACAACAGTATCACCATTTTTTACATTTGCATTTACAGCCGCATGATAACCAGTTGGCATAACATCAGCAAGTGTTGTAAAGTTAGCTAGCATGTCTTCTGAATAGTCAGAAGGTTTTCCTGGAATTTTCACCAACGTATTATCAGCAAAGATAGCACGGTAATATTCACCTTGATAAAACCCATTGACCGCATCTTTACTATTAGGACAGTTACCTTCATAACCTTCCAAACAGACCTTACACTTACCACACCCATGTGTAAATGGAACTATGACAAAGTCACCAATTTTTAAATCTATGACTTCTGAACCAATACTATCAACAACACCAATGGCTTCATGACCAACACCACCTGGTTCACGATGACCAATTCCACGATACCACCACAGATCTGAGCCACAAACGCAGGCACGAACTACTCTAACAATGGCATCCGTTGAATTTTCTATTTCAGGTTTTGGAAATTCACGAACTTCCATTTTCCTTGGTTCTACAAAATATGCTGACTTCATTCAATTCTCCTTTTTTGTTAATTTAATGGATATAAAATACATTTTAATTTTACCATTTTTGATTAAACCAAATCAATTTATTTAGCTTTACAAAAATTTAACGAACAAAAGCACACCTTTCTTTGAAAGGTGAACTTTTTATATTCTACATTTTGATTCAATTTTATCAACGTTAATTTTTATAGCGGTATTAATAACAATACAGAAAATTACAAAGCATCAAATTAATTCCATATTACTATCGTTTTTGTGCTACGATATATTTCCTTTATCAACCTCAAGTATTATGATTGATAGTGAAACTGGAAAAATATCAATTAATGATTACTTAAGTTTGCATAACACGAGATCTTAAATCTTTCAAAGATGTCCCAAACTTGGTAGTTTTTAAAAAGTATGGAGTTAACAGTTTTGGGAAAACAATTTTAGTTACTCAACTTGAAATACAACTACTGCACCAAATATTACAGATTTTAAATCTAGTTCGGCTAACTCCTAATACAGAAGAATTGGCAATAGAATGTCAGTATCGATTATAAGAAGTAGAAATTTCATTCTTAATAAAAAGAGAGTTCCTTGCAATTTTAAAAGTTTTAAAAATATTTGATGCTCAACATATTTGAAATTTTTCTGTTGATAAGGTATTGATCTTTTTAAATTAATCGCCACCAGCAGAAATTGAGCACTTAGTTTACTGAACCAAATTCTACTGCTGATTTTTCATCCCCATAAAATACATTTCTATCCGCAACTCCGTTTTCATTCTTAAGTGCTAAGATTTCTACTGCATCAACTTTTAAAATAACTGCAATGTGCCCGGAATTGGTAACAAAACTTCTAGGAAATCAATTCTGACATACTGGTTTTGATCTCTTCTAAATCTGAGATTTTGGACTAACCATGAGTAATATTGCCCCAATTATGAAGAGAATAATAATACTCAAGATACCGAATGAAGCTTGTCCTGTAATTCCCGTAATAATGGCAATTAAGAAGGGGCCGATAATTGAGGCAAAGCGGTTAAAAATATTGAAGAAACCGAAATACTCGTTAGACTTTTCTTGAGGAATAATCCTACCGAAATGAGAACGAGATAAAGCCTGAATACCACCTTGAACAGTGCCTACAAGAACAGCCATCGTCCAAAATAGAATTGTCGCATGTGAAATCGCCAATCCATGTTCCATCCCAGTTCCAGAAGACTCAACACTATAACCCATGTAGAACCCAATAATACAAATTACTATATATACACCAATCGCAAATAAGATCATATTAATTGCTGAGCGTTTAGTAGCCAATCGGCCAAACAAGATTGAGAAGGGAACTGCAACCAATTGAGTACACAGCAATGCAAGAATCATCGAGGTTGTCCCCAAACCAAGGGTTGTACCATAAGAAGTAGCCATATTAATGACCGTACCAACACCGTCAATATAGAAAAAATAAGCAACCACATAAGTAAAGAGTGCTTTATCAGCGTATATGTTTTTCATGGTGCCTAGAAGCTGCGAGCCTAGACTTGATAATACTTCAGACATTGGCTTCGTATTATAGTGAACTTGGTGTGCATTTAATAACATGGGAAGACTAAAGCCTAGCCACCAAAGTCCACAAAGAATAAATGAGGCTTTAACTGGTATAGTTGGATCGCCTTTCATCACTGCCATTAAGATGACAGTGATAATCAAAAGTATTGTCCCACCTCCAAAATAGCCTACTGCAAATCCCCAAGTTGAAACACGATGCATTCGGTCTTTTGTCGCTATGTCAGTAATAAATGAATCATAGAAAAGGGTGGCTGAATTATAAGCAATATTTGACAAGATATAACCTGCTAGCAAGAATTCCCAGGTATTAGTAAAGGCCAAACTCATCGTTAAGAGTGCACCTGCAATGACAAAGCTTACCCAAAGTTTCTTTTTCATCCCTTTACTATCACCGATAACACCGAGGATGGGGCAGCTAATGGCTGAGATCAGCATTACAAATGCCGAACCATAACCTTTCAACTGTAAACCAAGCGTATTATGCCCCATCACTGAACTCAGATAAATAGGAAATATGGCAGCTAAAATAATTGTCGCGTATCCATTGGTAGTTAAATCATAGAGCATCCAGCTAAATTCTGCTTTGGTAAAACCTTTTGTTTCCTTTTTCAACTAACACCTCCAGTCTCCATTATATTCATTTCCTGTTCAATTTATTGTAAATAATTGGTAACTTTTTAAACGCAGGGTCTAAAGAATGATGATGACTCCACAAAGCTGTGTTAAAATTAAACTATTATAAAAATAAGGAGTAATATATGGCAATTATAAAGGTTGAGTACTTTTCAGAAGTTTTAGGTATGAACCGCAAAGTCAATGTCATTTACCCAGAACCATCAAAGGTTGAGGATTATCAGGTGACCGAGATTCCTGTACTTTATCTGCTTCACGGGATGACAGAAGATGAAAACACTTGGCTATCACGTTCTGGTATTGATCGTTTAGTTCGTCATACTAATGTAGCTGTTGTGATGCCAGCGGCCGACCTGAGCTTTTATGTTAACACAAACTATGGAATGGCATATTTTGATGCGATTTCGAATGAGTTGCCTAAAGTCATTCATAACTTTTTCCCAAATTTTTCCACAAAACGAGAAAAAAACTTCATTGCAGGTCTTTCAATGGGAGGCTATGGAGCTTATCGTATCGGCCTCGGAACGGATCACTTTAGCCATGTAGCTAGTTTATCAGGTGCCTTGAGCTTTGACGGCCTCGAAGCTGGATTTGAGCAGAATATTGCCTACTGGGGGGGGATTTTCACTGACTTAAAATCCTTCAAGGGCTCTGATAATGAAATCGTAACTTTGGCACAGAGAAAAACCGAAAATCGTCCAAAGTTATACAGCTGGTGTGGCGAGCAGGACTACCTTTTCCAAGCAAACGAAGGTGTGGCAGCTACTCTTAAGAAATTGGGCTATGACCTGACTTTTGAAACTTCTAAAGGTACTCATGACTGGTATTACTGGTCAATCATGATTGACCGTGTATTGGAATGGTTGCCTATTAACTATATCCGTGAAGAACGAAAAATTAATTTTGAATTAAATTAATAAAATTTACCCAAGGAGAATAAAATTGGAAATTCAATCACACCGTGGTAACGCGGTTGGGTTCGTTGAAAATACTTTGGAGGCTTTTCAAAATATTATTTCAAAAGGTGTCGCTAGCATTGAAAGTGATGTTCGTTTTACAAAAGATAAAGTTCTTGTCTTACATCACGATGGCGAATTGGGTCGGGTCTTTGAGGGAGTTGAGCAAGTTAAGAATTTAACATACCTTGAATTGCAAGGCCGAAAAAATTTAATTCTACCAGATAAAAAGGCACATATTCCTAGCTTGTCAGATGTTCTTGACCTTTGTAAACTATCTGGTTGTAAAATTAATATTGAATTTAAACTTGAAGAATACCAGAATTACCAAAGCCTTGTTAAAGCAGTGCTTGCTATGGTTAATGAAAAAGATATGACTAACTTGGTCTACTACTCTTCCTTTCACTTTCCAGCATTGACATATCTTAGAACTTTAGAAAAAAGAGATTGTTTCTGGTTGCTTGAACAGATGATTCCTGGTCTTGCAGATTATCTCCCAGCAATTGATTTTCAAGGATTTCACATGGATATTAAGGTATGGCGCCATTTACCTGAAAACATTAAAAATGACTTGAAAAATGCAGGTATCGTACGCTTATGGACAGTCAACGATAAAACAGACATCGAACTTGCAAGAAAAGATGGTATTGATACTATTATCACGGATCAAGCACTTGAGCTCATATAATACACATGATCTTCTTCCAGTTAGCTTCTAGAGAATTTATAAAGGAGTGCCATGTCAATACTTATTGTTAATCAAAAATTACTCAGTTGGGGTAGAAAATTTCTGGTAACTGATGAAGAAGGAATTAAGAAATACGATATTGTCAGCAGTTTATTCAAAATTCCTAAGGAGTTCATGATTTACGATAACTTCGATCAGCTCGTTGGAAAAGTCACTCACAAAGCCTTTTCCTTTCTACCAAAGTCATTCCTAGAACTTAATGGCCAGATTGTTGCGACAATTAGCAAAAAATTCACTTTCTTCAAGCCAAAATACAATATTGATGCAGGAAACATTACAATTGAAGGAAGCATTTTGGATTTAAATTATGAAATTCAGCGTGATGGTATCACAATTGGATCAATTGACAAAAATTGGTTCTCCTATCGAGATAAATATAGCATTGAGGTCCAGAGCGAAAAAGATGAGTTACTTATCCTTGGCTTAGTTTTAGCTATTGACAATGCTAAGTCTCAAGAACCTCCGGCTTCTACGCCAGCTTCTAGTAGCTTTTAATAAATACCAAGTAGATTTAAGCACATCAATTCTGATGTGCTTTTTGATATTCTTTAAATAAGGTAATAATGATTATATAATTAAGTAAATTTCTATAATGTGAGTTACAAAAATGACTTCTGTCCAGGAAAATATCAAGTGTTAATGACGATCATTTGGTAAACCAACAAGTTGCTTCTGAAATTTCAGATAACGATGACCTCTGCTCTGTATGCATTGTTTTGAACAGGGAAAACATCCATTAATTTTTAAAAATTTCTCATATAAATTCAAATGTATGTTTTATCATAAAAACTCCCTAAATCTGACTAAACATCTATATTATAGGAAGTACTATTAAAATCCTAACATTAGGAGGATACATCCTTTTTAAGGTATTATCTATTTATTAAAAGTTTCCATAAAATCTACCGCTGCCCCGATTAGGTTTGCTTCATTCTTAAATTTACAGGTCACAATATCAGGCATAAATGGCGCAATATCAATATGAGTCATAATTTTTTTGAACTCTTTTTGAAGTTCAGGAATTAACCAATCAGCTTGCGAAACACCACCGCCGATAACAATTTTTTCCGGGTCAAAGCTGTAGGCCAAATTGAAAATACCTTTGGCAACATTAAAAAGGAAAATTTGCTTTTCTTCTTCAGCAATGACATGCCCTTTGGCAGCCAATTCAAAGATCCCAAAAGCATCAAGGTTTTTACCAGTTCGTTTATTGTAACGTTCTGCCATTCCTACAGTAGTGCCCAATGTAGAGAAAGAATCCGTCTCATTCATCAACATATAACCAAATTCTCCTCCAAATAGGTGTTTTCCGTGATGAACATGGCCATCCATAACAATTGATCCACCTACACCTGTACCAAGAACAACAAATAGTACGTCTGAAAGGCCTTTGGCTGCTCCAAAGTTGACTTCTGCTAAAGCAGCACAGTTAGCATCATTTTCAATAGATACCGGAAGTCTAAAGATTTCTTCCTCAAATACCTTATGAATATCAAAATTATGAATGAAGGGAAGAGCACTTGCTCCCTCAATTACACCATTTTTCTTATTGACCGCACCCGGTGAGCTGACTGCAACACCGTTGATTTCGAATTTTGCTTTAAAATCATCAGCTACTCTCTTTAATGCTAAATAAAAATTATCTAAATTTTTTGGTGTTGGAAAGGCACCTTTCTCTGATAAATTACTATTGTCAATTTTTGCATATTTAATTGAAGTTCCACCAATATCAAAAGTTAAAAGTGACATATTTTTCTCCTGCTTCTCAAACAAGTATTCATTAATAAAAATATTTTATCATAAATGTAAGCACTTTCTTTATTTAGAACATGTTAAAGCGTTCTAATAAACAACTAGAAGTAATAAAAAAGCTATCCAGAGGTAGCTTTTTTATTACTTCTATCTATAGTTAGGAGCAGACTTAATACCAAGTATTTCATGCGGATGGCTTTCAATTAAACCAGCCCCTGACATCTCTATAAATTGAGCATTCTCATGAAGAACAGATATTGACTCAGCACCTGTGTATCCCATACCAGCTCGAAGTCCCCCAAGCATTTGATAGATAATATCTTGAGTTAGGCCTTTATAAGGAACAACCCCTTCAATTCCTTCTGGTACAAGCTTGTTAGCCTCGTTTACACCGCCTTGAAAATAACGATCTTTGGATCCATTTTCCATTGCGCCGAGTGAGCCCATACCTCGGTAAGTCTTGAACTTCTGTCCATCAACTTCAAAAACTTCACCAGGTGCCTCTTCCGTCCCAGCAAACATCGATCCGAGCATGACAGCATTTCCACCAGCTGCCAAAGCTTTCACAATATCTCCTGAGTACTTAATACCACCATCCGCAATAATTGTTTTACCGAGTTCACGAGCCACTTCAGCAGCATCATAGATTGCTGTGATTTGTGGGACACCAACACCCGCAACAACACGAGTTGTACATATAGAACCTGGCCCAATTCCAACCTTAACAACATCAACTCCGGCTTCAAAAAGGGCTCGTGCCCCACCGGCAGTCGCTATATTACCCGCGATCAATGTATTTTCTGGAAAATGCTCACGAATTTCAGCAATTTTACGGAGTACACCAGCTGAATGACCGTGTGCTGTATCAATTACGATCGTATCAGCACCAGCAGCAAATAAAGCTTCTGCACGATCAAAGGTGTCAGACGATACACCAACTGCTCCTGCAACAAGTAGATGACCTTTAGCATCAATTGCAGCATGATCACCAGTCACTGATTCTGCCTTAACTTTAGCTACTTCAGCAGCTTGTTGTTCAATTGACAAATTTTTGTGAATGACGCCCATACCACCCATTTGAGCCATGGCAATTGCCATTTTACTTTCAGTTACAGTATCCATGGCCGCAGAGATAATTGGTACACGAAGATTTAGATTTGGTGCTAGTTTTGTCTCAACATTAGCTTCGTTTGGAAGTACATGACTTTCAGCTGGAATCAGCAAGACGTCATCAAAGGTAAAGGCCTTTTTCAAAAATTTATTTTCCCAATTAGACATAATTTCCTCTTTATTTTTAATGATTTATTCTACCACAATTTATGCGTTATGAAATTTTCTGAAATCAGTATTTCAAAGTTTTACAAATTATGCGGAAAATTACAAGTTTTCTAAAACTTGGCGATGACTTCAAACTCTTCACATACAATATCCATATCATGGGCAAAGAGCCCAAATTCTTTAAAGAAGTTTTCATGAACTTCACGCCAATACAATAGACTTCTATCACCTTCTCCTTCTTTAAAAGCATGCTCAGATGAAACTTGATCAAATTTTACCAAATAAACTTTGGTTGTAGTTATTGCACAAACTGGTTTGCCGTGCCCATCCAGAAGAATGTCAAACTTACCGTCTACTTCTGGAATATGTTCTCCTTCATCATAACCTGATAAAGCACTAGCAGTAGCTGTTTTTGTACCGTCTAATACAAGCTTAGCTAGTTGATCTGCCTCCTCGAACATTGTAGGATTAATTTGAATACGAGCATCTGAAGAATTTTCCCAAGGATTTCCAACCATAAATGCCCAAGCAGTACGGTACTTATTAAGATCCAATTGATGCTCTTTTATCAATTTATCGTACATGTTTTCACCTCATTTCTACTATATTGCTAAGTCAAATTTTAATTGTGGTTTTACTGGCTCATAATCTAATAGCTGAAAGTCTTCGGCCTTGACATCAAAGAAATTTGTTCTATCAGGCACATTAAGAATCAATTTTGGGTTCTTTTTTGATTCTGTGCGTTTGAGCAACTCATTGGCTTGTTCAAATTGATTATCATAAATATGGAGATTATTAATAAAATAAAAAAATTTACCAACCTTCCATCCAAAATGCTTTGCAATCATTAGTTGGAGAGCTACATATTGCATGGCATTTATGTGATGAGCAACCAGCATATCATTACTGCGTTGTGTCAAAGTTGCATCTAGAAATATTAAGCCATCACTTGGATCACGGCGAACATCAAACATAGATTGGAATGCACAAGGAAGCAAACCACTGGTCTCATCAAAATCTTCATACTGCCAAAGATTGATGATATTTCGACGATTCCATGGATTTTTATCAAGCCCATCCAGTAAACGGTTAATAATTTGATGCTTTTTGACTGTAGCGCCATAGCGTTGACCAATGCTCCCAGAGCCATCTACTTCCCATTCATCCCAGTATTTCACTCCATACTTTTCACGCAAAACTGAAAGATCACTAGTCTGGTCTTGATAAATCCAGAGGAGCTCTTTAATCGCAGATTTGATTGGAATTGGACGAAGTGTCGTAATTGGAAATTCACCATTTGATAAATCATACTCAGCAAAAGAACCAGTAATATACTTTGAATTTGCCTGCTTTCCATCTTTATAATGGGGACGAGAATTTTCGCTCATTACGCCTTCTGACATAATTTTTTTTATGTTATCTTTAAAAACACTATCTGCATATGTCATATTTACTTCTTCCTATATCCAAGTTTATTAATAAACCTTATCACTACTGTATCAAATTCTTCTGGACTTTCCAAATGAGGTATATGTCCGCACCCCTCAAACATGTAAGCCTCAGACTTCTTATTTTTATTTAAAGCAAGTGCGGCTGCAGCATGTTCAGGTGGAAATACAGGAGATTCTGAACCAGCCAAAAATAAATGAGGAACAGTTTCGTATTTCAAAACAGAGCGCCAATCTTGAGTAATTACATTTCTTAAAAGAGGACGACCGGCATTAAAATCAAAAGGTAACATTCCCTTTCCTAAAACTCTTTTAAGTTTAGGATCCAATGGTTTTTTAGTTAGGTGTGTCTTTGGGAAATCGTCCATAAATTGTGACAGTTCAGCTAGAACCTTGCCTGAGCCACCCAACCATCCCTCAGTCTTTAAGAAAGTAGGAGATTGATCTTCACTGATAACTGCTAATAAATCACCATCAGTAAACATTTGTTCGAAGGCTAAAATTGTAGTAGAACCCATCGAATGACCAATAAAGATTGGTTTTTCAATATCAAGATAATCCAACAGTTCCTTCAAATCCAGCGCCAAACGCTGGATGCTTAAACCAAAATCAACTTTTTCTGATTTGCCATGCAGGCGATGATCATAGGTTACAACATAGAATCCCTCTTTGATGAAAGACTGAATCTGTAATATCCAGGTGACTTCACTTGAAGAATAGCCCTCAATAAGAATTACTGCTTGATTGTTTGAATCACCATAAACGTGATAATTCAAGGAAACACCGTCATTTGTTTTAAAAAAACTCATAAATAGATTTTATCAAAAAAACTCCGAGTTAATAGAGTTTTAAATTTTAAAAAGTTAATAATGAATTATTTTTCTTTCCTTTTCGTATAACAACCAGCTGACCTTCAATCATATCTGATTCAGAAAGAACGTAATTAAGATCTTTGACACGTTCACCATTAACGTAAATGGCACCATTTGTTACATCTTCACGCGCTTGACGTTTTGAACTTTCAATACCTGAACTAACCAAAAGTTCAATTAAATTAAGATCATCATCTGCCTTTACAGGGTAATGTGGCACTGACTTTAAACCAGACATAATAGACTTAGCATCAAGTTCTTTAAGATTTCCACCACCGAAAAGTACTTCCGTAACATGAACGGCATTTTCATAGGATTCTTTACCATGGACCATTGTAACGACTTCGCGAGCTAAGATCTTTTGAGCCAAACGTTCATGACGGGCTGCGTCAAACTTTTTTTCAATTTGATCAATCTCATCTAATGGCAAGAATGTAAAAATCTTGAGAAGTTTGATTGCGTCATCATCATTAACATTTAACCAGAACTGATACATTTCAAATGGTGTTGTTTTACTTGCATCAAGCCAAATTGCATTTCCTTCAGACTTACCGAACTTCTTCCCAGTTGAATCGGTAATAATCGGTGTTGTGATTATATGTGCAACCACATTTGCTTTGCGTCGCAAAAGCTCCACCCCTGCTGTCAAATTTCCCCATTGGTCTGAGCCTCCCATTTGAAGGGTTACTCCATTAAGTTGGTTCAACTTGTAGAAATCATACCCCTGCATGATTTGGTATGCAAACTCAGTATAGCTTAGGCCGGTTTCAAGGCGTGTTTTTACTGAATCCTTACTCATCATATAGTTTATTGTGAAATATTTACCTACATCACGTAAGAAATCAATAAAAGTCAAATTTTCAAACCAGTTATAATTATTAGTCATCTCTGCACGGTTTTCGGCTTCAGTCTCAAAGTCAAGGAAACGCTCTAGTTGCAAGTGAATTTTCTCTGCCCAGTTCTTTACAGTCTCTTTTGTCTGTAGTGAACGTTCAGCATTCTTAAAACTTGGATCGCCAATCAAACCTGTTGCACCACCTACGAGTGCATAAGGCTTGTGTCCTGCCTTCTGTAAGTGCATCATCATAATAATTTGAACTAGATTTCCAAGATGGAGGCTATCCGCAGTTGGATCAAAGCCGATATAATAGCTAACCATTCCCTCATTCAGTGCTTTACGCAATTCGGTCTCATCTGTTGTTTGATTAACGAGTCCACGAGCTTTGAGTTCTTCAAAAACTTCCATTATATCCTCCTCCTTCAGTATAATGCCTAATTATAACAAGAATCGTTATAAATTGAAAGAAATGAAGGTACTTGATCCACTATTTAGTGCTCAATTAGCATTTAGGGTTACTTGTATCATATAGTTGTATGGGTTATTAAAATATGGTGAAAATAACAAATCTAAGAGAGTAATTTTAGCTACTATTTTTCTTTCTTGAATTTCTAGGCTAAACATATTAATGTTTCCATCATATAATTTTCACACCTTTAGCATCAAAAACTTTTGGATTGCTATAAAAAAGTTTTGAAGGGCTCTCAAATTGACGACCTATCCAAATGGCAGTACCACAGCTAAAATAACTCTTATGAAGATATTCATTTTTGTTTTGTTTTATCAAATAGTCTTATTTTTTAACTAAAAAATCATCAATTTTTTGATGATTTTCAACAATTTATTAAAAATAATTAAATATGAATAGGCATGCCATCAGCCAATTCAGCAGTATCCATAATAGCTTCACCAAGTGTTGGGTGAGGTTGGATGGTTAGTGAGATATCATGAGCAGTCAAGCCATTTTCAATAGCCAACGATAAGCCTGAAATCAAATCTGAGGCACCTGGACCAGCAATTTGGGCGCCGATGATTGCCCCTTCTTTGTTCTCAGTAATCAACCGAATAAATCCCTCTGCTTCATCCATTGATAAAGCACGTCCATTAGCTGCAAATGGAAATTTAGAAATCTTGACATCTCCCTTACGATCGGCCACATCAGCAGGTGTCACGCCCACCGTTGCAAGCTCTGTAGAAGTATAAGCTACAGCTGGCAATGAGATATGCATATCGACTGCTTCTGGATCACCAGAGATAGCTGCTGCTGCAATCTTACCTTGGAAGCTAGCTTTGTGAGCAAGCATTGGTCCAGGCACAACATCACCAATAGCATAGATGTGTTCAACTGAAGTTTTGTATGAATCATCTACTTCTATCAACCCACGATCAAGCATTTTAATGTCCGTATTATTCAAGCCGATAAGATCTGTGTTGGCACGACGTCCTACAGCCACAAGTAGATAATCACCCGTTACAGTTTGTTCTTTACCATCAACTTCAAAAGTTAAAGTAACATCTTTGTCTGTTTGAACAGCTGAGATAGCTTTGGCAGAAGTGAAAATATCAGAACCACTAGCTTTAACACGCTTAGAAATGATATCCGACATTTCTGTATCGAATCCGTTCAAAATGTGATCAAGTCCCTCGACGATAGTAATTTTAGCACCAAGCAAGCGATAAGCGCCGCCTAATTCTGAACCAATAACACCACCACCGACGATGATCAAGTGCTTAGGAATTTCTTTAAGGCTCAAGGCAGAAGTTGAATCAAGGATACGACCACCAAATGGGAATGGAGGAATTTCAATAGGACGTGAACCAGTTGCAATGATACAGTTATTAAAGTGTAAGAGTTTGAAACCATCTTCTTGCTCTACATTAAGTGTTTCATTGTCAAGAAATTCAGCATTACCTTTGATGATCTCAACCTTATGTTTCTTAAGCAACATTCCAACACCGCCAGTTAATTGCTTAACAACTTGTTCGTCTTTCCATTTTTGAGCAGATGCCCAATCAAGCTTAACTCCTGTTGTAGTTAAACCAAATGGGGATTCTTTAGCTTCTTCTCGCTTTGCATCTGCATAATGATGACCAATGTTGATCAAAGCTTTTGATGGAATACAGCCAATATTTAAACAAACACCACCTACATTATCCTTTTCAATAATAGTTACTTTTTGTCCCAATTCTGCAGCACGAATAGCAGCAACATATCCGCCAGGGCCTGAACCAATAACAACTGTGTCAATTTCAGTAGCTTGTGCACCTACAACCATTTTATTCTCTTACCTTTCTTCAAAAAAACAGAGTGAAGTTTCAAAACCAAAGTACTTGTCCTTCACCCAGTTAGACTTTCTATTAAATTTCCATCAACATAAATGTTGGATCAGCGATAAGTGTCTTGAAGTAATTCAATGCTGATTGTCCCATCATACCGTCAATCAAACGGTGATCATAAGTCAATGAGAGCTTCATATTTTGTCCAACAACAATTTCACCAGCTTGGTTAACAATTGGTTCTTTCACAATCGAACCGAGACCCAGAATAGCAACATCAGATCCGTTAATAATTGGTGTAAACCAAGTTCCACGAGCTGAACCAAGGTTTGAGATTGTAATCGTAGAGCCTTGCATTTGAGCAGGTTTCAATGTACCTTCACGAGCCGCAATTGCAAGATCAGAAATTTCAGTGGCGATTTCAAAGATTGACTTATTTTCAGCTTCATGGATAACTGGTACGTAAAGTCCTGTAGGGGCATTTACGGCAATCCCTAGTCCAACATGTTCATGATAAACAATTTCTTGTTTTTCATAATCAACAGAAGCATTCATATCTGGGAACTTATGAGCTGTTGCAGCTAATGCTTTAGCAACATAAGCAAGATAAGTTAATTTGATATTTTGCTTTGCAGCAATCTCTTTATATTTGTTACGGTGATCCACCAAAGCTGAAACTTCTACTTGATCAAAGTTAGTTACTGGTGGGATGACTGTGTGTTGTTTAGTCATAATCTTAGATACAACCCTACGAGTTGGGTTCATCTTCTCACGATGATCGCCAACCTGAGGCGCAACTGGTGCAGGTGCAGCTTTAGCAGGTGTTGATTCAGTCCTAACCGCAGTGGCAACTACAGGAACAGCTGCAGGCGTTTCAACAACACTATTAACTGGTGCAGATGTTCCTTTTATAAAGTTATTCACATCAGCAATTGTTGTATGTCCGTGACGACCAGAAGCAGTTACTTGTGTAAGGTCAACATGATTAACGCGTGCATAGTGACGAACAGATGGCATCGCAAGAACACGACCAACGATTGTTGTCTTTGTGAGTGGTGATTTTGCTTCAACAGGCGCTGCAGGAGCAGCTTGTACATTGTTTGGAGCCAGACTAGTTGCAGGTGCTGGTTTTGCGCCATTACCATTATACTCAATCAAAGGCTCCCCCACAGCAACTGTGGTGCCAGCTTCAACAAAGAGTTTGGTTACTGTTCCTGAGTAAGGAGATAAAATTTCCTGCATAAGCTTATCATTTTGAACCTCGGCAACTGGGTCGTCTTCTTTGACAACATCGCCAACTTTTACAAGCCAATTTGCTATATCGCCTTCAGCCATCCCTTCGCCAATATCAGGCATTTTGAAGATTAAAGCATCAGCAGCCACAGCTGTTTGATCTACCGACACAGGTACTGCTAACTTACTTGCGCTTGCAACAACTTCATCACTTCCATCATATTCAATCAAAGGCTCCCCTACAGCAACTGTGGTGCCAGCTTCAACAAAGAGTTTGGTTACTGTTCCTGAATAAGGAGATAAAATTTCCTGCATAAGCTTGTCATTTTGAACCTCGGCAACTGGATCGTCTTCTTTGACAACATCGCCAACTTTTACAAGCCAATTTGCTATATCGCCTTCAGCCATCCCTTCGCCAATATCAGGCATTTTGAAAATATTACTCATAAGATACTACCTCTTTCACTTTATTTACGATATCTTCAACTTTAATATTCCAATCATTTTCTGCGGATGAAAATGGAAATACTGAATCCGGAGCAGCTACACGACCAATAGGTGCATCAAGGCTTAGAACAAAACGCTCAGCAATTTCTGCCATGACATTAGCAGCAATTCCAGCAGTACGTTGAGCTTCTTGAACAACAACAACTCGACCTGTTTTTTCAACTGTTTTACCGATAGATTTGATATCAAGTGGAGCAACTGTACGGAGGTCAATTACCTCAGCATTAATGCCTTCAGTTGCTAATTCATCAGCTGCCTTAAGAGATAATTGAACGGTACCCCCATAAGCAATAATTGATACATCAGTTCCTTCTTTAGCAACAGAGGCCTCATCCAATGGTGTAGTATAATAACCCTCTGGAACTTCCCCTTTCAATGAACGGTAAAGGTGAAGATTTTCAAGAAACATCACTGGGTCATTACTTTCAATTGATGAAAGGAGCAATCCTTTTGCATCTTCTGGATTTGAAGGCATCACAACACGTAGCCCAGGGATTTGTGAAAGTAGCCCCTCAATTGAATCAGCATGCATCTCTGGCGTTTTTGTACCTATGCCATACGGTGTGCGAAGCACAATACCATTTGAACGTTTATTGCTAAAACGATAACGTGTACGGCTCATCTGACCTGCAATACTGTCAAATACTTCAAAAATGAAAGTTCCAAACTGGATTTCCATTATAGGTTTGTACCCTTGCGTTGCAAGACCGATAGCTAAACCACCAATACCTGATTCGGCAAGTGGTGTATTAAATACACGGTCTTCACCATACTTAGCTTGTAAACCGTCTGTGGCACGAAATACACCGCCGTTTTGGCCGACATCTTCACCAAAAACCAAAGTATCTTTATTTTTCTCTAGAGCCAAATCAAGAGCTTCTGTAATTGCTGAAATATATGTTTTAATAGCCATTCTTATTTGCCCTCACTTTCAAACTTAGCAATTTGTTCTGCCATTGCTTGGCCGGGAACTTCAAGTGTGTTCTTAATGAAACTTGAAATCTTTTGCTTTTCTACAGCATTAGCTTTCTTAATATTTTCATCAATCAGTGCATCAAGTTCTGCCACATAAGCTTCTTCTTGCTTTTCATCCCAGATTTTCTTGTCAATTAAGAATTTGCGCATACGAACAAGTGGTTCTTTCTTCCACCAACCATCAAGTTCGTCTTGAGTACGATAACGGAGTGGGTCATCCCCAGCTGTTGAATGTGGTTCCAAACGGTTTGTTATCGTTTCAATCACAACCGGACCATTGCCAGCAACCGCCCATTCACGAGCTTTCTTAGATGCAAGGTACATAGCAATTGCATCCATGCCGTCAACAACAATAGATGGTGCACCGGCAGCCCAACCTTTAGCAGCTAAGTGCTTCGCTGCTGTTTGAAACTTACGGGGTGTTGAAATAGCATAACCGTTATTTTGAATGAACGCAACTAAAGGTGCTTTATAAGCTGATGCAAAGTTGATTCCTTCATAAGTATCGCCCTCTGATGAACCACCGTCACCTGTATAAGCAAAAGCGACAGCATCTTTTTTTCTTTTCTTAAGACCAAGTGCAACACCTGCAGCTTCAACATATTGAGCACCTATGATGATTTGTGGGAACCAAGAATTTACTGGTTTGCCATCTTCAGTTTCGTATTCATTTCCAAGTTGATGACCCCGTGACCAAAGAAGACCCTTCCAGATTGGCCAGCCTTTTGAGTAGATTTGTGGAAGATCACGGTATCCTGGAAATAGCCAGTCTTCATCCGTGAAAGCAAATGAAGAGGCCATTTGTGAAGCTTCTTGTCCAGCGTGAGGGCCAAAAAATCCCATACGTCCTTGCTTAGCCAATTTCATGCAGCGGATATCCACCTGACGTGCGAAAAGCATTTTTTTGAAGAGCTCAACGAGCTTCTCATCTGAAAGAGCTGCGGCTTTAAGACCTTCTTGATCGACAATTTTTCCCTCTTCATTAAGGATTTGCATCATCGGAAAAGAATTGTCTTGAAGTTCAATTTGCTTATTAAAGTCCAAAATTTCTTTTGAATTTGACATTTATAACCTCCAAATATTATAAAAATTAGATTAACTTATCTGCCTTGAAGAGCTCTGAAAGTTCTTCATTTTCGATTGTCCCAAAGTATTGACCTTCTTTATTTTTTTCAAGAACTTTGAAAACTTCAGCTGGGTCAAATGTGACACCAATGAATTCATCCTTGATATCACGCCAATCACGTATACCTAAGAAATCACCGACAAAATCAATATCAGTAATTTTACCGGCTGTAACATTGATATTAACATCAATAGATCCACCAGTAAACTTAGCATGGTTGGTAAAAGTAAATTTAGGTGATTCACCATAATTCCAATTCCAAGTTGAAAACTGATTGTCCCGCCATTCATGAATTCCATTACGCTGCTCATCAGTCAAGATGAGCTCTCCATCTTTACCCTCATCTGTCAAATAGTACTGAAGAGAGTCCAAAAACTTTTGCAAATCTAGATCAGGTGCATAATCCTTGATCATACCAACACGAGTACGCACTGATTTAGCTGCTTTTGAAACAAATTTTTCATCTGATACGTTCAGTGAGCGGATCATCGCTTCTACATCTGAATTCCAAAGTAAAGTACCATGGTGCATAAGGTAACCACCTGCGTAGCGTTGGGCATTTCCAGAAATTTTCTTTCCATCAATCTCTAGATCATTACGGCCAGTAATCTTTGCATTAAGCCCTACAGCATGAAGTGCATCGTACATTGGTTTAACAAATTGCTCAAAATTTACACCTGCTGAGCTTGAAACAGGAACAAAGAAAGTAAAACAAATGTTTCCCATATCATGATAAACCGCACCACCTCCTGAGACACGTCGAACAACTTGAACATCATTAGCGTTGATGTAGTCTTGGTTCACTTCGGCGAAAGTATTCTGATTTCTACCGACGATGACAGCACGTTTATTTTGCCAGAGTGAGAAAACAGGTTTCTCTGGTTTTAAGTTATAGAGTAACCATGAATCCATGGCAATATTTTGATAGGCATCATTGCCTTCATACGTTATAAATTGCAAGAATTTATCCTTTCTATTACCTAAACCGGTTTCCAAACATTGTGGGAAAGGGGTTAATTTGTGACTTCAACTGAACATCATAAAAAGATTGAATTAATCAACCTCCATCACAAAATCTTCTACAAAATAATTTTAACAAAGTTCACAAGAGCTTGCAAATTTTTGGATCCGCTTTCCATAGTGTTTTGAAAAAAGAAGGCATTTTGCCCTCTTCAATATTATTTGTGTACCTTGAATTCATCTACCAAGAGAGTTAAACGCGCTCAGATAAATATTCCCAACGTTCATATTTATTGCTTAGCTCTAAATTTTTATCATCTAAGATCTTTTGAAGTTCATTTAATTTTCCAAAGTCTGATCCCGATTGGTTCATCTCCGTCTCAACCGCAGAAATTTCTATCTCCAGCTGAGAAATTTCATCTTCTACGGTCTCCCATTCATGTTTTTCGTGATAAGTCATGTGAACTTTTTCAATTTTTCTTGGTGCTTCTTCTTTTTTTCCTTGCGTCTTCAATTTTTTTTCAGCTGTTGAATCACTTTTAGTTGATAAATAATCCGTATAACTACCAATATAATGCTGAATCTGACCATTTTCGAAAGCTAATAATTCATTTGAAACTTTATCTTGAAAATAGCGATCATGAGAAACAGTTAATACTGCACCAGGGAAAGATTGCAAAAATTTTTCCAGAACAGTAAGAGTAGTGACATCCAGATCATTAGTTGGCTCATCAAGTAAGAGAACATTTGGTCTTAATAAAAGAATTTTCAAAAGATACAGGCGCTTCTTCTCACCTCCTGATAACTTTCGAATTAGCTCACCATGTCGGCTTCGTGGAAAGAGAAACTGTTCAAGTAAATCTACAACTGAGATGCTTTGCCCATCATTAGTATGACTAGCCGAAGCCACTTCTTCCAAAAAATTGATAATACGTTTATCCTCATCCTGAGGCGAGATACCTCGAATTTCTTGTGAAAAATAACCGATACGAACAGTTTCGCCTATATCAATCTTACCTGAATCCAGTACCAATTCATTATTGATTATATTTAAAAGTGTCGACTTACCCACACCATTGTCACCAACAATTCCAATTCGAGAATTGGCTTGAACAATCAGATTGAAATTTTGGAAAAGATGTCGATTTGGAAATGAAAAGCCAGCATTTTCAAACTCAATTACTTTCTTCCCTAAACGTTGGCTACTAATATTGATTTGCATCTCTCCTAATGCCTTATCAGTTTTTAGAGAGTCAGCTAAATAATCAAACCTATCAATTCTAGCTTGTTGCTTTGTCGAACGAGCTTGTGGTGACTTACGGATCCAAGTTAACTCTGATTTATAAAGTAGTTCCGCCTTATGCAGACTAGCTGAATTTTGTTCTTCACGAATAGCTTTTTGTTCCAGATAATCCTGATAATTTCCCTTATACTCTTGAAGACCCGAGTTTTCTAATTCGAAGATCCGAGTAGCCACTTGGTCTAAGAAATAACGGTCATGAGTTACAAAAAGTAGTGTTTTTTTACTTGATGTTAGATAATTTTGTAGCCAATTGATAATTTCTACATCTAAATGGTTCGTCGGTTCATCTAAAAGTAATAAGTCACTCGGATTAACCAAAGCTTGTGCCAATTGTACTCGTCGTTTCTGTCCACCAGAAAGTGATCCAATTTTTCTACTAAAATTGGGAACCCCTAACTGAGTCAAGATAGACTTAACTTCTGCTTCAATGTTCCAGGCATCAAGTTGTGTGATTTCTATTTCAGCCTGTGATAATTTTGTTTGGAGTGCTTCATTTCCAGGTTCTTCAATCAAATCAGATAATGCTTTTTCATAAGCTTTAACCGATTTAGCTTGAGGCAAACTATCATCTAAAACACTATCTAAGATGGTCTCATTAGGATCAAAACTTGGCTCTTGTGACAAATAGTTGATTTTAAAATTTGACGGTGCATCAAAGGGAGACATATCTCCATCAAAACCTACTCTCCCCTCAATAATATCTAAGAGAGTTGTTTTTCCAGCTCCATTAAGTCCCAAGAGACCAATTCGATCCAAGGGATGAATAATAAATCTTAAATCAGAGAAAAGGAGCTTATCCCCCACTGATTTTTTTAAATGTTGTGTAATAAAGTCAGGCATAGTACTATTATACATAAAAAATCCTTCCTAAACAGAAAGGATTCAAAGCTGCCAGTTCTGAAACAAAAAATATTAATTGATTTTACTAATTATTTCTTAGAAAAATAATCTATCAAAGCATATGCACTGTGAACATAATATTGCACCGCCACTGATAAAGATGCATCCTGGACAATTAACTCATCGGAGTGAAGACCTGGACTTCCTGCTTCATTGGAGCCAATAAATGCGAAGACTGAAGGGGCTTGAATACGATAGTTTGAAAAGTCTTCTCCTGCGCTTGAAGGGTCTGGTAAAACTACCTCTCTCGTCCATTTTTTTGTGGCTACTGTCACAACTTGAGTTAATTCTGGATCATTATAGGTAAGATTTGTACCCATAAGCCAGTTAATTTTTACTCTTACACCGTAAGCTTCTGCGGTTCCTTCAACGATTTCAATAAAACGTGATTTAGTTAATTCACGAACTTCATCATCAAAAGTTCGTAGAGTACCTTCAAAAATTGCACTTGAAGGTAAAACATTCCAGGTATTTCCCGATTGAACGTGTGTAACCGATAGAACAGCTGCCTTCAAAGGTGACACATTCCGAGAAACCACTTGTTGTAAACTATGAATGATAGCACTCATTGCCAAAATTGGATCTACTCCCTCATGAGGATATGCTGCATGACTTCCTAAGCCTTCGATAGTTACATAAAATTGTTCTACAGCTGCCATTACACCTGCATCACGTAAACCTATCACCCCCGTTCCCAAGCTTGGAATATTATGGAAACCAATAAAAGCTTGGACATCATTCACTAAGCCTGCTTGTAAAACCATATTAGCACCTGTTCCATGTTCTTCCGAAGGTTGGAAAATTAGTTTTACTGTACCATGAAGCTTAGCTTCATGATCTTTTAAAACTTTGGCTGCCCCCAAAAGGCTAGCCATGTGCAAGTCATGACCACAAGCATGCATCACTCCTGTATTTTTTGAAGCAAATGAAAGATTGGTTCGTTCAGATACAGGTAGACCGTCAATATCTGCTCGGAGAGCAATTACTGGATTTCCTGATCCAATTACACCAACCAGACCGGTTTTTAAGTCACTTCTTAAGATTTCAATTCCCCATGATGTCAATTTTTCACTGAGATATTTAGTTGTCTCATATTCTTTCTCAGATAGTTCAGGACAGCTATGTAGATAATGCCGTATTGTAACCAAATCATCATATAATTTTTTTTCAATCATAATAATATTTTCATTTTCCATAGTTAGCTTTTTCAAATCAAAATCATAATTTTGTAATCCTTTGTTTTGCTTTGAATTAATTAATCTCGTATTGAGAGGGTTTGCAGATCGCTTGTTGCATATTTCTAAAAAGTTATTTACTTAACTAATTCTATAAACCCAATTCTCTGGGGCTTCAACATCACCAAACTGAATTCCTAGCAACTCATCATAAATTTTTTGAGTCAATGGGGAAACAACTTTTTCGGAACCAAAATAATAAGCTTTTTCTCCATCATCAATTCGACTAATTGGAGTAATAATTGCAGCTGTACCACACGCACCTGCTTCAGCAAATTTATCTAATTCATTGACAAAAATATCTCCTTCAGTTGCTTTAAGACCAAGGCGATGTTCAGCTAAATATAATAGAGAATACTTCGTGATTGAAGGAAGAATTGAAGGACTCTTTGGGGTAATAAATTCTCCATCATATGTAATACCGAAGAAATTTGCCGCACCAACTTCTTCAATCTTTGTATGAGTTGAAGGATCAAGGTAAATAGCATCAGCGTAAGAGGCTTCTTTTGCCTTGACCTCTGCTTCAAGTGAAGAAGCATAATTTCCTCCCACTTTGGCGCCACCTGTTCCAAGTGGAGCAGCACGATCGTAGTCCCTTGTAATAACAAAAGGAGCTGGGTACAAGCCATCTTTAAAATAAGATCCTACTGGCATTGCAAAAACCGTAAATAGATACTCACGAGCAGGTGCAACACCAATAATATCTCCAACGCCAATCAAGAGTGGCCTTAGATAAAGTGTCGCCCCACTACCATAAGGTGGTACAAAATTCTCATTGGCCATAACAACCTGAGTCACAGCATCAATAAATTTATCTACTGGAACTTGAGGCATTCGAAGCTTCATCGCAGTCCTTTGAAGACGTTTAGCATTTTCATTGGGACGAAAAAGTTGGATACCACCATCTTTACGACGGTATGCCTTAAGGCCCTCAAAACCTTGTTGACCATAATGCAATGCCGGTGAGGCTTCAGAAATAATCAGCTGATTATTTCTTGTCAACTCCCCATTGTCCCATACACCATCTTTAAAATGAGAGATATACCGAAAAGGTAAGTTCATATAGTTAAAACCTAAATTATTCCAATCAATTTCTATGGTCATTTTTTCTTCCTTCTTTTAATAACAAGTTTAATTATCTTTTCTGAATTTTACCATAATTTTACTTTTTGTAAAAAAGATGATGAATTCGCTTATATCCAGATAAAATATGTTTAAAGACCTTTGTTAATATAATTTTTAAAAATTTGATTTATAATTTCTTTTTAATATTACTTGGTAAATAATCAAATTTGAAAATTAGATGGACAAACAAATTAATGAAAAAATATTATCGAGCATGGTTTGATCTAGTGATTTAATAAAAAACGACTGTAAACAGTTTGGCCAAGGGAATGTAATCTAAGAATTCAATAATAAAAAATTGTAGAGACTAGTTGTTATTAATGAAAAGTAAATTTGAAATGGAAGTTAATCTACTACTCCCAATGAAAATATAAAGTTTCATTGGAAAAATTTAACAGATAAGTTGCATCTTCCACTCAAATTTCTATCTAAATTTCTAGTGCTTGTATAAGCAATACATTAAAACCCTAAAGCAAAATTGCTTCAGGGTTTCATCAAACGTCTATAAAGTAATGAAAGTTAAACTTAACGAATTGTCTTCAATGCTGTAGACCAAGCAGCCAATTGTTGAAGAAGCTCTTTCAATTCACCTTCGTGAAAGTCAGCTGGGGCGAAAGTGCTCATATTTTCAAAATCAGTAATCAATGAGAAGTTGACATTACGTTGAGTTGTTGCTAATGCCAATTCACCAGACACCATGCGCATGCTTTCAATAGCACGTGCTGCACCTAATCCACCATAACCAATGAAGGCAACTGCTTTGTTTTTTACTTCAGGTTTCAAGAAGTCTAAAGCATTTTTGAAAGCACCAGCAATACCATGGTTGTATTCTGCTGTTATAAAGATATAGCCGTCAAATGAAGCAATCTTTTCAGACCAGCTACCAATTGCTATAGCTTGTTCGGCTGTTGGCGTCACACCAAGGAATGGCAAATTGTAATCGGCCAAATCTACCAATTCAAATGATACTTCGTCTGCGTTGCTGAATTCTTTCGATTTTTCTATTGTCCAGTTTGCAACTGATAAACCGTTTCTTCCCTCACGTACGCTACCTAAAACTACACCAATTTTTAACATTTTTCTTTTTCCTTTATAATTTAATTTATATTAAGCGGAATTCAGATTCCTATTTTATTATACGGAATTTGTATTCCGTTTGCAAACAATTAGTTTTAAAAATTTGTAAATTGAGTTATAATAATAGTTACAATGGAAGAATGTCAAGCAATAGAAAGAAAACAGCGACGTGACGCTGAATTAAATAAGCAGAAAATATTAGCAAGTGCCTGTAATCTATTTACAGAACGAGGAATTGATGTATCAGTAAATGAGATTGCCAAAGATGCCAATATTGGAGTTGGAACTATATATAGAAATTATCCAGCAAAATCAGATCTTTTTGAAGCTGCTAAGCAAACCTTTCAACTCCAATTTATAACAAATGCCCAGCAATATCTCAATGTAGAGGGTGATTGGGAGGCTTTCTCTGGCTTAATCCATTATATTTTAATCAATAATTTTTCAAATAAAGGTACATTTGATGCTTTTCAAAATGGTCTTTGCGAATTTTTTGATCCAGAAGGGGACTTATTGGATTTGCAAAATATTTTAGAAATCCTATTAAATCGAGTTCAGCTAAAACAATTAGTACGTTCTGATCTAGATATCCATATTTTAATGGCTATATTAAGTGGACTCATCATGATGAGTGCACAGTTAGATAAAAATAAATCCAAAGATTCTGAAATTTTAGAAATGGCCATAAAAGTTTTTGAAAGAGGTATCGCATTTAATTCGCTTGATTTTAAAAGATCAAGATAGATACAATAGAAAAATATATGCAAAATCATAAAATGCTGAGATTGTGTTTATAGCTTTATAATTATTACATTTGCGAAACGATTTCTACCCCTAATCCCTAATTTGTAAAACTTTTTGGCTAATCCCAAGTCAATTTAATAAATTTCAGTTCTCGATAGTTTCGTACATATATTTTTTGCAATAAATTTTGAGTTTAAAAGTAGTCTGATCTTATAAATTTTGAAAGTTTAACTTGTGTGAATCTGTTATCTAAAATAATATCGCACCATGCAAAATAAACATACTTCCTTTTTATTTCAAATCCCCACATTTATTCATAATAGGACATTTTACAGTTTTAGAAAACATACTAGATAAACATAAGAATATTGATATTTTCCTAATATAAAAAAACGCTATTCAATAAAGTCAGCGTTTTTTTATATTAGTCTTCTTTTTTTTCGACGGGTTTCACAACTTGTTTAACACCAGTGTGATTGTAGTGAGCGTGACCACCAGAACGTGCGTTACGTTTACCTGACTTCTTTGACTTATATGCCATGAATAGAACTCCCTTCCAAGAAATTTCGCTTAATTATATCGTAAATTTCATGTTTATTCAAGTGGAGGCCATATCCTGCCTTAATACGGGCCTTGACTAATTCACATATACATCCATTACACCCATCAATTCATGAAAAAGCTTATATTTTATTACTTTACACGTGCACTCCATTTATAATCACAGCATCTGCATGTTAAATTAATTCTTGGTTATCTTCATTAGTAATATTAGGAGGTAAACCCACTTTTGGTCGGAGTTTTAAGAACTTTATATCAGCAAATTTTGTGAATCTGGATGCTACGATTGATATAAGTTTATGCCAAATTGCTTACTCAAAACACCACATGATTCTTTTAAATATCATAACTTTACTTAATATAACAAATCATCATTTTATCTTATATAAATAATTATTAGGTAACAGTCAGAAAGGTTAAAGTTATATGACCTAAGCTTTACCTAGAGAATAAGACTGAACACTCAATCTGCAAATGAGAATTTCAAGGTCATGTGTTTTGTACCAGAAATGACCATATCACCCATGAGTTTAGTTTGCATCTCCATTGCGATGTCAGATAATTTCTGGTTAACACTATTAAGATTTCCTGACGCACCTAATTTGTCTGTCTCATTTTGAATTAAACGGAAGCGTGAGAAAGCTTTGAGTTCCGCATTACAATAATTATCAACCGCACGGTCATAATCATTATCACCAAGCAAGCCGCAACTTGCAGCTAACCAATAGTATTTCGTAGGATCATAAGAAGTTGTTGTATCGCGGTAAGCTTCCGGTGTGTCTGTAACTTGCGAATAGAAAGGTACAATAAAGTTGAAGGTATTTGCACCAAAACCTACCCAGTGAACTCCGGCCAATTGTTCATCAACATCATTACGTATCTCAAGTATGTGAACATTCATATTACGATTCAAACCAATTGGGCGAATTGCATGACGTTCCGCTTCTGTATTTAATTTACTGTAAGGATCAAATTCTGTATTTTCATAGTGGCTTGAGAGAATGAATTTTATATCCTCAATTGTAATCTTTCGATTTGCACGCATTATGAATTCAAAGTCTTGATCCATGTAGTCATGTTCAAATTCAACTTCAGGATTGAAAAATTTTTGGCCATACCAAGTACGAGGATTGTTGTAAACTGTATCTTTGATTGAGCTAGAACCAAAGATATGTCTCAAGTTGTAACCTTCAAAATCAGGATTCAAATTATTGTCATCAATCAATTTTTTCAAGTCAGAAGAACATAAAGTATTGTTTGAATCGAAGTTAAAGTGATCAATGTTGAAGCGGTTAGGAGCAACAACATATGCGTCATCAGGAATTCGAACCGCAGCCCAGTGATGTCCACCAATTGATTCAAACCACCAAACCTCATCTCTGTCAGAAAAGGCAATTCCATTTGGCTCATAAGTGCCATATTCAGCAATCAATTTTCCTAATCGCTCGACACCTTCACGAGCAGAATGAATATATGGAAGCGTGACAGTGACAAGATCTTCTTCTCCTAATCCACCATCATTATAAGGGTCAAGCCCTTGAATTCTTGAATTCGTCGTGATCGTTTCAGTCGCAGACATGGCCACGTTACTACTGTTAATTCCCGCAGCAGCCCAAATTCCAAACTCTGTATTTGCATCAGGCATTGAAGTATAAGCTTGAGGGTTGTCTGGTAGATCAAACTCACAACCTGAGATAATTGCCTTATAGTGACGCATCTGCTCTGTTGGTTTAATCAAAACAAAGCGTTGTGGGTTCAAAGTGTCAGAACCATCTTCATTACGACTAATAATCGTAGCTCCATTAATTGAAGCATTTTTTCCCACCAAAATGGTAGTACATGAGCTAGCACGATATGGTTTTAACATAAGCCAAAATCTCCTCTTTTTGATTTTTTAATTTATTGTTCACGATATTCAGTTCAATTTTATTCAAAAGTTGACCTAAACTAGGACCAGGTGGATGGCCCTCTTTTATTAAATCTGCACCTTTGACTAAAATCTCAGACTTGCTGTGAATTTGTAAAAGGTCATAGATATTCTGGGGAATTGAGAGATCTAATTCCAAACCCTGACCAAACTTTAAGTCATCCGCAAGTTGGGCAATTTCAAGGCCATAAGAGTAAATATTTTCAAGCGTCCAAGCTTTTTCATAATAAGCTTTAACAATTAATTTAGTTTTCTTATTGAAATCATTTGAAACCTTCCAGGCTTTAAGATCAAAAGTATGGAATTTTAAGTAAAGCAAGGCCCAGGCTTGTTCAGAAGACTTAAATTGGTAATCTTCTGAAAAATCATTCAAGTCAAGTTCTTCAAAACCGGGTAAATACTTAAAGGCCTCAGATTGATTTAAAGTCCTTAAGCCTTTACGCCAATTTGGAGATAACATAAGCTTTTCTAACTCAACAAAAATACGCTCAATAGAAATCTTTGGTAAAAGCTTTGCATGACTTTTCATCGCTTCAAAAGTCTCATCTTCAATGTCAAAGTCAAGATCCGCTGCAAAGCGCATTCCTCTCATAATCCGTAGAGCATCCTCGTTAAAGCGTTCTTCTGCTTTTCCAACAGCACGGAGGATTTTATTTTCCAGATCTGATAAGGCATCAAAGACATCAATAATTTCACCGTCAACAGTCATTGCAAAGGCATTCACAGTAAAATCACGTCGCTTCAAGTCTTCGGTCAAATCTGAAACAAATTTAACTTTGTCAGGACGACGATAGTCCGTATATTTACTTTCAGTCCTAAAAGTTGTCACTTCATACTGCTGTTTTCCGCTTAGTACAAGTACAGTTCCATGCTCAATCCCTAAGTCAAAAGTTTTCTTGAAAACATGCTTAACCTCTTCTGGATAAGCGCTAGTTGCAATATCTATATCGTGAATTGGTCGTCCTAAAAGTGCGTCACGAACAGATCCACCAACAAAATAAGCCTCAAACCCTTCGGACTGAAGCCTTTTTAAAACTACTTGTGCTTGAATGAATTCTTTCTGGAGTTGATCAAGTTTCATCTTTCTATTTTAGCAAAAATTGAGACTTCCTGCTCACAAGAGGAAGTAATGAAAAATGCCTGATTTTTCTTAAAATATTTTGGGAACCATCGCATAGGCCGTCGCACCAATCCCTAGATGAGTCGCGATAACCGCTCCAAATGAAAGAATTTCTACATCCTTATACCCTTGAGCTACCGCAAATTCATATAGCTCCTTAGCTTTTCTTTCAGCTCGGGAATGAATTATGTAGATTTTATAATCATCAGGTTTCGAATGCTCAAGCAATAATTTTTTCATGCGAGACATGGCTTTCTTAGTCGTGCGAACTTTTTCAAAAAGTTCAACTGATCCAGCATCAGAAAATGTCAAAACAGGTTTAATGCCAAATAATGTACCAAGAACAGCTGCACTATTTGACAGACGACCAGATTTAGATAACCATTTCAAGTCATCTACCAACATGAAGGCCGAATCATTGTCACGTAACCTTTCAAAATTTGCAATAACTGTGTCAAAATCAAGATTTTTCACTTCAGCTTCCAAGGCCGTCTCAACCATGTAACCAAGCGGACTTGAAGTGATGAAAGTCTCAGGAAAGACCACTTTCATGTTTTCATCAGAATATTCGTTTTGAAGATAATAAGCATTCTGATAAAAACCAGAAATTGCTGAAGGAAGAAACAGACCCAAAACATGAGTGTAACCTTGAACCTTCAAACGCTTTAAGAGCCCTTCTAATTCCATCACACTTGGTTGAGAAGATTTTGGTACATCTTTTGAAGTAGCCATTAAATCAAAAAAATCATCAAGAAAGATTTCTTTTGATGAATAAGTCACACCATCTATGGTGAGTGGAATATCAAGAATATGAAGATTATCAAACTTCTTGTATTTCTTACTAATTGCAGCTGATGAGTCTGTAATGAGGGCAAGTTTCATAGATTAAAACTCCAACTTCAAACCTGGCTTATCAAGCGCAACTTCAGTGACTTCATAAGTGAGGCGTTGCAATAAATCAAACAAAGGATAAGCCAACTCTTGCATTTCTTCCTGGCTGAAGTCTTCTTGACTTTCAATTACACGGCCCTCAATCTGACTTAATTGGCTCAAACCAGCAGACAATACATAATCATCAATTACTATAATAGCCGACAAATGTAATTGCAACTGACTGTTATTTAATTCAGCACTATTTGATATGATTTGTAGCTGAACATTAATTTGTGTTTCAGGCTTACCTTGTTCTTTTTCAAACTCTAAATTACGAGCATCGTAATGATAAAATTGAACAAATTCCTTTTCTCTTGATAATTCCATTTTTTCTAAGTTTCCTAATTTCATTTTTCAAATCATAAGCCTAATTATATCACAACAAAATTTTCTAGAATTCTAAGTTATTTTTGTTAAGCGGTTTGTCTCTGAAGCTTTCGAGCTCACTTTTTAATTCGTTTAAAATCAGTGCTTCTTCACTGTCTAAGACTTTTTTCTCTATAAGATCTGGCCGACGCTCCAAAGTTTTTTTGAGACTTTCCCTCAAACGCCACTTACGGATATTTTCATGATGGCCACTCATAAGAACTTCTGGTACTTTCATTCCTTGAAAGTCTTCTGGGCGGGTATATTGTGGATATTCTAGTAGCCCCGATGAAAAACTATCATCTTCATGGCTTACTGCTCGCCCAAGTACATCCGGAATGAGACGGACAGTCGCATCAATAATAATATTAGCTGCCATCTCACCACCTGTTAAAATGAAATCACCAATTGAAAGCTCATCTGTAACAAGTTCTTTAATCCGCTCATCATATCCTTCATAATGGCCACATATGAAAATCAATTGTTCTTCTTTTGAAAGCTCTTCGGCTTTGGATTGGCTAAATAGTTCACCAGCAGGGTCAAGTAATATTACCCTAGGGTTTTCACTAATTTTAGGAATAGCATCATAGCAAGAAAAAATCGGCTGGGGCATGATAAGCATGCCTTGGCCTCCACCGTAAGGCATATCGTCCACGTGACGTTGCTTGTTTTGGGCATAGTTACGAAAATCAAATGTGTTTAACTCAACCAGACCTTTTTCTTGAGCTTTTCCAATCATAGACTGATTAAGAGGTGACATCATATCTGGAAAAATGGTCATGACATCAATGCGCATTAGTCATCTAGCCCTTCCGGTATTACAACATCCACCCTGTTATGTTTCACAGATACATTTATGATAACTGAATCAATATAGGGTAACAAAAGATCTGTCTTATCTTGACGTTTCACTACCCATACATCATTTGCTCCTGGTTGAAGAATTTCTGATATTATTCCTATCTTTTCATCATTTGAGAAAACATCCAATCCAATAATATCATGATAGTAAAATTCCCCTTCGCCCAGTTCTGTCAGGTTTTCCTCTGCTATTTTCAAAGTGAAACCTTTAAAAGGTTCCACATCATTAATAGAGTTAAGCCCTGAGAACTTCAAAATCCATACATTCTTCTGCTTGCGAGAATGGCTTATTTCAAGCTCACTTACAAACTTATCTGCCTTGTTAAAAAGCGAAAGCATTGACTTTTTAGCAAAACGTTCCTCAGAAAAATCAGTCAAAGATTTTACTTTGACTTCACCCTGCAGGCCTTTTTCATTTACAATCACAGCAACATTATAAAAATTCATATTCTTCTTTCAAACTAATTCTATTTCAATTTTACCATTTATTATACTGAAAAACCCAACACTTCACAAGTTGGGAATTACAATCAATACTTTCAAAATAAATATTTTAGCAAAATAAACTTCGAATTCTTTGTTAAGTTAAACATTATCCTCAGTCCTCTAGACTAATATTCATAAAATTGTAATCTCCACTAAAATCAACTTTCTTCGAGGTTAGAATTGATTAATTTTCTCATACAGGTTGTGCCTAGACAAGTGATATCTTTTCAATTTTCAACTATATTTTATTCACGGTTAATTTAATAATAACTTATAAAATCTTTTTTCCATGTTTCAAAGTTAACCTAAATATTTTAATTAATCTTAAAAATGCTTCGTCCTCTTTCTTGCTTTATTTGTTAAAAATGTGTTCCATTTAAAAACATCATATTGATTTATTATCCAGATATTAATACTTTTATTAATTACAATATTTATATTAGGACGGCAAATTGCAAATTTAATTTAGCCACCCCGATACATCTGAAGTGGTGTCTGATACTTGAACATTTTTCTTGGATATTGATTCATCCAGGTCTCAATTTTAGCAACTGCTGAAGCTGTTGTTTGTTTTGTTCCTTTGGGTAAGAAACGTCTGATCATGCGGTTATGATTCTCATTGCTTCCACG
>NZ_JACHHV010000011.1 GCF_014202895.1 Lactovum miscens
TTTCTACTTGTCTTCTTTCAAATTCAAGTATAAGAAATTCAGGTGTTTTTTTCTTGCTTCAGGTGGCTAAACTAATTTTACAATTTGCCATCAAAAAATAAACATAAAAACATATAAAGAATTATGCATGCATTTCAAAAATATTTGTGGATTTTTCTCAAAGATACAAGATTAGGATACTTTTTATAAAATTTACGTATAATAGAAATGATGAAAATTACTGAGATTAAAAAATTAAAACGTCTCTATTCTGTTAAATTTGATGAAGATATACCTGCCATTGCTAATCTTGGCAATTCTAAATCTTCCAATAAAATTTATGTCACTGAAGACACAATTGTAAAATTTAGATTGTCAAAAGAAACTGACTATGATAATAGTCAAGTTAAATCAATAATTGATTTTGCTAATTATTCTTATGGGAAAAATCTCGCTATTTATTTTATCTCTTTTAAATTTCGTACTTCTGCAGAAGTTTCAAAATATCTGATTGAACACGAAGTTTTGAATAAGGATGTATCTCGAATTTTGATAAAGCTACAGGAGTTGGGATTAATCGACGATGAGAAGTATGCTGAAAGTTTCATTAATGGTAAAATCCTAGCAGCTCAGTCAGGCCCATTCTCAATCAAGCAGAAACTCATCCAAAAAGGACTCTCGGATGATCTTATTGAAAGTAAGTTATCTGAACTTTTTAATGAAGAAAAACAGCTTGAAGTTGCTATAAAAATTGGAGAAAAACAAGCTCGGGCGAAAAAAGCTCGGTTGCCGCTCAAGCAACTCAAATTGAAACTTTCGCAAACACTAGTGAATAAAGGTTTCACTTATAAAATTGCGGAGCAAGCTCTAGATAATCTAAAACTTGAAGCAGATGAAGACAATGAACAAGACTTACTCGTCAAAGAAGCTGAGAGAGTTTATAATCGACTGTCTCAACGTTATGAAGGCTATGATTTGAAACATCGTCTCTCTCAGACATTAGGCCGAAAAGGATTTGACTGGGGTGATATTTCTGACATTCTAACTAATTTTGAGTTTTAATTATATTTCGTAACTTAATTTTTTAATAAATAGACCCTTACTGAATTCTCGGTAAAGGTCTATTTATGGCTTGCAGAAAGAATACTATTTTTTTCTTCTTTTCTTCAAAATTGGATCTACATAATCAATGACAACAATAGAAGGATTTGCGTTTTGTGCATTTTTTTTTAGCTCGTCCCAGATTCTTTGCAAGCTTCTTTTCCTGAATTGAAAACCATCAATCAAAATATTGTAAAAAACATGATTTCCATTTCTCATCATGTTTACCCTTACATTCTTTGCAAGTTCAGCATGATTTTCTAAATTCTGGCTCGCAAATATTCCAATTTGCAGTGAAGAATTATTTGATACTTCCTCAATTTTCATAACCTCAGACCAGGACAAATCTATTATGTGATCTTTATTAGTCATATCCTTAATTCCATTGCCTGATATCTCATACATAAGGTCATTCTTCAGAAATTTTTTAACTTCATTATTAATCATGAGGAGGAAGAAAATTAGTAGGACAATAATAACCACAAAAATTAAAATTGGTGGGTTTTTGAAAATTAAAACACTTAAAAAACCAAGAAAAATTAAAACCTCAATGGTTATTGAAATTCCCCCCCTAATCCTATCGGGGTATACCAGATATTTTGTATTCATTAAATAATGTAATCCTTTTTAGATAGATATTTCTCAGCTTGGCTCAAATCATCAAATTTAAAATCCGAAATGACCATTTTGTCTCTTAAATTATCCAAATTCTTGAGTAATTTGTGTTTTCCATCAAACCCGCCTAACGCTCTGATATCATCTTCTATTAGCACAGAGCGTATTCCTGCAGCTTTAGCCGCCTGAATTCCTACTATTGAATCTTCAAATACTAAACAAGACTCGACTGCTATTTCTGCTAGTCGACTTGCCGCGAGAAATACATCTGGGGCAGGTTTACCTTGTTTCATATCCTGACCAGATACAATGATATCCATCATTCCAGACATTTCTTCCATTTCTAGATATCTCATGATTTTAGGCTTTGAAGTTGAAGAAGCTAAGGCAACTTTTAAACCAGCACTTTTTGCCGAGTTAAGTATTTGAAGCAAGCCCTTCTTTTTGAAAACTCGTTTTTCCTTTTTGAGAATTCCATCTTTTGACCTATTAATCTCGAATCTCCAAGTTCCTACTGGTGCAGTATCTCCATAGAGTTCATGCATTCCTTTCATTATGCCCTTTTCAGTTCTCCCCGTCAAATAATAATAGACATCCGCTGTAACTTGAAAATTATGCATTTGAGCTGACTGTAAATACGCTCTATAAGCAAGACGGCCAGTATCAAACATTAACCCATCCATATCAAATATCAAAAGTTTAATTTTTGTCATCTAATTTACCAAATATTCTGGTTTTTCTCCTTTAACAACAGCTCTAATATCTGTCAAGCACTTCTCCCCCATCCCTTCAAGACATTCGTATGTATAAGCCGATGTATGGGGAGTTACTAAAATTTTTGGATTTCCAAAATATGGATGTGAACTCTCTGCTGGCTCTGATATCATTACATCCGTCGCCAATCCAGCAACTTGTCCTTTTTCAATAGCTGATATAATAGCTTTTTCTTCAATTAGTGCTCCACGTGCCGTATTTGTAATATAAACTCCACTTTTGACTAATTTTAAGGTCTCATAATTTATGATGTTCTCACTTGTTTCATTTAAAGTACAATTCAACGAAATAAAATCTGCTTCCCTCAGAAGAAGTTCAAGCGGAACTAATTCAACCTTATTTTTAATTGCCCATTCATTATCAAGTTTTGGATCCGTGACAAGAACACGACCATTAAAACCATATTTGAAAATTTCAGCTACTCGGCTCCCAATATTACCACAGCCAATCACTCCAAAAGTCTTACCAGTTAGATTATTTCCCATAAAATTTGCCCTATCCGTCCAGTGGCTTTCAATAGCTGCTTTGCTCGAATTACGAGTTTGACGGACTAGTGCCAAAAGGTTTGCCACCGCATTTTCCGCTACTGCATTTCGCTCTACCAAAGGAGGTACGATGGACACAAAAACATTGTGATTTTTGGCAGCCGCAAGATCAATATTGTTATAACCTATCCCATGCCTTGAAATAATAAACAACTCATCTTTATTTTCAAAGAAATCTTTTGTAAAAAATGGGGTTACACTTGAAATGATAATATTGAAACCATTTAACTTTTCTGCTAATTCTCTACCCGAAATCTCATTTGGAACACGAAAGTATTCAACTTTCCCTATTTCTTTTAGTGCTTCAACATGCTTTGGAAAAACTCGTCCAAAGCTGCTCGAATTTACAATTGCAATTTTATATTCCATAATTTTCCCATTCTTTTTTGATTTGTGATATTTTTTACAATCTTTTAAACTAATAAGAAAGCCGCCCCGTAGGACGGCTTGTCGCTACAAAGCCTTTAAAGCCTCTTCTAACGATACTTTTTTTGTATCAGGAACCGTTTGGAAGGTCACTTCAATATTTTTTTCTTCATGAAGTTGCTTAAGAAGCTCTCCATCTTCTCTTGTCAGGCCAACAGTATTAATTACGAATGTTGCATTCGTTTTTTTAGCAATTCCACCAATATTTAAGGCCACAGCAGGAATCCCATGATCAATGACTTCTTTGGCAGCTTTAATTGTTTTGAAAAGCAGAATCACATTGTCTGATCCAAATTGATTTTTCTCCCACTCTTCAATGGCCTCTGTCGTACTAAAGACACCAATCTTTAATCCTGACGATGAATTTGTTGAAATATAAATGTCTTTCATGAAATCATCAGCAGCAGTATCATTATCAACAACGTAAATTGCATTCGTTCCCATGCCTTTAGACCACTTTGTCATAACCTGACCGTGAATCAAGCGATCATCCACACGCAATAAATTAATTTTTCCCATTTCTATCTTCCTCTCTTTAAAAAACTTATATCAATTAGTTGTATACCTTCCTCAGCTGTATTTTTAACGGTGTTGAGCAAAACCTCACTATCTTCAGCTGTTTTATAGAATGTCAGCATCTCGATAAGCATTGGCATATTTACGCCTGTAAATATTTTTTCAACTCCCTTTGACAAGAGATAGAGAGCAACATTAGAGGGACTTCCTCCAAGTAAATCACAAAGTACATATACTTTCTTTCCTTCATTAATGTAATTTTCCACTACTAAACTGGCTTCAGAACGTAAATCTTCAACAGAATCTCCTGGTTTAAGCGCTAAAGCTTTGATATCTTCTTGAGGTCCCATTATCATTTCAGCGCTTTTGACTAACTCAATGCCAAATTGTCCATGAGTAATTATTAATAGTGCACGATTTTCCATGATTTTCCTCCTAATGTTGAATGTTGCAATATTATAGTATTCCAACTGCTGCTAAAACAATTAATGCAATTGTTAAATAAACTAAACCGCGCATAATCTTTAACCCCTTCTTATCAAAGTAGAAGTAAAGTGCCATGATTGCAACAAGAGGAAGCAAGCCTGGAAGGATTTGGTTTAAAATATCTTGGATAACAAAAGCTTTCCCACTAATAGTAAATTTAAGACCTGAAGTAATAGTCACATAACTTGATGCCATTATTCCCATCATAAATAGGCCTAAAACACCTAGTGCATTGATGATTGTTTTTGTACGTTCACCGGTCATAATCTCTTTAGCAGCATTACGCCCAAGTCTATACCCCATTTTAGTGAAGAAATATCCATAGATAAATGTTGCAGTCGCAAAGCAGAGGAAAGGAAGTATCGCTCCAAGCGGATTTCCTTGTTTAGCATAAGGCAAGAAGATCGCAATAAAAATATATTGAATTGTGCCAGAGTCAATGGCGTCGCCAATACCAGCAAGTGGACCCATTAAGCCAACTTTTGTGTTTGAAATCAAACTTGGATCAATTGCCTCATTAACTTTTCCTTCATGAAGTGCTTTTGCACGACTTTCTTCAAGAGAAATCGACATACCTGTTAAGGTACCACCACCCCAAACGGCTTGAGTATTGAAAAACATTAGATGACGTTGATATGCCTCACCACGCATAATTTTATCTTTGTATAGTTTTTTTAGAGCTGGCATCATACCAAACAAAAAGGATGGTGCAAGCATACGGTCAAATGTATGGGGTACTTCATTAGCCCACCACCAACGAAACCAAGATTTCATTAAATCTTTGTTGGTAATTTCGTCGGGCTTGTTTTCAGGCTTTGTCATTACTGAAACATCAGCATGAATCAGTCCTTCCTCATCCATATAATCTTCAATTCTCGTCGATGTTGCTACAACATTTACATTATCTTCAGTCATTTTAATCTTCCTTCTTCATAAATTGAGTATAGAGAACAGCTAAAGCTACACCAATTATGGCATATGTCACTGTGTTAATCTTAAGTGATACAAGAGCCACGCTTACAAAGTATGCAAGGAAGAAATAAACCAAAAGACTCTTTTTACCAATTACATGCATAATAACTGCAATTCCAAGGGCTGCTAATCCGCCACCAACCACTGTCAATATGTGTAAGACTGGTCCATTTGATAAACTCTTAATTACTGATGAGATGGCTGGAGCACCATAATAAAGCGCGATGAAAAGCATTGGCACAAATAAACAAAAGGAAATAACTGCAGGGATTACCATAATGCTTGTTATAAGACCTTTGTCATTGGCTTCGCGGGCAAACTTATCCATTTGACGAGTAAAGAAAGTATTTAAGAAGAAACGGAATTGGTAAAGATAGCTCCCCAAAAGTCCAACTGGTACAGCTATGGCAACAGCTGCTTCTGGTTTCAAGTTACCAATAATCGCTACTGAAACCGCAATTGCTGCTGCAATAGAAGGTTCTGCAGGAAGTGTTCCTCCAGGAGCTACTGTCCCCATGTATATCAATTGGATTGTTGCAGTAACAATCATAGCCTCAGCAACGTGACCAGTTACTAACCCAACTACGAAACCTGTCATTAGTGGACTAAAGCGTAAAGTTAATGTCGCATAACCAAGAATACGCGATTCAACAAGCGCTACCCAAATTGCAATGAGAAGAGCTTGAACTACGGTGAGTGTCATAATATTTTTCTCCTTAAAATTTTTTATTTTTTTTCTACTAAATCAACAGCATGGCCACCAAAACCGTTTCTGAGGGCCGCAACGACCTTACCGGTAAAGGTATCACTTTGCATCGAACGATTTCTCATCATCAGTGAAAGAGCGATAACTGGGGCTGGTACATTATATTCAAGAGCTTCTTCAATTGCCCATTTGCCTTCACCGGATGCATGCATCCGGCCAGCAATTTCAGTAAGTTTTGGATCCTTTTTGAATGCTTCTTCAGCAAGTTCCATCAACCATGATCTAACCACTGAACCATGATTCCATAGGTTTGCAACTTTTTCATAATCATAGTCATAATCAGAGGCTTCTAAAATTTCAAACCCCTCAGCAATTGCTTGCATCATCCCATATTCTATTCCATTATGAATCATTTTAAGATAATGTCCGGATCCAATTTTCCCTGTGAAAAGATAGGCGCCATTTTCTGATAAATCGGCAAAAAGTGGTTCAATTATTTCCCAAGATTCAACATCATTTCCTCCTATCATAAAGTTTCCCGCTCGGCGAGCCCCATCCATTCCGCCAGAGGTTCCTGCATCAAAGAATTTTATTCCATTCTCTTCGAGTAACACATTTTGACGAAGATTTTCCTTATAATTTGAATTTCCTCCATCAATCAAAATATCACCTGCTTTAAGTTTTTTTGATAGTTGAGTCACCATTGAATCAGTGATTTCACCCGCTGGAAGCATCAACCAAATTATTTTTGGATTTGGCAATTTTTCAATTAATTCGTCTATATCCTTTGCTCCAGTAACAAATGATGAATATGAATCAGCATTTTTTACAGCATCAGAATTTAAATCAAACGCCACAATTTTATTTCCATGATCAACCGCGTTTTTCACTAAATTTAGGCCCATTTTCCCAAGACCTATCATTCCAAACTTCATTTTTCCTCCTTGTTAACGCTTACATTAATAGTTTACGAAAAAGTTTTTCTTTTGTCAATAGTAAAATGAAAATTTTTTTCAAAAATTAATCGTTTTATGCCTTTTGCGTAATCTTTTGTGTGATATAATAAATCCAATATGATATCACTGATTAATAGAATTAGATCTTACGAAGATAAACTTAGCAAGTCTGACAAAAGTCTTGCGGAATTCATTTTAGGCAACCCAGTTAAAGCTGGAAAACTGTCGATCCAAGAACTATCAAATTTAACCCATATTTCTATTGCAACGATTTCTAGATTTGCAAAAAAAATTGGCTATCAATCTTACCAGGATTTAAAGTTTGAAATGTCTAGTATTTCTCCCAAAAGAAATGATGATTTTTTTCACGAAATCAATTCTAGCGACAGCCCTCATGAAATGTTGATTAAAAATTTTGGTGCAAATATCGCCTCTCTCCAAGCAACTCAAGCTTTTATCACCGATACCGAAATTGAAAAGTCTGTGGGACTTCTTTTATCTGCCAAAAAATGTGCTTTTCTTGGGCTTGGTGCATCAAACGCGGTTGCTCTCATTGCATATCATCGATTTTTAAAAACTCCAATGACAGCTTTTTTTAGTTCAGATTTCCATTTTCAACAAATGATTGCTGCCAAAATGACAAAAGGGGATTGCGCTATTGTCATCTCTCATAGTGGAAAAAATCGTGACACAATTCGATTGGTAGAAATTTTAAAAGAAAGAAATGTCTCCGTCATTGGAATTACAAGTTTTGCAGGTTCTCCTTTTGCTGAAATGGTGGACATAGCTCTCATTTCAGTTGCTGAGGAAACTAGCTATCGCCTCGAAGCTGTTTCAAGTACACTTTCTCAAATCAGTTTACTTGACAGTTTATTCATGATTTATGGAATACAGAAAAAAAACAAAACGAATGAGGCTCTTGAAAGTATTCATGAAGTCATTCGTAAAACTAGGTTTGATTAAAATATTCTGTCAAAAAAAGTCGATTCATTATGAAATCGACTTTTAATTTGAATATTTTTTTTGGAAATTTGAAATTTTTCTAAAGAGTGGCTGGAGCTGAACAGTTAGCGAATGATAAATTAATGATAGCTCTTGATATATTATGACATTCTTTTGGATGGGTTGTAGGATTCTTACGACATTTTCAGGAGATTCAAGCTTACTCGTCAAACCTAGTGCCTTTTCTGCCATAATCACAGCCGCCAAGCATCCTGCCTCACTGCTTTGAGAGATTTTGATTGGTTTGTCAAAAATATCTGATAAAATTTGAAGCCAGAGCTCCGATTGGGTAAATCCCCCAGTTGCAAAAATTTCATTTATTTCCCCCAAACCTTCAGCTACCTCAGAAAGATTAAAGACAATTCCTTCAAGTATGGCTCGGGCAAGATGGGCTGGCTTATGGCTATAATTAAGGCCATAAAAATCAGCACGAGCATCTGCATCCCATAGAGGGGCTCTTTCTCCACCAAGATAAGGATGAAAAATTAAGCCATTACTTCCGGCTGGCACTGTTGATGCTAAGGTAGTTAAGTCATCAAAACTGTATTTTTTTTCAAAAATTTCTTCCTGCAACCAGCGAAAGACATCACCACCAGAGGTCACAGGGCCACCAGTTACCCAGTGTTCTGCATCTAGTGCGTAGCTGAAAGTTCGCCCTTTTGAGTCTACCTGAGGTTTTTCAGTAACCGAACGAATTGCACCAGAAGTCCCAATTGTTAAAGCTACCTGACCAGTATCTATTGCCGATACCCCAAGATTAGCCAAGGGGCCATCCCCAGCTCCCCAAATAAATCCAGTTTGTTTGGACACCCCCATTTCCTCTGCAAAACCTTGCTCTATAGACACTTCGTATTCATAAGGGCTAACAATAACAGGCAGTAAATCCTTACTTATTCCTGAGAGACTCAAAAGTTCTGAATCCCAGTCCAAAATCTGATTATTTAAGAGTCCCGTTCCACTTGCTACTGAAAGATCTATTTTATTAACAGCAAATAGACGCCAGAAAATATAGCCTTTAATATCTAAAAAATGTGCAGTCTTCTCAAAGATTTCATTTTTTTCGCCCCTTAACCAAAGAATTTTTGATAATGGAGTCATCGGATGAATCGGCGTCCCTGTCCTCTCATAGATTCCTTGAGCATCTGGCTGAGCTTTAAGTTTTTGTGCAAATTTGTCTGAACGTGTGTCTGCCCATGTTATCAAATTGGTCAATTTTTCCCAATTTTTATTCATTGCTATTAATGAATGCATCTGAGAACTAAATGAGACCGCTAAGAGTTCATCATTTTGATTCAAAATTTTTGTTAATTTTGAAATCGTCTCAATAACAGCTAAAAAAATTTCTTCAGGGTCTTCTTCAGCTTTTCCGGTAACATCACGGTATAGTTTATAACCTTTTTCTGATTTACAGACTTGAACCTTTTTCTCATCAAATAGAACCGCCTTTGTGGCTGTTGTCCCTATATCTACACCGATAAAATACTTCATCTTCACCAACCATTCTTTAAAACCATTATATTATATCAGATATAATCTTAGCCAGATTATTTGACCTAAATTTACAAAAGTTATAAGATAGTAAAATAAAGCATTTATGGAGGTTGTCATGGCTTTTGCAAATACCAAACGTCGCTATGCTAGCTTCGGCACAGTTGAAAGTATTCCTGGGGATATCATTGATCTCTTTTGGTATCTGATTGATAATGACTTAAAAGGAGCATTTCCCCTTTCAACAGTGCTTAACTTTGAACTGATACAAACACCTAAAGGACAACTCTCTGTTCGTTTTTCCCAGGATGACATGCCTGAATTTTCTATCTTATTTGATACGAGTTATGGTTTTGATCGACGCTGGCCAAGGTTGTTTCACGCTGTTGACAATACAGGACGTGAAACCATTACAACCCCTGCGGAAATGATTTAATTAAAAAAGCTTGTCCAACGCGACAAGTTTTTTTATACTTTCAATTTTGAAATAATGTTTACCTCTCTTATGAGAGGTAAACATTATTAATTATCTTGATCAGCAACAAATGGAAGTAAAGCCATTATACGTGCACGTTTGATAGCTGTTACAACTTTACGTTGGTTACGAGCTGAAGTTCCAGTCACACGACGTGGCAAGATTTTTCCACGTTCAGAGATGAAACGTGAAAGCAATTCAGTATCTTTATAATCGACATATTCGATTTTGTTGGCTGCAATAAAGTCAACTTTTTTGCGGCGCTTAAAGCCTCCGCGGCGTTTATCAAATGCCATTTAAATTCTCCTTATATTGTTGTTTGTTCGATCTTAGAATGGAAGATCGTCGTCTGAAATCTCCATTGGGCTTCCGCTTGAAAATGGATCAGAATCGCGTCCGAAATCTGGAACTGGTGCACTTGGTTGAGATGCAGAACGGTTAGTAGAGGAACTTTGTCCTCCTGCTGACGGCGCAGGATAGTTTCCAGCACCTGTGCCCGCAGCATCACGCGTTGTACGGCTTTCCAACATTTGAAAATTATCAACTACCACCTCTGTCACGTAAACACGTTGACCTTGTTGATTTTCATAATTTCGAGTTTGGATAGAGCCAACAATACCTATTAAAGCGCCCTTTTTTGCCCAGTTAGCCAAATTTTCAGCAGCTTGGCGCCAAATGACACAGTTGATAAAATCCGCTTCACGCTCGCCAGCTGCATTCTTAAAACGCCGATTTACCGCGATTGAAAAAGTAGCAACAGCCGTATTTTGGCCAGTATAGCGGAGTTCAGGGTCTCGTGTCAAACGACCTACGAGAGTTACATTGTTAATCATGTAAACCTTCTGTTTAAATTATTCAGCTTCAACTGTTGCTTCTGCAGCAGGTGCAGCAATTTCTTCAGCGACTTCTGTATCTTCAGTTTTTGCTTTACGAGAAGCTTTTGGAGCTTTTGGTGCAACAAATTCTTCGACAATTACAAACATGTGACGCAAGATGTCCGGGCTGATTTTTGCTAAACGATCAAATTCGCTAAGAGCAGCAGAATCTGATTCAGCTTCAAGATTTATGATTTGGTAGATACCTTCTTTAAAATCTTTAACTTCGTAGGCAAGGCGACGTTTTTCCCAAGTCTTAGACTCAACGATAGTAGCACCGTTATCTGTCAAAACTCCATCAAAACGCTCAACCAGAGCAGTTTTTGCGGCATCATCAATGTTTGGGCGAATGATATAAAGTAGTTCGTATTTAGTCATTGTTGATTTCCTCCTTTTGGTCTTATGTCGTGTGATCGAGACACACGAAAGATGAGCTTTTTACTCACGAACATTAATTCTAACAGAATAAATTAAAAATCGCAAGCAGCGATACTCACGACTTTATATATTCACCTTCTGTTAAAGCGATCCACCAGTTACAACAATAATAATTGCGATCATAATTAAAATTAAACCAAGTGCAATTCGATACTTTCCAAAAAAAGTAAAATCGTGCTTTTTAACATAATCTATTAACCATCGAATAGTGAACATTGAAACGATAAAAGCCACGACAAAGGCAATCAATAAAATCAGAATTTGGTAAAAACCAATTGAATTACCACTCGTAAAGTATTTGACAATTTTTAATCCGCTGGCACCAATCATGACTGGAATACCCAAGAAAAAGCTAAATTCAGCTCCCGCAGCACGACTAATACCAAGCAATAGAGCTCCAACTATGGTCGCTCCTGAACGAGAAGTCCCAGGAATTAATGACAAAACTTGGAAACCACCAATGATTAAGGCCATTTTATAGGAAATCTGTCCAACCCGAGTAACTGAGAATTCATGAGCTGGTACCCAATAGCGTTCAACCACAATGAAGGCGACACCATAAATTATCAACATAATTGCGACTGGGACAAATTTATTAAAATTTGCATCCAACCAGTCGTTGAGTGGAAGGCCAATCACTGCTGCTGGAATACAAGCAATCAATACTTTTGCCCAGAGTTGCCACGTATGTTGTACCTCTTTTTTTGATTTGGTTCTGGAAAAAGGGTTCAATTTATGAAAATAGATAACTAAAACTGAGAGAATTGCACCAAGTTGGATGACAACATCAAACATGGCTTTGAAAGCTGCGGACTGATTAAGTCCCCAAAAACTTTCAACAATTATTAAGTGTCCCGTTGAAGAAATGGGTAACCACTCAGTTACTCCCTCGACAATGCCGAGAACGAACGCTTTGATAATATCCATGGGGTAATTATATAGCAAATATATTAATTTAACAAGAAATATTGTTTTTTTATGGACTATTTTCAGAAAATTTTAATATTTTGCTTGACAGTACTTTTGCCTTATGCTACACTTAAAAACATCGAAGAGGTTGCAACTCATGAAGAGTAGGCTGTATGAGCAAGGCATTGCTATGATGCAGTCGAAAGGTATGGTTGCCGAAAGGTTTGACTGGCAAGTCAAAAGCTTGGGCTAATGGAGAAAATCCCTTAGACTGTCGCTATTAAGTTTTAGCGGTGCGCTTTGTTGGAAGAATTTTATTTAAATAATTACATACTTTCAATAACCCTGTAATCGTTAAAATCTAGCTCTTTGAACTAGATTTTTTATTTTGCATAACTGCAAAACACTATTAAGGAGTAATTATCTTATGAAAAAGATATTCACAATGTTGATTGCCTTCTTTACGATCTTTGGTCTACTATCATTTGTTAGCACCTCTGCCAATGCGGCAAGTCAACAAAAGGAATTCCAAGTTGGTATGGAAGCTGCTTATCCTCCATTTAACTGGACACAAGACACAGCAGCCAACGGAGCTTACCCAATTGAAGGATCAAAACAATTTGCCAATGGGTATGATGTTCAAACCGCAAAAGCCATTGCTGCTAAATTGGGCAGGAAATTAGTTATTGTAAAATCAAAATGGGATGGTCTAATTCCTGCTCTAACATCTGGAAAAATTGATGCCATTATTGCTGGCATGAGTCCAACTCCAGAACGTGCCCAAGCCATTAACTTTTCACAAGCTTATGAAACTGGGCAAATGGGTGTCATTGTAAAAAAGGGGAGTCAATTTGCTTCATCAACTGACATTGTTGGATTCGCTGGAGCAAAAATCACTGCTCAACAGGGTACCTTCCATTATGACTTGATTGATCAACTCAAGGGCGTCAACAAACAACCTGCTATGGGTGACTTCTCAGCCATGCGCGTAGCTCTCAGCTCAGGTGTCATTGATGGTTACATCGCAGAACGTGTTGAGGGATTGACCGCAACTGCAAAAGAACCTAACTTTCAATTTATTGATCTTTCAGGAAAGGGTGGGTTTACGACCGACCCTTCAATGATGGTCTCTTCAGTTGGTCTTCGTAAGAATGATACAGCTGATCTGAAAATTATTAACTCTTATTTAAAGAGTTGGTCAAAGTCTAACCAAACAATTCTTATGGACAAAATGGTCAAACTTCAAAGCCACCCTGATACAATCAATGGATTCTGGAATCAAGTGTCCTTTATCTGGTCACAAAACTGGAAGAATTTGATTGATTCCGTTGGTATGACACTCCTTCTTTCAATCATCGGAACAATTATTGGTTTTGTAATCGGTCTCTTAATCGGCGTCTTCCGTACAATGGATAAAAACTCCAGTGCCTTTGGCCGTTGGATTCATCGCATTATCGGTTGGGTTCTTAATATCTACATAGAAATCTTCCGTGGCACACCTATGATGGTTCAAGCTATGGTAATCTACTATGGTTCAGCTCAATTTTTACATTTAAATATTGATCGACTTTTCGCTGCATTCTTGATTGTCTCAATTAATACTGGTGCTTACATGTCAGAAATCGTCCGTGGTGGTATCTATTCAGTAGATGAAGGTCAATTTGAGGCTGCCCATGCACTTGGATTTACCCATTGGCAGACTATGTATAAGATTGTCTTACCACAAGCAATTCGCAATATTCTACCAGCAGTTGGAAACGAGTTTGTCATCAACATCAAAGATACTTCCGTTTTAAATGTTATCTCTGTTAGTGAGCTTTATTTTATGGGTAATACAATTGCACAGCAAAATTATCAATACTTTCAGACGTTCTTCATCATCTCTGGAATTTACTTGATTCTAACATTCTCAATCACCCGCATCCTACGTAGTATTGAATATTTCCTAAATCGAACCAGTAAGACTACTATTAGTAGGGAGTTTCCTGAAAATACAACTGGTGTAAACCAAATGCGAATTTAAAGAAAGGACTTGATAAGATGGAAAATGAAGTAATTTTAGAAATCAAGCATTTAAAAAAGTCTTTCGGTGAAAATGAGGTCTTGAAAGACATTAACTTAACAGTAAAGAAGGGTGAAGTCATATCTATCATTGGTTCTTCTGGCTCTGGTAAATCAACTATGCTTCGCTCAATCAACCTTTTAGAAGTTCCAACTGATGGCGAAATTATTTATCAAGGTGAAAATGTCTTACTGAAAGGTTATAACCTCGCTCAATATCGTACTCACATGGGGATGGTCTTCCAAAGTTTCAATCTTTTTGCCAATTTGACGGCTTTCCAAAATGTAGTTGTTGGACAGATGACAGTCTTGAAACGCAACAAAGCTGAGGCTGAGAAAATTGCAATTGAGAATCTTGAAAAGGTGGGAATGGCAGCTTTTAAGAAAGCCAAACCTTCTCAACTTTCTGGGGGACAAATGCAACGTGTTGCAATAGCTCGCGCCCTTTCAATGAATCCAGATGTTCTTCTATTTGATGAGCCAACTTCTGCCCTTGACCCAGAAATGGTAGGCGAAGTCTTGATAACCATAAAGGAGTTGGCCAATACAGGTTTGACAATGATAATTGTTACCCACGAGATGCAATTTGCACGTGAAGTTTCTGATCGTGTGATCTTTATGGAAAAAGGTGTCATCGCTGAGGAAGGCACACCTGATCAACTCTTCGGGAATCCTCAAGAAGCGCGTACTCGTGAGTTCTTAACTCGTTATCTTGACTAACCGCTTTGTGGGAAATAAAAAGTGTTCGAATGAGAACATTCAGACTATAGATAAATTCATCAACATTTTGGTGGATTTTCTTGTTAGATTGTTTATTTTGAAGATTTGGACTAATCTTGGGTAAAAAAATAAGCGCCAGTTCGTATAAAACTTCACCTATCCTTTTGATACTTGTGCCTCAACCCATGAAGTTCTTTCGCAGTGCCAATAGGCAAACTTTCATTCGTTTCTGTTTGTTACAAGCTCCTTCACAAAATCAAATTCTTAAAGCTTTTTCCAAGCTTCTAAATCATCTTTCCTAACATGCGTGGCATGAACTTTGGCATAGTTGTATTTGAAGTTGACTTTTTGGAAAAACTCTCCATAGAAAATTTATTAATTATTAAGAGGACAGTTTCTTAAAATGATAGACTTAGTTTTTTTATTAAAGGTTTAGAATAGAGGAATTTCCTCATCCAGTAGAAGATTTAAAAAAATAGCGATAAGTATGAACCATTTTAATAATCTAGCGCATACCTTGTATATTTCTCAGTATTGTAAAAATAGAAATGTTAATCTTGAGTAAAAAAAGGTCAAATAAAAGTCAACCGTTTCCCCATCCTAAAGCGATTCAATGAGATCATAGATGAAATCAAAATCCACCACCGTATCCATTTGACGTAAGACGTGATCTTCTGGAGCAAATAAAAATAAAGAGAATATAACCAAATAGAGTTCGCAATTTCGGTTCCATTTTTTGATGCATCGAAATCCAAAAAAGCTTTGTATTTAGTGTCCTTGTACCACCTTAAAAGTATTAAAAAAGACAAAATCACATAGACTTTGTCTTCAATCAGAAACATGTGAATTCTTGCGCTTTTTAATCATTAATAATATTTACCTTATCTCCAAAGAGTTGCTGAGCAAGTTGAGAAATATCTTCTTTATCTTCATATTGAATCGCTTCTGTTTCTATTTGATCAGGCAAAACATCGGATGCTTCAGCTAAAATTTGACCAGTTCTGCGATTTGAAGCATATACCGCACGAATTTCTCGCCAATCTCCTTCAGCTAGAGTTAAAACTTCAGGTTGGAAACCACAAATATCGGAAATTGTAGAAGAAATAGTTCCTGTCAATTCTGGGTTTCCCACCAATAATTTGACTAGGTTTTCATGTTCAACAGTTAATATCAGAGCGCTTGTCGACGCCGCTGCCAGACGTGTTGACTTCAATACAGCTAAATCGCGAGGACTAGCACTTGCTCCAAGCACATCTCCCCAGGCTTCCTTTATTTTCGTGATTGCATCTGGATTTGCAACTGCTTCATCAAGAACTGCCAGAACGCGATCACGACTTACTCTCATAATAGAACTAGCTTTTGGTTTGGATTTCAAAATAGTCGCTGGCTCAACAGTCTCTTCTTCCTTAAATTCTTCTCCACGAGAGACCACAATATCAGACTGACTCGCCGCCGTTTGAGCCTTAATCCGACTTAGAGAAGGTTCAGTTTCAAGTAAAGCTACCTTGCTATCTGACAAACGCATTGTCATTACATCAGCAACTATCTTCGTTTGTGTAGTCTCTTTCAAAGCCTTTAAACTATCTATTGCAATATCTATCCAACGATAGAGCAATTTGTGCGAAATTTCTGATTTCTCATCAAATAGGAGGTCACGGAAATTACCAAGTAAATCCTCAGTAAAACGGAGCATGTTTTTACCTTCAGCAAAAATAGTATTTAACTGTTCAAGAGCCGACTTAGAATCTGCTTTCTCTAAGTAAGAGATATAATCAACTAGAGCCTGATTAGAGATTGCTCCAGTTACCAATAAAGCATCATTGAGGACCAGTTTCTCTTCCGAAAACGATAGAGCTTGATCAAGAAGGCTCAAAGCATCTCGCATTCCACCTTCGGCTGATCTTGCAATAACATCTAAAGCTTCAGTTTCATAACTTAAATTTTCATCTTCCATAACCTCTTGAAGATGCCCACTAATTTCTGCTGTGGAAATTGACTTAAACGCAAAGCGTTGAACACGTGAAATAATAGTTGCAGGAATTTTTTGGAGCTCAGTAGTTGCTAACACAAATACGACACCGGGCGTCGGTTCTTCCAGAGTTTTCAGTAAAGCGTTGAAAGCCCCTGCAGAAAGCATATGTACTTCATCAATAATATAGACTTTATACTTCGCAATCGCGGCTGCGTAGGTGGATTTATCACGAATTTCACGAATTTCATCAACTCCATTATTAGAGGCTGCATCAAGTTCAATAACATCCTCTAGTGTCCCTCTAGTAATTTCTGTACAAATGTCGCAGATATTACAAGGTTCTCCACCCACTTGATTTGGGCAATTAATTGCTTTAGCGAAAATTTTGGCTGCTGAAGTTTTTCCTGTTCCTCGTGGGCCAGAAAATAGGTAAGCGTGCGAAATCTGCTCATTCACAATAGCATTTTTTAAGGTTGTAGTTACTATCTCCTGACCAATCATGGAACCGAAAGTTTGTGATCGATATTTTCTATAAAGTGCCTGGTATGCCATTCACATCCCCTTCCGGAATATGATCATCGAACAATTCATCCTGACCATGATAGCCAAGTTCATCAAGGATTTCTGACATTGCGTCTCTTGCCATGATTTGTTCATCAATATCATTAGAATTATAAGTCTTTAAAGCTAAGCGCATTGCGTGCATTCTTGCCCTATCAATTGTAGCTTGGTTCACCTCTGCCGCCCCAAAGAAGATCTTGCGAACATGACTATCGAATAGCGACCAAGCAATAGCCAAATCGCATGCAGGGTCCCCCACAACAGCTTTTTCAAGTCCAAGAACTCCAGATAATTCGCCATCTTTAACAAAAATATTTTTAGCCACAAAATTACCATGTACCCAAACTTGTTTTTTTATAGCCTTTTTTGTTGCAAGATCAAAAGTCATTCCCATAAAATTTTTTGGCACAAGATTTTTAAAACCTGAAAGTAAGTCATTCATTTCCGCCTCAAAAAAGACGAGTTCTGAACCTGCAAAATAATTTTCAAAACTCGGTCTTGGAGCTACAATTGTTGAAAGATTTTGTAAATCATGTAAAAAATGTCCTAGATCACGCGCAAATTTTTTGGGATTCCCATAATTCCCGGGATTAACAGCTTTCCCATCCAAATTTGGAAATCTTGATTGAATAAATTCATCTATTACTTTCGTCATTTTCTTTCTCAACCTACACTAAAGAAATTAAAATCAGTCATTTCGACCAGTTTAGCTGCAAACTCTTCAAGATACTTGACATCTATTTCATCATAGTAAGCCACTGTTGAGGCATCCAGGTCTAGAACCCCAATTAATTTTTCATCCTTGATGAGTGGGACAACGATTTCAGACATGGCTCGTGAATCACAAGAAATATAGTTTTCGTATTCTTTAACATTTTCTACAACAACCGTTCGACGCTCAGCAGCAGACTGCCCGCATATGCCCTTCCCCAACTCAATTTCTACACAAGAAACAGAACCTTGAAATGGAGCCAAAATTAATTTTTCACCGTTGTAAAGATAAAATCCAGTGAAAACTTGATCTGGTAATGCTTCCCAAAGTACTGCCGAAGCATTTGAAAGATTTGAAATTGTATAATTTTGAGAACTTAAAAGTCCTTCTAACATTGGTGTTAAAAGCTCATACGCTTTAATTTTTTCAATCTTTTCCATAAATAAAATTATAGCACAAATGGCTAAAAATACATTAGATCCTCAACTAGATTATGTCTCTGAACTTACATTTAATGGGGTCTGCTTGTGACTTACTTGTGCTATAATTTTATTATGTATTTGGAAGAAATAAGAAATGAAATTAATTGCATTGACGAACAAATTGTAAAACTTTTAGAAGAAAGAATGGAACTCGTCAACCAAGTTGCAGAAATTAAAAAAAACTCTGAGGTAGCCATATTTGATTATAAACGTGAACAAAAGATCCTCGAAGGAGTTGCTTCTCAAGTTAAAAATAAGCGTTATGAGGAGGCAATTGTAGGAACCTTCTACGATATCATGAAGAACTCAAGAAAATATCAAAATAAAAAACTCGGATCTCAAGAGTAGGACCGAGTTTTTTCTTACATTTTTATTTTTCCAGCTAAGCTATCACGAATTGTCAAATATTCAACTTGTGGTAAGTCTAGAAGGAAAATCTTGCTATTTCCAAGCTTCTTTGAATCAAAAAGCGCCAAGATAAATGCTTTGATTTCCGATGTTCCTAAATTAAGACAGTTCACAAAAATTAAATGTTTCTTTGCTTCTAGCTTTGCTAAGTACCAATCGAAATCTGCTAATGTCAGCGCGACATCCTCGTTTTTTCTTTGAACTGAGATAAAGTCTTCATCGGAACTAGCCAAATTTTTAGCAATTGTTAATAGTTCACTAACATTTGATCTAGAGGCACCAGTTGTAGTGTCAAGATTTTCGGACTCATCCAACTCACGATAAGGTCCGCGATCAACCATTGGAATGGCTTGTATTTCACCATATACCATCTCAGACAATCTTGTCTGCAAATTATCTTTAAGTTCGCTCATATTTTTATCATACAACAATGCTCACAAACATTCAAAAAATCTGCACTTTAAAAGGAGCTATTGGCTCCTTTTAAAGTGTTTTGAAATAATCAATTTATAATTCTTAGTACAATTCTAAGTAATTGTCAATCTCCCAGCGTGATACAAATTGTGCATAAGAAGCCCATTCAATACGCTTCGCCTCGACAAAATTAGCTAATACATGATCCCCAAGCGCTTCAGTAACAACCGCATCTTCTTGGAGGGCTTTAACAGCATTATGCAAAGTAGATGGTAAATCTGTAATGCCATGCGCTTTACGTTCTGCCTCAGACATCATATATATGTTCTCTTCAATTGCTGCAGGTGCTTGCAATTTATCATTAATTCCGTCAAGTCCTGATGCAAGTAGCACTGAAAGCACCAAATATGGATTTGCCGTTGGATCTACCGAGCGAAGTTCAACGCGTGTTGACATACCACGCGATGCAGGAACACGAATCAATGGTGAACGATTGCGACCAGCCCAAGCCACATAAACTGGTGCTTCATATCCTGGGACAAGACGTTTGTAGCTATTCACTGTAGGGTTAGAGATGGCTGTGAAGTTATAGGCATGCTTCAAAAGTCCTGCAATAAAACTTTGCGCAACATCTGACAATCCCATATCACCTGCAGGATCTGCAAAAGCATTTTTTCCATCCGCAGTAAAAAGAGACATGTTACAATGCATACCTGATCCATTAATTCCTTGAACAGGTTTTGCCATAAAGCTAGCATGTAAGCCATGTGCACGAGCAACAGTACGAACAACTAGTTTGAAAATTTGAATGTTGTCACAAGCTTTTAAAACATTTTCATATTTAAAATCAATTTCATGTTGACCAATCGCAACTTCATGATGCGAAGCTTCTACTTCAAATCCAAGCGAAGTCAAAACGTTCACAATTTCACGACGTGTATTTCCAGCTAAATCAGTTGGTGCAAGATCAAAGTACGACCCCTTATCATTAACTTCAAGAGTTGGGTTTCCATTCTCATCAAGTTTGAAAAGGAAAAATTCTGGTTCAGGTCCAAGGTTAAAACTCTTAAATCCAACCTTTTCCATCTTCTTAAGGTTACGTTTCAAAACACCACGTGGATCACCTGCAAAAGGTTCACCATCTGGGGTATAGACATCACAAATAACACCGGCAACTTTTCCATATTCATCTCCCCAAGGGAAAACAATCCAAGTATCAAGATCAGGATAGAGAAGCATGTCTGATTCATTAATTCGAACGAAGCCCTCAATTGAGCTTCCATCAAACATCATCTTATTTTCAAAGAGTTTATCCAACTGCTCTTCGGTCGCTGGAACTTCAACATTCTTTAATGTTCCTAAAATATCAGTGAACATAAGCCTAAGGAATTTAATTCCTTTTTCTTTAACATCACGACGAATGTCCGCTTCAGTAATTACCATTTTCTCTTCTCCTTTTTTAACTAAATTTAAAATCTAGGCTGGTTGAATGTGGTACTGTCATTCCGATAGAAATTTGATTGAATTTCTAGTTCATGACGAAGTGCCCTTGAGATTTCTTCTTGGGTGGGCTGTTTTTGAGCGATTGTTTGCCTCCGTTTCAGAATTCTTTTAACATCCACCATCGAGTTTGCACTCTGAAGGATATCTTTGATTTCTAGTAACTTATCAATATCATATAATGAATAAAGACGGTGATTCCCACCTGTCCGTTCGGGAATCACCAAGTCTTGTGCCTCATAATATCGAATCTGACGAGCAGACAACCCTGTAAGCTTTATTACAGTTGACATGGGTAAAACTGCCATGTTTTTTCTAAGCTCACTTTCTTTCATGATTTGAGTTTACGATATTTCATATTTTAAGTCAAGAGATAAAACCATTCCATGTAACATAATATAACATCATCATTTTTATAATATAAATTACTCACCTAAGTGAGTAATTTAAAATGTCTATTAACTTTCCCAACTAAAGAACCAAAAATTCTTTTTCTTTGGTAACTCTTTTTCTTCAAACTTCCTAATAAAAATCTCTGATGTCCGTCCTGTTTGAAGTTCTAAATTTTGAAGAAAATCAAGAACTTTATTTTTTTCATTTTCAAAATCATTACTTTTAATAAGTTTCTTCGCATCAGAATTGTCAAACCTTTGATAAGGAATTTGATAATCTAGAAGCCAGGATAATCGGTTTTTCAAAGAAACAAGGGAGCTTGGTGAAACCAGAAAACCATCAATTCGTCTGGCAACTTTTGAAAAATCTTTTTCCTGGAGCATTGACATATGCCCAAACAAAAAACGAACTTCAAAATCCTCAATTGGTTGGTAATCATACAGCTCAGATAGGCTAAATTTTTGATGGACAGTGCGAATTTCCAATTCATCAAGAAACTTAAATATTTCTTGCCAGTACGGTTCAGCATGCCCTGCACCTGCTACAAAAATTTCCAAATCTTTATCAGAAGATTTATTGGTAGTTGAATTTGGAGACTGATAGCCCCGCCAAAGATCAAGCTCGATTAACATTCCTCTTAAAATATTATAAGCTCCGGTTCCATTCATCATTCCAAAAAGCTTTCTTGGAAGAGTTTCTACAACAGACGGATAATCCTTCAAATATTCCTTTACCGTTGCTGTCAAATAGTTCGATTGAGGTGCAACAAATATGACATCAAATAATTCTCCAAATTCAACGGCATTATAAGGATGAATACTATCGATTCCTCCGTAAGCAAAAACCATATCATACATGGAACCATAGGCCCGGCTCTTTTGGAACACCTGGTCAATTGACGCGAATGCAGCCGTCATGTTTTCATCATTCTCATTGATTTCTTTTACAATTCTCTGGCAAAACATACTTGAGCTTGCACCACCCGAACAACCTACAAAAATAAACAAGATCTACCTCTCAAAAATAATGTGAAATCAAATTGCTGGTAAAGGATAACCCAGATGTTCATAAGCCTTTTTTGTAGCTCGACGACCTTGTTTCGTCCGAATTATAAAGCCATGTTGAATCAGATAGGGCTCATACATATCTTCTACCGTTTCTGTTTCTTCCGAAATCGCCACAGACAAAGTCCCCAGCCCAACAGGGCCACCATTATAAAGTTCAATCATAGTTCTTAGTAATTTTTGATCCACATAATCAAGGCCTTCTGAATCTACATCTAGCATTTTAAGTGCAAGATCTGAGATTTCACGGTCAATAATTCCTTCACCTTTAATCTGGGAATAATCCCGCACACGTTTTAAAAGACGATTTGCTATACGTGGGGTTCCTCGGCTCCGTAGAGCAATTTCATGAGCCCCATCCTCTGCAATTTCTGTTACAAAAATCTCGGCCGTACGTTTGGTGATTGTTTCCAAATCTTCAATCGTGTAGTACTCCATATGTGCAGAAATTCCAAAACGAGCACGTAAAGGATTGGATAGCATACCAGCCCTAGTAGTAGCACCAACCAAAGTGAAGGGTGGCAATTCCAAATGCACTGAACGAGAGCCATCGCCTGATCCCAGCATAATATCAATATAAAAATCTTCCATAGCACTATAAAGAACTTCTTCTACATTCATTGGCATACGGTGAATTTCATCAATAAAGAGAACATCACCCGGTTCAAGTTCATTAAGTAGCGCCACCAAATCCCCCGGTTTTTCAATTGCTGGTCCGGAAGTTTGCTTAATATTCACACCTAATTCATTAGCTATGACAAATGCCATGGTTGTTTTCCCTAAACCTGGAGGGCCAAAGAGCAAAACATGATCTAGTGCTTCTTCACGTTTTTTTGCGGCTGCAATGAAAATCTCAAGTTGTTCCTTGACCTTGTCCTGACCGATATACTGAGCAAAACTTTTTGGACGAAGAGATTGTTCAAGAATAATCTCCCCATTTATTATTTCCGAATTTAAATTTTCGTTCATGGTGGTTCAATTATACACTTTTTCGATATCTAAAAGCACTGCTCATAGCACCAATATACTTCAAATTTATTACTCCCTTCTCAAAATTTGGAGTATAATCGAAGGGTGTTAACGATTACTTTATTACTTATTGGAGGCATATTAGCTGGAATACTTGCCAGTGTAACTGGCATGGCTTCTCTAGTATCATATCCAATTCTTCTCGCGACTGGGCTTTCGCCTATAGTTGCAAATGTAACAAATACTGCTGGCTTAATATTTTCAGGTCTTGGTTCGAGTATCTCATCTCGCCGGGAACTAAAATTTAGCTTTAAAGATTTAATATGGATCTTACCAACTGCTATTTTTGGAAGTTTATCTGGTTGTATTCTCTTACTGACTTTTCCTAACAAGGTTTTTGAAAAAGTAGTTCCATTTATGATTCTTGGTGCCGCTATTTTTTTTGTTTTCCAACCCCTATTAAAAAAGGCCTCCACTGGCAACGCTCAAGAGGTAAGGGTCAAGAAATCCCTATTTAATTTGATTGCCATTTTTCTCATTGGTACTTATGGGGGATACTTTGGTGCTGCTAGTGGTGTATTTATGCTTCTGGTCTTTAGTCTAACCGAAGGTATGAGTCTCCTTGCGGCCAACGCTTTAAAAAATGTCACTATGGGAATTACAAATTTAGTTGCGACCATTGTTTTTATATTCTTTGGTCATATTAATTGGCTATTTGGACTGACAATGGGAGCAGGATTTATGATCGGAGGTTACATCGGTCCTGCAATTGCGCGTAAACTCCCAAAAACTTTTCTACGCTGGTTAATCATTATTGGAGCCTTTATTCTTGCAGGCTATATGTTTAAAATTGCCTACTTATAATTTAGATTTTTAAAGCGTAATGAAAAAAATCATCCATAAATGATTTTTTTTTAATTTATTTAATCAATAACTTCAAAGCTAACTTAATATATGACTCAGCTGATCCATTGGTTTCTGCCTCTAGGCTTGGAATGATTTTCTTTAACTCTACACCCTTATAGCCCAATGCCTCAAGAGCTTCAAGAGCTTCCCCCAGTTCTTGATTTCCAATTACCTTGGCAACTTGATTCAAAGTTTGTGGAACAAATTTGCCAGCCAGGTCCAAGACCATTTGACTTGCAGTTTTTTTCCCAACACCCGGAAATTTTGTTAAATAAGTAATGTCTGAATTATCAATAGCGTTTACAAGGCCAACATTATCAGCTCTTGCAATAATTGCTAAAGCTGACTTTGGACCAATTCCTGAAACAGAAATCAGCTTTAGAAAAACTTCTTTTTCTTCCTCGTTGACAAACCCGTAAAGTGTCTGTGCATCTTCACGCACAACCTGATGGACATAGACTTTCTTGCTGGTATTTACGTCCCAACTATAAGGATTAGCCACGCTAAGTAAATAACCTACTCCCATGACATCAAGCACTATGTAAGTTGGTTTGATTTTGGTAATTGTACCCAAAAGATATTCGTACATGTTCTCCTCTTATTTTCTTGCTGGTAAGTTTGCTAGTCCCTTGTTTCTCAATCACTCAAGCTATTTAACCTAGCAGATGAATGACTGGCTTGAATACGACGAAACATCTTCTCCACCTCAGTGCTAGTAAATTTTACCAATGCAGGTCGCCCATGAGGACAGTTATATGGATTCTCACATTGCGACAACTGTCTTAATAAGTCTCGTGCTCCTTCAGGATCAATCGGATCGTGCGCTTTGATACTTGATTTACAGGCAATCATGATTGCCAGATTCTCCCGATACTTTTTAACTGAGGTTTCTTTATCATTCAGCAATAAGTCAATCAACTCATAAGTGGCACTTTCAATTTCACCTTCTCTCATCCAAATCGGATGTTCACGCAATATAAGCTGAGAGTTTCCATATTCCTCTAAATAGAGACCTGCTTCTTCTAATTCTGACTTTCGCAAAAGCACGCGTTGAAAATCATTTTTTGGCAAATCAATTAAAAGAGGCAAAAGTAAGTTTTGCTGTTCATAATTTACCTCTCCGATTTTGTCACGCCAATACTCATACTTTACCCGCTCCTGTGCTGCATGTTGATCGACAATGTAAAATGCATCTGGTGATTGGCAAAGAAGATAAGTACTGTGAAGTTGAGCCAAATATTGAAGTTCTGGGAAAGTCTGATTGGCATTTGAAACACCTACTGAAGAGGTACTAGCTCTTTCAAACGGACTTGAATCCAAACTAAGCAACAGCTCTTTTTCTGTCAAAAAATTGTTAAGCTTTTCTTCTACTGGTTGCTTATATGAGGTGAAAGGTGTGCTTTTTTCTGATAGATTTGGAACCTTTTCAGCTTGCGCAAAATTTTGGGGGTCAAAAACTTCATTTAGATTCCTGTTTTCCAACATCCCAGCACGGGTTTGGGACAAATTTTCTAAGGCCAAAGGTATTAAAGTTTTCTCAGATAATGTCTTGCGAATTGATTCAGAAATTAACTGCATCAACTCATCACCTTTAGTAAATTTCACTTCTAGTTTATTTGGGTGAACATTAACATCTACTATTTGAGGTGACATTTGGATGTTCAAAACAACCAATGGAAAACGACCTACCATTAATTTAGTTCCATAACCTTTAATAATTGCACGATTGATTTCCAAATTCCTAATATAGCGACCATTCAACAATATTGAAATATAATTTCGACTCGCTCGTGTTAACTCAGGCAACGAGATATAACCTTGAATTTTATAATCTAAGTCTTCAGCCGAAATATCGATAATTTTCCGAGCATTTGCAATTCCATAGATTTGAGCGATTGTTTGACGCAAATCTCCTGAGCCAGTCGTTTGAACAATTGGTTTATTCTCACTAATTAAAGTAAAACTTGTTTCGGGGTGTGCCAGACTTTCACGATTAATAATATCCGTAATATGGTAATTTTCAACTTGGAGCGAATGAACAAATTTTAGTCGAGCTGGTGTATTGAAGAAGAGCTTTTTTATCGAAATTCTAGTCCCCTTAATTTTTGCCATCGCTTCGAGAAGCTCAACTTTCCCCCCTTTAGCAACTAAACGACTACCTGAAAGTTCCTTTTCAGTTGAAGTTTCTATTGTCAATTCAGAAATTGAAGCAATCGATGCAAGAGCTTCACCACGAAAGCCCAAAGTACGAATTCGATCTAGGTCCGCACTTGTTTTTATTTTACTGGTCGCATGACTGAGCAGTGCAATTGGCAAGTCGTCAGCCTCAATTCCTGAGCCATTGTCGATAATCTCAATCAGATTAAGACCCGCTTCTTCAACACTAACTCGAATTTTTTTTGCTCCCGAATCAATTGAGTTTTCAATTAACTCTTTGACAGCAGAGGCTGGCCTGTCAACTACCTCACCGGCTGAAATTTTATTGGCCAATTCTTCTGGGAGTTCTTTTATTATACCCATTTTGAAAACTCCTCCTCGCATTCCTTTTTTACTTGAAAAAAGTTCTGATTCTATTTTTGAAATAATTTACAACAATTCTTTTAGCTTGACCAATTGGTTCATCGCTTCAATTGGTGTCATATTCATTATATCAAGAGCCTCCAAAGCTATTTCAACTTCTGATTCCTTTGAATCAAAAGTGAAAAGTTCCATTTGCTCTGAATTTCCTGAGTTGACGAGATTAGGAGATTGATTCTCAAGCTTTTGGAGAATCACATCAGCTCTTGTCAACAAGTCATTTGGCAATCCTGCAATTTTAGCAACATGAATACCATAGGACTTATCTGCAGGACCATCTGAAATCTTATGCAAAAAGACAACTTCACCATTCTGTTCCAAAGTAGAAACGTGGACATTAGTCAAGTCTTTTAAAGTTTTGTCAAGGCTTGTCAACTCATGATAATGAGTTGCAAAAAGAGTCTTGGCATGAATATGATCATGAATATATTCAATAATGGCCTGAGCCAATGCCATACCATCATATGTTGCAGTCCCCCGGCCAAGTTCATCAAACAGGATCAACGAGTTAGCAGTTGCATGTTGAATTGCTTGATTTGCCTCTGACATTTCGACCATAAAGGTAGATTCACCACCAATTAAATTATCTGAGGCACCTATCCGCGTAAAAATTGCATCAAAAACTGGCATCTCTGCTGCTTCAGCAGGCAAATAAGATCCGATTTGAGCCAAAATCACGAGCAATGCAAATTGTCGCATGTAGGTCGATTTTCCGGACATATTCGGTCCAGTAATCAGTTGAATATTTGTCCCATCAAATAAATGAATATCGTTTGCAACATATTCTTGATCTCCCATGACGGCTTCAATTACTGCATGACGTCCCTTATCAATTTTTACTTCATGTGAGGTCTCATTTAGCAGCGGGCAAGTATAGTTATACTTTTCAGCTACTGTTGCCAAACTCTGTAAGCAATCAATCTCGGCCACTGTTGCAGCAAGAACTTGTAATCGATTTATATACTTTATAATTTGTTCTCGAACTTTTTGGAAAAGAGTATATTCCAAATTTGAAGATTTTTCTTGAGCTTCTAAAACAGTTATTTCAATTGCCTCAAGATCTGGCGTAGTGTAACGAGTCGCGCTTTTCAGAGCCTTTTTGTAGATAAAATAACTGGGTACTCGATCAAGTTGAGAATTCGTGACATGGAAATAAAAGCCATCTTGACGATTATATTCAATCTTCAAGCCAGAAATCCCAGTTTTTTCCTTTTCTTTAGCTTCCAGTTCAAGCCGCCAAGTATTTCCTTCTGTTAAGGCTTCACGATACTTATCAAGTTGTGCATTATAGCCTTTCTTGATAATGCCACCTTCGGTAATACTGCGTTGCGCATTTTCATCAATAGCGGCATTAATTAGGTTTGAAAGCTCTGGAATCTCATCCAAATTGGATATTATATCCAGAAGCAACTCACTTCCCATGACTTTCATCACATTGCGAATTGCTGGAACATTTGACAATGAATTAGAAAGTTGCAACAAGTCAATTGGGACGGCTTTACCAAAAGATACCCTGGAAGCCAAACGTTCCAGATCATAAACACCTTTTAAAGCCTCAATCAAGTCGGCTCGTTCAAAAAAGTTTTCAATGAGTGCGGTAACAATTCCTTGACGCTTCTGAATTCGAGCTAAATCGATCAGGGGATGTTCAATCCAAGATTTAAGCATTCGCGTTCCCATGGCAGTCTTTGTCGCATCAAGTAACCCATACAAGGTCCCAAACTTCTTCCCATCGCGCTTATTTATAGTAAGCTCCAGTGCAGTCTTTGTTGCATAGTCCATTTGAAGAAAATCTGCGATTTCATAATGAACAGCCTCCTGAATATGAGTCAAATCTCTTAGCTGAGTCCGTGACACATAATTCATAAGTTTTTCGCAAACATCTTCACCTGTGAATTCTTCTGAAATTAGGAGATTGTGTTGCTTTGTCAAAACTTCTCTCTGTTCATCAGAGAGATTAAACCCAACCACGACCTCACGTGCTCTTAAAGAAGCAATTTCACCACAAACAGCTGCAAAATTTACCAACTCGGTTCTTTTAAATTCACCCGTTGCCAAATCCAAATAAGCCAACGTAAAATTATCTGCCACTTTATCAATTCCGACCAGGAAGTTGTTATCACTTGAAGAAAGAGTGTCAACTGTTGTTCCAGGTGTAATTACCTGAGTCACACCACGTTTAACAACCCCAATTGCATCTTTGGGATTTTCTAATTGGTCAGCTATTGCTACTTTATAGCCAAGATTAACTAATTTCTCAACATATTCCATGACCGATTTATGAGGTACACCCGCCATTGGAATGGGATTATCCGCATTTTTATTGCGTGAAGTCAAAGTTAATTCTAAAATCTGGGCAGCATTTACCGCATCCTCATAAAATAGCTCATAAAAATCTCCCATTCGAAAAAGCAAAAAGGCGTCTGGATAATCTTTTTTGACGTCTAAATATTGTTGCATACCTGGTGATATTTTTTCCTGTGTTATAAAATCCATTAATTTTAATTATAACATTAATGAAAGTAAAACAAAATCTAACTGAATGAATTCAAAGTGTCGCATCTTCTTTAAACAAATTGTTTGAGTGATCTTGCTATTTTAAGATTCAGTAGAAATAATAGATTGCAAGTTTACGGTTTCTAGTCATGTCAGAGAGTGTTAATATTACTTTGCTAAAGAGTTGGATTTCTTCTTTTAACTGTTTTGAAACATGAAGTTGAAAATTCTCATAAAAGCGTTCCACTTTAAGTATGACAAGGACTGTTATGGTTATGCAGTTTTGTTTTACCTTTTTTACCCAATAAGAGTAAAAAAAATAGCCTATTGTCTCACCTTAAGGGAGGATAATAGGCAAAACATCTTTCATCTCGGCATTAAAAACTCAAACTTTTCAATGCTACGCCATAAATTACGTTTCAAATTATCAGTTTATATTAAGTTCTCTCATTTTAAGATTTTTATAATCTCTGTTTTATAGAGTCGTCTTGTTTCTTCAATGGGAAGCTTCCATAGCAAGTAAGCCATCATTGACTTTACGCTCGATTTCTCCGGTAACATATGTTAAGAGATCATCTGTGTCTATCATTTTATTAACATAATTCTGCACTTCTGAATTTAACTTCAAAGTTTTTTCAAGCCTTTGAGCTTGGAAAGAGGTTTCTTTGAAGGCTTGAAACTTTCCAATCTGTTTAAATAAAATTGCGTCTTTCTGAAGTTTTTTCATCAACTGATAATCTGACCAAAGTTTCTCATCAGATCGAAGTAACTCTTCAGAACGCTTAAATTCCTGAACATAATCAAGTTCAGAAATTAATTCAGACAGTTTTTTTGAGAGCATCTTGAATTTCTTTCAAAAGAGCATTAGCTGAATCAACACTATCGCAAACTATAAAAAGCGTATCCGCTCCTGCTAAAGTTCCAAGAATTTCTGCTTTATTTTGGCCATCAATCTCATCTGCTAAGATTGATGCCTCTCCAAGTTCTGTGCGGCAAATCACCATAAACATGACACTTTGAGCGGAGAGTATCTGAGAACGATATGTGATATTGAGATTTATTAGTCTTTGGTTTGAATTATAAATTCCATAGAAATTCTCATTACCGTGTCGAAATTTCACAATTCCCAATTCACTTATATCGCGAGAAAGAGTTGCCTGTGTAGCCTTAACCCCAAGTTCTCCAAGTTCTTTTGAGAGCTCAGCCTGTGTAGAAATGTGTTTTTCTTTTATAACATCTATTATAAGTTGGCGTCGATCTTCTTGTGTTTGTTTACCAATTTTCATTTCCAATATTATACCATAATTTATGATATAATAATCACAAAAAAGCTGTATTTTACAGCTATTTTGAGTATTTTTATGATCAATATATTTAGAATTTTCAGCTTCTTATTTTGTAACCTTTCAATGACCGCTGAAAAAATTATGGAGAAATTTTTCAAATGAACGAAAAAAAAATCGTTGCTCAAGTTATTGCTAAGGAACTTAATGATGAACTGACTAGTGATAAAATCTATGAGCTTCTTGAATCACCAAAAAATATTGAAATGGGTGATATTGCCTTTCCAACTTTTTCATTAGCAAAGAAGCTACACAAATCTCCACAAATTATTGCCACTGAACTCGCCGAGAAAATAGATGTAAGTTCATTTGAAAAGATTGAAGCTACTGGTTCCTACATTAACTTCTTCCTTGACAAAAACGCTGTTGCTTCAGATGTTATTAATGAAATTGTAGACAAATCTGGAAGCTATGGCAATCAAAACATTGGCCAAGGGCGAAATGTCACTCTTGATATGTCTTCACCTAATATTGCTAAACCCTTCGGTATTGGTCATCTCCGTTCTACAGTTATTGCTGACTCAATCGCCTTTATCTATGAAAAATTAGGTTATATTCCTGTTCGTATTAATCACCTCGGTGACTGGGGTAAACAGTTTGGTATGCTTATCACGGCCTATGAATTATGGGGAGACGAAGAAGCCGTAAAAGCTCATCCTATTGATGAACTCTTAAAATTGTATGTAAAAATCAACGCAGAAGCAGAAACCAATCCCCAGCTTGACGAAGAAGCCAGAGCTTGGTTCCTGAAACTAGAAAATGGCGACAAGGAAGCCCTTGCTCTCTGGCAATGGTTCCGGGATGAATCACTTATTGAGTTTCAACGTATATATGACAAAATGAACGTTAGCTTTGCCTCTATGAATGGCGAAGCATTCTACAACGATAAAATGGATGAAATTGTTGATCTTCTTGAAAAAAAGGGATTACTTATCGAGTCACAAGGTGCTTCAATCGTTGACCTTCAAAAATACAATCTCAACCCAGCTATGATCAAAAAATCAGATGGGGCTACTCTTTATATTACACGTGATTTGGCTGCTGCTCTCTATCGCAAAAGAACTTATGATTTTGCAAAATCTATTTACGTTGTTGGCAATGAACAGTCTGGTCACTTCAAACAACTAAAGGCAGTCCTTAAGGAAATGGGATACGCATGGTCAGATGATATGGTACATGTCGCTTTCGGCTTAGTCACTAAAGACGGAAAAAAACTTTCTACTCGTAAAGGCAATGTTATCTTACTTGAGCCAACAATTGATGAAGCAATTGAACGTTCTTTAAAGCAAATCAATGATAAAAATCCTAAACTTGCCAATAAAGAAAAAGTTGCCACTCAAGTCGGAGTTGGGGCTATTAAATTTTATGATCTTAAAACAGATCGCATGAATGGCTATGACTTTAATCTTGAAAAGATGGTTAGTTTTGAAGGAGAAACAGGCCCCTATGTCCAATACGCGAACGCTCGTATTCAGTCTATTCTGAGAAAAGCCAATTTTAAGGTTAATCTCAATCTTCAACTCAGCTTTTTGGAAAATGGTAGTGAACATTGGGAACTTATCACTTTATTGAAAGACTTCCCTACTACTGTAAAAAGAGCAGCAGATAAGTATGAGCCAAGTATCCTCGCTAAATACGTGATCAACTTAGCTCAGTCATTCAACCGTTATTATGCACATGTACGCATCCTTGATGAAACTTCTGAGCGTGAAAGCCGTTTGACTTTGATCTATGCTGTTTCTGTTATTCTTAAAGAATCCCTTCGACTTCTCGGTATAGAGTCTCCTGAAGAAATGTAAAATACATTTTAACTTTTTATAAATTTTAACAATAAATATTAGTGTGCGATCTGCTCACTTTTTTACTTTTAATATGCAAACCTATAAAATATAAATATATGCGCTTTATCTAAAACAATTTAATGAAAATTTTCTTATAAAACGGCAAAGAAAAAGTTCCAAATCTTTCGGCGTTCACAATTTTCTTTATTTCTATCGCGGATATACCAGTTCTAACTTAGTTCACCCTTTCAGACGCATATTACAACTAAAAATTTGGTAACAGCATCTCTAGCACATACAAAGTCTTGATAACGAATTCTCTGGGTATGTTTGGGATATTATTATGATAACTATCTATGGGTTGAAAACGGCAACCATAGAATGATGGTTCGATAGAAGTTTAATTCAATTACTGTTGCAGGTGACTTTCTAAGTTAGTTAACCAAACTAGTTTATATTAAAGCAGTATTGACTCTATCATAAATTGCTTCAAAAGTCGTGAAAAATTCTCAACCCTGTTTTGATAACTCTCTTAACGCTTATTACTAGCTGTGCTAAAAAATAGCAGAAGAAATTTTAGATTTCCATGTTTTGATTATTTCCGTTACGAGTGCAGAATGTTTTGAAAATATCACTATGTTGTAATTGTTTGGTGAGTTGGCAGGACAGATACCTCGCTTCCACAGCTAGTTTATCCGTGACAGATGTGGCTTCTCAGGAATTCAGAGTATGTAAAAGCAAACTATCGCCACTGCGTTTAATCCAACATGGTTCACATATAGAAAAACTTCTGCCAAAATAAGCTTGCAAAAGTTTTAGTAAATACATATTCCAAAAATTAGAGTCCTAAAGATGATCTCAAATTAATCCAGTTTCCTATCAGGCCAAACAAGGCTAGAATTGCTAAGAGTGCAATTAGAAACATTGCTAACCACTCATTTCTATGAATCTTGAGCTTATGTTCCCGCCGAGCAATTATATACAGTGCAAACCCAATTGTATAGAGCAAGGTTGTTAGCCAGATATATTCCCAACCACTTAGGTAGAGAGCTAAGAGTTGGAAAACCAAGGCAACAGCACCAAAAGCTCCAATTTCAGCCTGTTTTTTCTGAATCCCCAACTTTATAACGTAAAGTCCAACAAGAGCATAACAAATCATAATAGCTGCCGTACAAAGATTGACAAAAACTATGTAGGCATTTGTAAAGAAATAAGTGACAACAATAAAAATCTGAACAATAATTTCGGTTAGCCAAAGCGAATTACTTGGTGCATTATACTTGTTGCGCTTATCAAACCAATTTGGCAACAAACGTTGCTCTGCCATCTGAGAGGTTGCTTCAACTGGTAGCATTGTCCATGCCAGCCAAGCTCCCATAATTGAGATTATCAGTCCTACCGCCATAACAGCACTTCCCCAAGTCCCTACCATTTGTTTCATGATATAAACAAGTCCAGGAGTTTGAAGCTTTGCCAAAGCAGATTGATTCAAATAGCCAAAAGGTAGGAGAGAAAGAATAATATAAATAGCCAACAAGATAATAACACCCAACACGCTGGCACGACCAGCGTCATCTTTTTTCTTAGCACGGTTACTCATCATCGCCGCTCCCTCGACCCCAACAAATAGAAAAACCATAACCATCAAAGAGCTCTTTACCTGTCCCAATAAATCAGTGGCCGATAGCTTATCGCTGACAAATAAAAGTCCCTGAGCATTTTTTACTACATTACCCCAGAAATGGGCCGTAAAGAGACCTGCCTTAAAGCTAAGCACAGCTACTATCGTGAAAAAACCTAGGGGTACCAATTTGGCAACCAAAATAACTGCATTAATAAAGGCTGCAGACTCAACCCCATAGACAACGATAATTGTCATTCCTAGAGAAATAATCGAAACTACAACAATTGATATTAGAGTCAGTGATCCTTTGGCTGTCTGAAAACTAGGTATGAAATAAGCCATTGTCTGCATAAGTAATACAGCAAAGGCAATATTTCCGAACCAGCTTGATAAGTAGTAACCCCAACCAGAAAGAAAACCAACAAAATCACCAAATCCTGCACGAGCATAGTCTGACAAACCACTTAATTCCGGCATTTTTAAGACTAAATAATTCAAACAAAGTACCAAAGCAACTATACCTACACCTACAAAAAACCAACTAATAACGACACCACCTGGTGTTGCTTCTATCGCCAAAGAATTTGTTAAATTAAATACACCACCACCAATGGCTGAACTGACAATTACTGCAATGAGGGCAAATAATCCGATACCTTTTTGTTTTTTTTGCATATTTATTCTATTCTATAATTTTTATTAGTGAAATCAAGGTGATTATAACATATTAAAAAATCCTTCAAAAAGTACGTTTGATAACTTATCTCGTTATTTACTATTAACTACCAATTATTCGAGTTCCAGCACCATTTTTAACAAAGTTTTTCACATTATCAAGTGAAGTAATTGTGGCAATCTTACCTGTGCGCTCAGCAAATAAAGTGGCAGCAGCCACTTTTGGCTTCATTGAACCTTCCGCGAAGTAGCCATCGTTAATGTAACTGTTCATTTCAGATGAGGTAACTTCGGTCAATAGAGATTGACTTGGCTTACCATAGTTCAAATAAACATCGCCACCAGATGTAAATATTACCAATTCATCAGCTCCAACAAGCTCTGCTAATTTAGCTGCTGAGAAATCTTTGTCAATCACGGCTTCAACACCTTGATAACCTCTCTCAACCTTGATTACTGGAATGCCACCCCCACCAGATACACAAACAAGTGCTCCAGCATTTAGAAGAGGCTCAATCACATCAGCTTCAAGCATCTCAACCGGAAGTGGTGAAGCAACAACACGACGATAACCGCGACCAGCATCTTCAACGATTTGCCAATCTGGGTTTTGAGATTTTAACTTTTCTGATTCTTCTTCTGTGTAAAAGGGACCAATTGGCTTGGTCAAGTGAGTAAAAGCAGGATCAGTAGCCTCAACAACTGTACGAGTCACAATAGAGACAAATGGCTTTTTCAACCCATGCTTATCAAAAGCTTTCGTAAAGGCTTGCCCCATCCAATAACCAATTTGACCTTGAGTCATTGCACCAACAGTATCAAGTGGCATTGCGGGGTTCTTTTCAGAGTCGGATCCCAATTGTTGGAGGAGAAGGTTACCAACTTGAGGACCGTTGCCATGAGTAATAATCAACTCCACATTTTTGTCAATAACCAGTGGCATTAACTGCTCAGCTGTATTTTCAAGGGAAAGTTGTTGAGCGTTTGCTGATGGATCACTTGCAAGAATAGCATTTCCTCCCAAAGCAACAACTATACGTCGCATCATAATATTATATTTCCAATCTATCTAAATTAATTATTTAAATTCGCGTAATGCTTCTGACAGTAATTCCAGACCTGTGCGCAGGGTTTTTTCATCAGTGCAATATCCAATTCGTGCATGTCCAGGCATATCAAAACGATTACCTGGAACAATAAGTACTCCTTTTTCCTTTAGAAGATACTCAGCAAACTCTTCTGTTCTTTCTGGAGCCAATTTTTCAAATTTTACAAAACTGACCGATACCATGTCTGGATAGATCATTGAAACCAGGGGCTCATTTTCAACCCAAGCCTTTAATATAGCCAAATTATTCAAAACAATTGAACGTGAACGACATAATACTTTGTCCTTATGTTTCAAAACTAAAGCAGCAATTGCATCATCAAAAACTCCCGTGCATATCAATGTGTAGTCACGAATTTTTCGGATATTATTGACAAGAAAATCGTCTTTAGTAGCTATCCAACCAACCCGAATGCCTGGAACTGAGTAGGTCTTTGACAATGAGTTAGTCGAAATTCCCTTATCATAAAGATCAGCAATTGGGCTATAATCTATTTCTGAATTTAAGGGAAGATAAACCTCATCTGATAAAATATATGCACCAACTGAACGAGCAATTTCAACTACTTCTTTCAAGAATACAGTGTTCAAAATAGCACCTGTTGGCTGAGCAGCGTTGTTGATACAAATCAATTTTGTATTTTTTTTAACAAGAGCACGGAGCTCTTCAAGGCGAGGGTGCCAGTCTTCTTCTTCATACACATTCCAATAATCAACCTCTGCCCCCAAAGTCCTCGGCCAATCATAAAGCTGTTGATAAGTTGGATACTCAGCGATGACGTGATCTCCAGGCTCAATCAATCCAAGAACCGCTATGAAGTTAGCACCTGTTGCACCATTTGTTGATAAAATATTATCCGTCTTGATATTCTTGTAAAGTTTTGAGACTTCATTTTTGAATTGGGGTGAGCCCTCAATCCAACCGTATGAAAAAGTTTCTTTTTTTAATTTTTCTAGAATAGCCACTCCAGAATCTGGTTCAAGATTCAAAATATCTTCTAAAGTTAAGGATGATATCGTTGACTGAGCAATATCAATTTTGGCTGATTTTTCCCAATTATTTAACCAATCCTCACATCCAAATTGTACAAGATTCATCATTTCTACCTCTAAAAAAAACTGTTACAGACTCTTTGATTCAGTGTTGCAACAGTTTTTGATTTTATCTATCTTAAGGAACAATTCTAGTACCAGAGCCAGTAGCTAAAAAGCTTGCCAGGTTATCCAGTGAAGTAATTGTAGCTGCATGTCCAGTGCAAGCCACAAATTCTATTGCGGCTTGAACCTTTGGTAACATTGACCCAGCTGCAAATTGGCCTTGTTCAATATAATTGTTTATCTCAGCCATAGTCACAATCTCAAGCTTTTGTTGATCCAACTTGTTGAAGTTGACATAAACATTGTCTACCGCGGTCAGAATCAAAAGATCATCAGCTTCAATTAATTCTGCTAACCTTGCAGCTGAAAAGTCCTTATCAATAACTGCTTCAACTCCTTCATAACCGTCCTCAGTTTGAACAACTGGAACCCCGCCACCTCCTGAGATAATTGGAAGAACTGTCATTGAAACCATTGCTGCCAAGGCTTTTGATTCGATAAACCCTTTTGGTTTTGGTGATGGAACGACTCGACGGTAGCCTCTTCCAGAGTCTTCAACAAAAGTCCACTCCGGATAAGTTTTAAGCAACTCATTGACTCCTGATTTATCGTAAAAAGGACCAATTGGTTTTGAAGGTTTCTCGAATGCTGGATCATTCTTGTCTACTAATGTACGTGTTATGACTGGAAGAACATCAACTTGGCCCATACCATTCTTTTTTAACGCTTTAGTGAAGGCTTGAAGCGCCCAATAACCAATTTGTCCTTGAGTCATCGCAACTGCCGTATCAAGTGGCATTGCTGGATTTTTTTTTGAATCTGTTGCTAATTGTTGCAACAAGAGGTTACCAACTTGTGGCCCATTTCCGTGAGTGACAATAATTTCTACATTATTATCTTTAATAAGTGGAATTAGCAGTTCAGCTGTTTTTTCTAAAGCAAGTTGTTGCGCCTTTGCAGTGGGGTCATCCGTTAAGATAGCATTCCCCCCCAAGGCTACTAAGATACGTCTTACCATCTCATTCTCCTATTTTTAAGCATCTTTAAGTTCAACCTTTTTAACAGCATTGTTTTTTATAATACTATAAATTAATGCACCAATACCCATTACCAAGATAGCTGTCAATAAATATACCATAACCATACTTGATGGATCAATTCCTAAATTTCCACGTATATCAAGATTCCCCCCCCAAGATGCAAGCAAATCAATATCTGCAAAAATAGCTAGGAGCGTAATAATTGCAGAAGCGATGATATTTCCTTTTCCGACTTTTTGACCGTTTTCTGTTTTTGCAATTGTAAAGAAGGCAAATCCAATGATATAGATAATTGTCGCTGCCCAGATAAAGATCCATCCTGATAAATAAAGGGCGTAAACTTGAAAAATACCAGCTAAGAATCCAATAATAATATTAGAAGTCTTCTTTTCCTGAAAGCCAAGTTTCATCATATAAAAGCCAACCAAGGTATAACAAATCATGATGACAGCTGTGCATAGATACACGAACACATTATAGGCATTTGCAGAGAAATAAGTCATAATAATGAAAACCTGCATCAGCAGTCCTGTTAACATTAAAGCATTAAATGGTGCGTTGTTTTTATTAAGTTTACCAAACCATTTTGGCAAAAGCTTTTGCTTTGCTAATTGTGTAGTAGCCTCCACTGGCAACATTGTCCAAGATAACCAAGCACCGAGGAGAGAAATAATAAGGCCTATCGCCATTAATGAACCGCCCCAACCTCCTACCATGGCATTCAAAATATTTATAAGTCCTGGAGCAGCAACATTTGCTAAAGTCTTTTGGTCCATAAATCCATAAGGTAAAATAGAAAGTAGAACATAGATAACAATTAAGCTAATTAAGCCGAGAATCGTGGCACGACCTGCATCAGATTTTTTCTTCGCACGATCCCCCATCATAGCAGCACCTTCAATACCAACAAAAACCCAAATCATAACCATCAAAGAGCTTGAAAATTGGCTCATAAATCCAGAACCCGTCATAGCTGAAAAAGTAAATTTTGACATGTCAGCATTCACTGACACATTTTGCCAAAAATGCTCTGTAAACACACCAGCCCTGAAAGAAACAATGGCAGCAATAGCAAAAATTAAAAGTGGGATCAATTTTGCAATCAAAACAATGGCATTAATCACAGCTGCTCCCTCGACTCCACGTGAAACAAGAATGGTCAAGCCCCACATGACTAGTGAAACAACAACAACTGAAAGAATCGTCAAAGATCCATTCTTATTGGCAAATGTTCCCTTGAAGAAGAAATCAACAGATGTCATAAGAAGTACAGCAAAGGCAATATTTCCTAACCATGCCGATAACCAGTAACCCCAACCAGAAATAAACCCAACTAGATCCCCAAATCCAGCACGAGCATAGTCTGAAACGCCAGATAATTCTGGCTTATTAACAATTAAATAATTAAAAGTAAGTACCAAGAATAAAATCCCTAGCCCAACAATTAACCACGAAACAAGAGCACCACCTGCTGTCGCACCAGACGCCAAGCTATTAGGAAGGTTGAATACACCACCTCCAATTGCTCCTGAGACGATTAGTGCAACTAAAGCAACTAGACCAATTCCCTTTTTATTTGCTTCCATAATGTAATAATCCTTTTCTATAATTTGAGAAACCCATCAAAATGACAAATATCTCAAGCCAAAATATTATTCCCAATCTTGTGGTACTGCTGGAATGAAGAGATTACCAAGTGTAGCTGCCATAATTGCCTTGATTGAGTGCATACGATTTTCTGCTTCTTCAAACTGACGGGCAAACTTACTACGGAAGACTTCATCAGTAACTTCCATTTCAGTCAACCCATATTGCTCTTTAATTTCTTTGCCATACTTAGTATCCGTGTCATGGAAGGCAGGTAAACAGTGCATAAAGATTAATTTACCATTTTCTGTGTTGCCAGTTAGTTCCATCATATTCATGGTGATACGATATGGCGTGAGAAGTTTAACGCGTTCCTCCCAATTGCTTTCTCCCATTGATACCCAGACGTCTGAGTAGATAATGTTTGCACCTTTAACCCCCTCTTCAATACTCGAAGTGGCAAGTGGTTTAGCTCCTGATTTTACTGCAAAATCATTAGCAATATCCATGACTTCTTGACTCGGATGCAGACTGTCAGGGGCAACAATGTGCACATTGACCCCAAGCATCGACCCAGTTACGATCAAACTATTCGCCATATTATTGCGTCCATCACCTACATAGACAAGAGTAAGGCCCTTAAGATGACCAAATTCTTCTTTAACTGTCATGAAGTCTGCAATCATCTGAGTTGGGTGCCATTGATCGGTCAAACCATTCCAAACTGGAACACCAGAGTATTTTGCTAAATCTTCAACTTCTTGTTGTGAGAAGCCTCGGCGTTCAATGGCATCAAACATAGAACCCAATACTCTTGCAGTGTCCTCTGTTGATTCTTTGATTCCTAGTTGGATATCATCTTTTCCAAGATACTCAGGGTGAGCTCCCAAATCAATAGATGCTGTTGTAAAAGCAGCACGTGTACGCGTAGATGTCTTCGCGAAAAGTAGGGCTATGTTACGTCCCTCAAGATAGCGATGTGGGATTCGATTTTTCTTTAATGCCTTGAGGTGAATTCCAAAATCTACAAGATAGTTAATTTCTGCAGGGGTAAAGTCCTTCTCTGCTAAAAGGCTACGACCTTGAAATACTGAGTTTATTTTTGCTTCTTCCATTTTTCTTCCTTTGTGTTTGTATTATTTAAAATATTGATTTTTTCTATAAGTCTTCGCGCCAAAGTGGTTGTGACATACAACGTGCTCCTCCACGACCACGAGCCAATTCCGACGATAAGATTTCGTGAACTTTAACGCCATGTTTCTTAAGCAATTCAATCGTGATATAGTTACGATCATAAGTTACAATTTCTCCAGGGGCAATGGCAAGTGTATTTGATCCATCATTCCACTGCTCACGCGGTGCTATGATAGAGTCACCACCACCACACTCTATTAAATCAAGCTCTGTTAAATTCAAAACTCTCTTTAACGCGGCTTCAAGATCCGTTAGATGCTCAATCTTAATTTCATCTGCTTGCTTGCCGGGAGTTAAAATAAATGTATTAATTGATCCATCACCGTGGAAGATTCCAGGAAAAACTGTAAACTGGTCACGATTAATCATTGTAAAAACTGTATCCAAGTGCATCATAGCATGGTTATGCGGAATTTCGACTGCCAATACAGTATCAAAGGTTGATAGTGGATTCTTGAACAATTCAAGTGCTAATTGTTGAATAGATTTACTTGAAGTTCTTTCAGAGACCCCAATTGCCACAACATTTTTACTAAGGATCAATTCATCTCCACCCTCAATTCGAGTTTGATGATTACGATTGCGCCACACAGGAACTTTACCTGCGAAACGTGGATGATGATTCAAAACATATTCTGTCAAAAGTGATTCTGGTTGACGAGCGGCAAAAGTCATACGGTTTACTGTCATACCAATACCCATGGAAGCTTGAGGATCCCGTGTAAAATAAGCGTTGGGCAGAGGATCAAGATAAAATAATTTTTCTGCATCACTACCAGCCATGTCTGACAACACTTCATGAGGAATTTCAATTTCTTTTTTCTGAACACCAGCATATATTTTTTCAATAAAATCTTTAGTGGTAAATGAATTTAGATATTCTGCCAGTCCCTCAAATGTTTTGCCTCTTGAATATCCATGTTCTTCAAGATATCTTCTAGTAAAACCTTCTCGAACTAATTTAGATGTATCCAAAGTTTCTGCGATCAATTGTTCAATGTACAATACTTCCGTTCCTGTATCGCGTAAAGTTTGAGCAAAGAAGTCATGTTCCTTTTGAGCAATTTCCAAATACGGAATATCATCAAACAGAAGACGATCCATTGTATCTGGCGTTATATTCTCAACTTCCTCTCCAGGTCTGTGGAGGAGCACAGTTTTTAACTTACCAATTTCGGAATTGACATTAATTGCATTATCCATTTTTATAAATCCTTTCATTTAATCGTTACAACTATTTTTGAAAACGATTACAACAATAATATAATACTTTTATACAATAATGTCAAGAATAAATAGACATATACATAAATTAGCACAATTATTTTTTAATAAATGGACACCTTATGATGATTGATTATTTAAAAATTATTTTAAAAATCAGAAAAGGCAAATTGTAAAATTAAGTTAGCCACCTGAAGAAAGAAAAAAACACCTGAAACCTTTATACTTGAATTTGGAAAAATAAAGTAGAAAAGGATTCAGATGCAAGATGCTTCTAATACAAAAGGCAAACATTTAACACTGATTGAACGACATCAAATTGAACGTTGGCACAATAGGGGACACCGAAGTGACAATCAGATTGCACGCCTCTTAGGTAAGGCACCACAAACGATTCATCATGAACTCAAGCGGGGACGGGTTCAATTTAAGACCAAGACCAAGTATTCCGCTGAGGTGGCTCAAGCTTCCTATGACAAAAGTCGAAGGCATTGTGGACGTCCCTCAAAGTTCACAAAGGTTTTGAATGATCTGATTTCAAAAGGCGTCCGGGAGAAATTATCACTTGAAGTCCTCTCTCATAAACTTTCTCATCCTGTCTGTTTACGAACGCTCTATCACTGGATTGAAGCGGGACGTCTGGATGTGAAAACCCATGATCTCCTTTATCCTCAGGTGAAGAAACTACGGTCAGCTCAGCCTAAGCGACCTTATGGGTCACCGAACAACGTCCTGAGGTGATTAACCAGCGTGAAGAATTTGGAAATTACGAGATTGATACCGTCCTTCTGACAAAAGCGAAGGAGGAGTGTCTCCTAACGCTTACAGAAAGAAAGACACGTTCAGAGTTGATCCGATTGATTCCAGATAAGTCTGCCCAATCTGTTAACATGGAACTCAAGATAATCCAGCAAACCATAACGTTCAAATCCCTTACTTCGGATAATGGCCGTGAATTTGCATGCCTTCGTGAAGCAGTAACTTGTTCGGTTCATTATTGTCATAACCTATGCAAGCTTTGAGCGTGGAAGAAATGAGAACCACAATCGTATGATCCGACGTTTTTTGCCTAAGGGAACACGATCAACGACAAAAGAATTTGTGACCTTTATTGAAGGTTGGATTAATTCTTATCCAAGAAAAATGTTCACTTATAAAAGTTCGAACCAGATGTTAAGACTGGCTAACTTATAATTGCAATTTGCCAATATTTGAGAATAATTAAAAAGTCGAGAAAATAATTCTCAACTTTTTTAAAAACTAAATTTTTCTCCATAAACATTTGAAGATTTAACACCTTTTTTCTTGAGCATGGTCATTGTCCCACTCATCATCTGATTGGACCCTCCGACCAGAAAATAAGACTTTTCATTTGCAAATTGGTCAATCTGATATTCTGATAACCTACCAATTTGAGATATATAGTGGAAGTTTGAATATCTATCAGATAAGCTTTTTAAGAACTCTTCATATATAAGATCTTTTGGCTCATGTGCCACACGTACAAAAGTGATCTCACGTTTCCCAACAAAATGTATAACAATTGATATAAGTGGGACAGAGCCTAGACCTGAGCCAATCATAACTAAATTTTGATTTATGTGCTCTTGTAAAGATTCATATAGCCGCCCATAACTTCCATCAATCTTCACTCGACTTCTTAGTTTTAACTGATCTAATTTACCTGTGAAATCTGAATAATTTCGAATTGCAAAAGTTACCTGTTTTTTCTGCTTATTATACTGCAAAATTGAAAATGGATGTTTTTCTTTCATGCCTTCATCATTCGGAAATGAAATAAAAGCAAAATCTCCGGCACGATAAGCAATATTTCCTTTAAGTTGAACGACAAGTTCTGTTATGTTATCTGCTAATTTTCTATTTGAGATGAGCCTCCCATTATGAAAAGCCAATGGTTTTATAAAATGATAGCTAAAATAGACAACAGCTGTGACACCTGAGTATAGATAGAACCAAAACATATAAGATTTAATTGATGTAATATATGGTATCAATAACACATGTCCAAAGACTAGTAAGGTTGCGACAATATTTAATCGATGTAACCATATTGAAGTCTCATAATTGAAAATCTTTTCTAAATATTTCTTAACTTTGTTAGCAAAACGGCTTCTTCCAGTCAGCCAACTTGACATAAAGAAAATTGAATAAAGCAAAATTGAAATAAATAAGTAAAGTGAGATCTCTCCAGTTAATTTTATCAACCCAGTAGAAGGGGAAAGTTCTTTATGAAAGAAAGCCAAGACTACAGCAAGTGTTCCAACAATTCCGTGTAAAAAATACATTTCGGGTAGCCCTATCAACCGATCTAACCAACGTGGCTTTACTGAAATTGCGATAACCAAAAGCATCCATACATAGGCAATTGTTCCAATCTGTATACCCAAAGTCATTGGTGCGTTAATCGTACCTGTTACCCCCTGTGTAGCTGTCAAAATAAGAGGAAAAGGAATAATGAATATAGTTATTAGCCAAAAGAGGCCTAACCAAAATTTATGTTTCTTTAGCATTTGTTATTACTTCTTTCTCTACTATAATGCCGTGTCGGTTCACTTCAAAAGCTCTTAAATAGTTAGGCATCTTAGAATTAAAATCAACCATCAAAGCCGTCGCCCAAACGTCTACTTCTTGTAAATTTACTCCAATCACGGTTGTCTGCAAAATATTTTTATCTGCTCCAAAAATATGGTTTCCACGTTCTGAAATTCCCGAAGTAGCAATTGCTCCTTTTTTCATCGAAAGTTCTGCAATAATTTTCGTTTTATCAAAAGGATCGAGAACAGCAATTTCAAAATTCCAATCACTCTCTTCTTTGCTGGCCATTTGCATATCTCCACCACCATTCAAATTTGCGCCTATGACATTATTCAAATCAAGTAATGGCCTTAAATAACGATTAAACCCTTCCTCAATTGCCCAACCCTTAACAAATCCGCTTGGATCGTACCCAGATGGAAGCATTGCATTAAAAGAATGATGAGTTGCTTCACTTGCCTGAGCACATGAGACATAGACAAAGCGCATTTCCTCAGACATACTTAAGAAGTCCACTTCGCCACGATTGTATTTGCTTACTTCTGAATTTTCCTTATAGGTTGAAAAGACTTCGTCAACATGTTCCAACCATTTTTCCAAAGCTCCTTGAGCAAACAAAATTTCGGGAACCGGACTTTCATCTTTGACAACGACCTGACTCGTAAAAGCTGTTCCCATCCCCAAATAGACAATGCTAATCATTTTATATCCCTGATTGACCTGTTTAATCGTTATTTTCATATCAGACCGCCTGTGTCAGCGCATTTTGTAGAGAATTCGTAAAACCGTCATAGGTCTCAGTTGCACCTGATATGGCTTGAATATTGGCCGAATTCGCTGACTTGGCTTCACTGATATAGATAGGTTCAGCAATAGAGTCAATCTGATGGCTTCTACCCGCGCCATCAGAAGAAGTTGATTTGAGCATAATAATGTTACTGATTTGACCGCTAGAAACTGTGACTTGTACTTGTACATTACCCCACTGCGTCGCTATACTTTTTCCAGTGTAGGTTCCATCTTTATAGCCAGAAGAACCTGTCGAGCTTGACCCACTAACACTAGAAGCTTCCAAAGTATCAGAACTTTGAACCGTAGAAGTTACTGAAGAACTTCTTTGACTAGCGGAAGAACTCGAGGAGGCTGTAGCTAAAGTAGTTGTTTTTGTTATATTTTTACTAAAGAACCAATAGCCATCAACGACTGCTACCAAACCAATCAGGGCCGTTACAATAATAGATACTAATTTTTTCATCTTTAAGTCTTTCTTTAATTTCATCTATTAATTTTTCAAATTTTAATGAAGCTAGGAACTTGGATAGAGGACCTATGCGTTTAAGCGAAAATGCCACTATTCAATAGCCTGTTGATAAATATTATCAGGCTTTTCTAATCTCAAGCTTAATAAAAACTTAATCATAACTTAAATTCTGACTTCATGGCAAATTATAATATTAAGTCAGCCACCTAAAGAAAAAAAAAGCACCTGAAACCTTTATACTTGAATTTGGAAAAAATTGTAAGTAGAAAGTAATTCAGATCCAAAATCATTCTAACATAAAAGGCAAACATTTAACACGGATTGAACGACGTCGTAAGTGTCAAATAATTGGCTGTGAATCTTCAAAACTGAATTTTTGTTTATATTTTAAAGCTCCTCCTGAGCTCCTGAGGCCCAAGATGTGCTTGGTAAAGTGAGTGGTAATCCCATTT
>NZ_JACHHV010000012.1 GCF_014202895.1 Lactovum miscens
CCTTTTCTACTTGTCTTCTTTCAAATTCAAGTATAAGAAATTCAGGTGTTTTTTTCTTGCTTCAGGTGGCTAAACTAATTTTACAATTTGCCATCTTAAAAAAAACTCAATTTTTTAAATAATAAAGTAGGGTGAAAAATATAATTTGCATTTCTTTCTTCTATTGTGTTAATCAATTCGATTAAAGTATAAAACAAAAATAAAAAATATCAATCAAATTTTGCAATTTGCCTTCGATAAATAAACTTGTTCGGTCAAAAAATTAAAGGGTATGAACAAAATATATATTCAGAAACCACAAAAATAGATTAGTGTTTTCAATAATTTCTTCAGCAGAAATAAATTTAGGTCTTGACAAAAGAATTAGGGAACACTTAGGCCGGAATTGTTAGGTTTTTTTTAAGGAGAATACTTAATCATATTCACAAGGTTTAAACTAGGAAAACTTCTTGAGAATTACACAAATAATTGAACGTTAATAAAAAAACATACAAAATCATTTATTGGAACAGTTACAGATAAACGTGCTTTAAGTTCATTTAACTTTAAGTATGACAATTTGATAGGGTATAATAGAAGAATAGATAGGAGTTTCATGGAAAACTATACAAAAATTGCTGAAAAATTGAATATCTCTCAAAAGCAAGTAAAAACGATTTTAGATTTGACCGCTGAAGGAAATACAGTGCCTTTTATTGCCCGTTATCGTAAGGACATGACTGGTAGTTTAGATGAGGTACAGATTAAGGCAATCATTGATGAGAATGGTTTGATGACCAAGTTAGCTGACAGGAAAAAATCAGTCTTAGCTAAGATTACAGAACTCGGAAAACTAACAGATGCTTTAGAAGCTTCGATTCAAGCAGCTGAAAAGCTCTCTGAAGTAGAAGATCTTTATCTCCCATACAAGGAAAAGAGGCGCACTAAAGGAACAATTGCGAGAGAAGCAGGACTTTTTGATCTTTCACAAATGATGGTAAAAAATCAAGTCGATATTCAGGCGGAGGCATTAAAATTCTTATCAGAGTCATTTCCAACGGTAGATAAAGCCATCCAAGGAGCTATTGATATCCTGTCTGAAATGATTGCAGAAGCAGCGCCTTTAAGAAACTGGGTGCTTTCAGAAATTAAGCGTAATAGTACTATGACGTCGACACTTAAGAAAACAGCGGTTGATGAAAAACAAATTTTTAAGATTTATTATGAATTTTCGGAAAAAGTTTCTGAGTTGCCAAATTACCGCGTGCTTGCATTAAACCGAGGAGAGAAATTAGGAATTTTAGCTGTAAAATTTGAGAATGATGACGAAAAGATAAATCGATTTTTTGAATCAAGGTTTTCTGCTCAAGGAAATCCTTATATGATGGCAGCCATCAAGGATGCAACGAAGAAGAAAATCATCCCAGCCATGGAGCGCATCGTGCGTTCTGAGTTGAATGAAAAGGCTGAAGCATCTGCAATTGAAGCATTTGGTCAAAATCTGAAAAATCTTTTATTGGTAGCTCCTCTCAAGGGTTACACAGTTTTAGGTTTTGATCCGGGCTTTAAGAATGGCTGTAAGCTTGCAGTGGTCGATGCAACTGGGAAGTTTCTGGATGCCACAGTGATCTATCCGACAAAACCTGCCTCAGCTTCACGAATTGAAGCATCAAAAAAAGAGTTAGTAGCTCTCATTAAGAAATATCATGTTGACATGATTGCGATTGGTAATGGGACTGCAAGCCGAGAGTCTGAAGCTTTTGTTGCCGAAGTAATTAAGGAAAATAAACTTGATAAGACTTTTTATGTGATTGTCTCAGAGGCTGGTGCTTCCGTTTACTCTGCAAGTGAAATTGCACGTGAAGAGTTTCCTGATCTTTCGATTGAGAAGCGATCAGCTGTCTCAATTGCTCGTCGTATACAAGATCCACTTGCTGAACTAGTAAAGATAGAACCTCAAGCGATTGGGGTAGGACAGTATCAGCATGACGTGTCTGAGAAAAAGTTGGAAGAAAATCTTGACTTCGTCGTTGAAACTGTGGTCAATCAAGTTGGAGTTAATGTAAATACAGCAAGTCCGTCACTTTTGAGCCATGTTGCAGGTTTGAATGGAACATTAGCCCAAAATATTGTGGCTTACCGAGATGAAAATGGTGCATTGAAATCTCGTGCGCAGCTAAAAAAGGTTCCTCGACTTGGAGAAAAAGCATTTGAGCAGGCGGCAGGTTTTCTACATGTTCCAGAAGGAGAAAATTTCTTAGATAATACTGGTGTTCACCCTGAATCCTATTCAGCTGTTAAGAGAATCTTTGACTTACTTCAGATTGATGAAGGAAAACTTGAGCAACTTAAGTCAGTTGATATAAAGGAGCTCGCTACAAAACTTGAAGTTGGTCCCGAAAGTTTAAAAGACATCATCGAAGACCTACTGAAGCCTGGTCGAGATTTGCGGGATAGTTTTGATGCACCAGTTCTACGTCAGGATGTTTTAGACATAAAAGACCTATTTATTGGACAAAAATTAGAAGGCGCAGTGCGAAATGTGGTCGACTTTGGCGCCTTTGTAGACATCGGTCTTCATGATGATGGTTTGGTACATATTTCAGACCTCTCAAAAAACTTTGTTAAAAATCCACATGAGGTGATTGCCGTGGGTCAGATTGTGACAGTTTGGGTTAAATTAATAGATAAAGAGCGTGGAAAAATCAATCTAACGATGATAGAGCCAAGAAGTTCAGAAAGAAAATAAGTTCAAAATTAGAGAAGTGCAATGGAGCACAATTTTTAGAATTTAAAGGAGTAGTTTTAATAATGAAAGTTCAAAAAGATTGTTGACACATTTATAAAAAAAGTATAAAATCTGAAAACTTTGAAAAAATCTGAATATTGAATTAAAAACATAAAAAGACCTTTTGAATTGTGAGCAAATCATTAAAGAATGTGTTATCCTATAAATATGTTTAAAAAAATTGTAACGGTTTTCGTTGTAATATTGGGGCTAATTGTCTTGTCTTATGGCTATTTTCACTATCAATCCAAACTAAAGAGTGTAAGTGAAAATAACATAACAAAAAGTGCAATAAAAGGTTCTGTTTTGAACAGTCAGATGGTAAGTTCATCTTCCAGCACTGCAATTAGTAACATTTCGAAGTTGGATAAAAATCTTCCAACCACCGTGCAAGAGGGACTCAAAAAGGCAGCAGCTGAAAATAAACCATTTGTTTTGACTATTTTTGTAAAATCGAATTCAACGCTTACAGATACTTTGAAAAAATCGATTTTGTCAGCTTATGGGGATGGTAGCTGGACAATTAATGTGATTAATTATAATCAAGAAACTTCAGCTGACCTTGTAAATAGTTCTCTTCTTAGTCAGGTGGGTCAAACTCGGCCAGATTTGATTTTGTATGAAGCTCCATTATTCAATGATAATTTGAATAATATTATAGATGGCTCAATCCAAAATGAAGAAAGTATCTTGTCAACGTTGTCTAAGACAGGAGCAACATTGATGGTTGAACCTTCAGCACCTATCTATAATGGTATTGTCTATCCAACGCAGGAAACAAGTTTAAAGCAAGCTGTTACAGGAAAGTATAATTACGTTGATACTTGGTCTACCTTTCCCGCTGGTAATAGTGTAGAGATGAAAAATCTCACGGTTAACGATGGTAGCTTTTATACTTTAAATGATGCCGGAAATAAAGTATGGTTAGATTATCTTAATCAGCTTTTTATATCAAAATAAGAATAAAATTTGCCTAAGAATAAAATTTATGAATTAATAGAGAACAATATTGGAGGAAATATGCAAGAGCAAACAGTGGCAACGATTGATTTAAGAGGAATGCTTGGAATATTCCGCAAACGAATTGGCTCCATCATTTTGATAATCTTCATTGTGACCGTCCTTGGTTCAGTTTATACATTTTTCATTGCAACACCAAAATATACTGCAACAACACAGCTTGTTGTCAAGTTGCCTTCATCCGATAATTCAGTAGCTTATGCGGGACAAGTTACAGGTAACATTCAGATGGCAAATACCATTAATCAAGTCATTACGAGTCCTGCAATTCTTGATAAAGTAAATACTAACCTTAATCTTGGTTCAAATGTGAATTTAACCAACAATATAAGCGCAACAAACACAACAAATTCTCAAGTAATTACGATCAATGTGACATACAGCAATCCATACACGGCTCAAAAAATTGCAAATGAAACTGCTAAAGTCTTTAGCGATAATGCCCAATCAATATTAAATGTTACGAACGTGAGTGTGCTAGCAAGTGCCACAGTCAACACCTCACCAGTCAGTCCTAAACCGAAATTTTATATTTCGATTTCAGTTATAGTCGGGCTGATCATTGGACTTGGTTTTGCTTTACTCACTGAGGCCTTGAACAACAAGGTCAGAACAGAAGAAGATATTATCGCTTTAGGATTTAACAGTTTAGGTTCAACGCCGTATGTGGATTCAAAAGATCTTCGGGTCGGTTATGAAGTAGGGACTTTACATAAAGAAGTTAAGACTGAAGTTACTTTGAGAAGAAAACACTAAGAGAGGGGGAAAGATGGCAAAGAGAAGCAAACAAATCAACACGAATCGTGAATTGATCACAAGTGTGAACCCAAAGTCTCCAATCTCAGAGCAGTATCGTACCATTCGTACGAATATTGAGTTTATGATGAGTGATCGGAATCTCAAAGCGATAATGATTACATCACCTGAAGCAGAAGTTGGTAAGTCAACGACCATTTCAAATCTTGCGGTTACCTTCGCACAACAAGGAAAAAAAGTCCTTCTGATTGATGCAGATCTTCGTAAACCGTCAGCATATATTACTTTCCATGTTGAAAATCGTGTGGGGTTGACGAACGTTTTAACAAGACAAGTGGACATTAATTCCGCTTTGCAGGGAACACGAATCAATGAAAATCTAACGATCTTAACCTCAGGCCCTATTCCCCCCAATCCTTCAGAGCTTCTTGGCTCGGAAGCTTTTCGTCTACTTATTGAAAATGTATCTCGCAGCTTTGATGTGGTTCTGGTTGATGCACCACCAATTCTTGCAGTTACTGATGCTCAGATCTTGAGCCGAATTACAGATGGTGTAATGCTTGTTGCGCGAGCAAACCAAACCAAAAAGGAAGAATTGGTTAAGGCTAAAAAATTACTTGACCAAGTTCAAGCAAATGTTTTGGGCGTGGTTCTACATGGTGTAGACTCAAAAGAAAACGCCTACTATTACTATTATGGAGCCGAATAAAGGATAAAAAATGATAGATATTCACTGTCATATATTGCCGGGAATTGATGATGGAGCAAAAACATTGGAGGACACTCTAACGATGCTGAAAGTTGCTATTGAGGAAGGAATCACTGTCATCACGGCAACTCCTCACCATAATCCTGAGTATAAAAATGAACGGCCACTGATCTTGCAGAAAGTACAAGAAGTTGAACAGATTATTGAGGAGAATAATCTTCCAATTCAAGTTCTTCCTGGGCAAGAAGTAAGGGCATATGGTGAAGTGATCGCAGACTTTAAGGATAACAAGCTTTTGACGGCAGCAGATAATTCGCGGTTTGTGTTGATTGAATTTCCAAGTGATCATGTACCAGGTTATGCAAGTCAACTCTTCTACCAAATGCAGTCAAATGGGTTCCAACCCATACTTGTACATCCAGAGCGTAATTCAGAGATTATTGAAAATCCAAATATCCTCTATGATCTAGTTAACAAAGGCGCGTTAAGCCAGATAACAGCGTCTAGTGTGACAGGACATTTTGGAAGAAAGATCCAAAAGTTAACCTATCAAATCGTCGAAAATAATCTAGCTCACTTTATCGCCTCTGATGCCCACAATGTGACATCACGAAGCTTTAAAATGAAAGAAGCATTAAAAATTATAGGGGACGAATTCGGTTTTGAATTATCAGAATATTATAAAAATAATTCTAAGCAGGTTATTATTGATGGACAAATCTACCCAGACAAGCCATCAAAAATTAAAAACAAAAAAATTTTAGGACTATTTTAAAATGTAAATTTGGAGAGTATGCATGGAAGAAGGCAATAGTTTATTTTTAATGGATAAACATCATCATAGGGAGTATGATGAAATACTAATTAAAAAAGGGTTAGTGGATCTAAAAAAATGGTCTATGACTGAGCTTTTCATCAAACGATTCTTGGATATTTTTGGAGGAATTGTTGGTACTTTAATTTGTATTATTGTTGCACTTATTTTGATAATTCCATATATAACTAGTAATGAAAAAGATAAGGGACCTATATTTTTTAAACAAAAGCGCAGGGGAGTACATGGAGAAATTTTTTATATCTTAAAATTTCGGACTATGATTGTGGATGCTGATACTTATCTAGAAAACCATCCAAAAGTGAAGCAAAAGTATCATGAGAACGGAAATAAATTGTTGGATGATCCCAGAATTACAAGGCTAGGTCAATTTATAAGGCAATACTCGATTGATGAACTTCCTCAATTTATTAATGTACTAAAAGGGGACATGGCACTAGTTGGTCCAAGACCAATTTTACTCTTTGAAGCAAAAGAGTATGCCGAAAAACTTCCCTATTTACTCATGTGTAGGCCCGGTATTACAGGATTTTGGACTACTCACGGAAGAAGCAAGGTACTTTTTCCAGAGAGAGCAGATTTAGAACTACAATATCTCAAATATCATAGTACTACCAAGGATATAAAACTTCTCGCAATTACTATTTGTCAAATTTTTAAAGGAACGGATGCGTACTAATAAAAGAACATGAAAAATAAAAAAATGAAGCTCTTGTTAATTAGTCAAAGTGGAAGAGGCGGTCTAAGAAAGCATTTATGTGACATATTAACGAATATAGATTACAGTAATTTTGATATATGGATTGCATACAATGACTTTGAAGTTGATGATAAATTTAGAGATACAATAAATAAATTAGGTGAAAAAGTGAAACCTATTTTGATTGAGGAATTTGTTAGAGAGATCAATTTAAAAAAAGATTTTCAAACTTATCTAAAAATAAGTGGGCTTATTAAAAAAATCGAACCAGACATAGTACATTGTCATAGTTCAAAAGCTGGAGTAATTGGAAGAATTGCTGCTAAAATCAACCATGTGCCAAAAATTTTTTATACGGCACATGGCTATGCTTTTTTATCACCGGAGTTTTCAAATAAAAAGAAAAAGCTATTTGTATTTATCGAACGTTTTTTAAGTAAATATGCAACAACCAAAAATATTAATACTTCTTACGGTGAAAAAGAAGCAGCTCTGAAAGAAAAAATTGACATATCTTCAAAGTTTGATGTCATTTATAATGGACTAGAAGTTATAAAGTATCCTTTAAAAAAAGATATCAGAAGATTGTTACGAATTCCTCTAGACAATTTTCTCTTTGGTACAATGGCTCGTATGGATTTTCCTAAAAATCCAGAATTATTTTTCTCAATTGCAAATAAGGTTGTTAAAATTGATTCCAATATTCATTTTCTATGGATTGGAGATGGCGAATATAAATCAAAAATTAATAAGTATATTTTAGACAATAATTTGAGTTCTAATGTCCATTTAATGGATTACCAAGAAAACACAGATATCTTGGTAAAGGGGTTTGATGCTTTTTTATCAACGTCCAATGGAGAGAGTTTTGGTTATTCAGTAGTAGAAGCACAAAGAGCAGGGGTTCCTTTATTATTAACAGATGTGATGGGGCATCAAGAAATGATCTTAGAAAATATTAATGGAAGACTTTTTTCGAAGGAAAGTATTTTGAATAATATTTCTGAGGTCTTTAATTTCATTGAGTGGGCAAAATATATGGATAGATCGAAAATAACAGATTCTTTTTCAGGGCGATTTTCAATTGAAAAAATGATTGATCAAATAACTAAGGAGTATGAATGAAAAAGCAAGTTTTAAGTTATACCAGTAATTTACTTCTTTGTCGCACAGATAGGAAACGATATTTTAAATATTTGAACATACTAAATAATGAAAGTTCGAAAAGACACCTTTTCAATATTTACAGACTTTTTTGGATTAAGAGACAAGATTCTAGAAATAATTGTTCTTTTGGGGCAAATATAGGTAAAGGAGCTACATTTGAAGAAAAACCTCATTTTCCACATGGATTTAATGGAATTATTATTCATCCTAATGTTAAAGGTGGGAAGAATATTACTATATTACATCAGGTAACAATTGGAGAAAGTTTTAGTAACAATGAAGGATGTCCAATATTAAAGTCCGATATTTTTATTGGGGCAGGGGCCAAAATTTTGGGTAATATAGTAATTGGTAATCATGTTAAAATAGGTGCAAATGCTGTTGTGACTAAAAATGTTCCGGACCATTGTACAGTGATTGGTTATAATAAACAACTAACTGGAAAAAAATTATGAAAGTCTAGTATCTAATGTTAATTTATTTTATTTTACCTACTATTATGCTTATAGTTTATCTGATAACTAAGCCTTATCAGCTAAGGGCATTATTTATAATTATTTCATTTGGTATGATGGGGTTAGTAGGGGCTTTAAGGGCAAGTAGTGTAGGTGTAGATACAGGAACTTATGAATTTCTTTTTACATATTTTACAGGTGATCCTACAACTGCAAGGCACTATCCAACTTATGACTATTTAAGTCGATTTGTTCAACTCTTTTCATCCAATCCGCATGCAATTACAGTGGTAGTTTCTACTTTGACAGCTATCTTATTCGCAATATTTTTAATTAGAGTTAAGGAAGTTAACGCATTGTTTGCTGTCTTTCTGTATCAGGCATTCCTACTTTTTGGGACAAGCATGAATTCATCAAGACAATTTCTGGCAATTAGTTTAGTAGCAAACGCAGCAATATTTTTATTTAAAAAAAAGTGGATTTATTTTATAGTTCTTGTTATAGTGGCAATTGGGGTTCATTCAACAGCGGTTGTTTCATTAGTCTTAATTCCAATTTATTTTTTAAAGTGGAGTAAAAAAACAATGATTTCTTTTCTAGGTATTATTTCTATTATATTCCCGATTAAAAATTTCATGTTAGTTCAATTTATGAAAATTTTCCCAGATTATGCCATTTATGATGGCCGTGGCGGCCTGAGTGCTAACACACAGGGAGCTGGGGGCTCAGCCCTATTTAATTTATTTATTTTTGTTGTTTACTTTGGAATAATTTACTTTCTTTTACAAAGAGAAACAGCATTCACAAAATTTGAAAGTAATATTATATATAGTTATGGAATTTATGCTTATCTTGATTTAATTTTATCTAATCTAGTTATTTTGCAACGGATCTTCATGTATTTCTCATTAATGGGAATTATTGCAATTCCTCTTTTATTTAGAAAATTGTCCGAAAATGTTGACAGAAGGACATATTATTTTATAAATTCAGTATTTATCCTTTTTATGATATTTTATCTATATATTCAACTTGAACATGACTATATTGGAATTGTACCTTATTTATTTTTTTAGGAGAAGCAAAGATGAAGAAGATAGTTGTTATTATGTCTGCATATAATGGTGAAAAATATATTCGTGAACAAATCGATAGTATTTTGAATCAAGATTATACAAATTTTTACATAAGCATCCGAGATGATGGCTCCTTGGATAAAACAAATAAAATTTTGAATGAGTATAAATCAAACAATGCTCAGATTAAAGTTGAATTTGGGGAAAATCAAGGATATAGTAAAAGTTTTTTTGATTTATTGAAAAAAGAAGAAGCTGACTACTACGCTTTAGCAGATCAAGATGACATTTGGTTAGCTAATAAATTAAGTACAGCTATTTCTGATATACAAAATCATGAAAGAGATAATTTACCATTATTATGGTTCTCAAATTTAGATTTATATGATGGAGAAATGAATTATATAGGTACACCAAATCCTGATAAACGTAACTATGATCTAGCAAGTTCTCTTTTTACTTGTATTGGTCCAGGCATGTCTTATGTTATAAATAGGGAAGCTCGAGATAGAATAATAAATTATTCTACTGATACAATTCACGAGCATGATTTTTGGATATCACGTGTAGTGGAGGCTACAGGAAAGGTAATTTACAATCCAAAATCCTTCATAAAGTATCGAAGACATAAAAGTAATGCTTCCCAATACTCTAAAAGCACAAGTGAACGTATTAAACTTGGGTTAAAAAGGTTAATCACTTCAGATGTTTATAAGAATACAAAGGAAGAAAATATACTTTTAGAAGAGCGTTATAGATACCAGATGAACGAGAAAAATTTAAAAATTCTTTCAATGTATAATGATCATAGTTTAAAAGGGCGCTTAAAGAAAGTACTAACTAAAGATAGATTAAAAGATAATTTGAGAAATGAAATTATATTCCGTCTTATATTGTTATTAAATATTCTATAAATGAGGTAACTATGCAAAGAATCAAAGAACTTATTAAAATGACCGGAAATCCTACAATATTTTTTTTTAGTATTATTAAATCTTTTTATTGGAATTTTAGGATTTTTGGTTTAAAGAGAGCTTTATCAACACCAATTTTGTTTCATTACAGAACAAAAATAAAAGTTCCTAAAGGAAGCATAAAGGTATTTTATGGTAAGAGAGTATACTATGGATTTGATGGATCTGCTTGGATCTCGCGTGTTCCACAGACTAGCCTAGTCATTACAAGTGGGATTCTCGAATTTAAAGGTAAGGCTTTGATTGGACAATCACCCAATATTAGAATTGATAGTGGTGGAAAAGTCATATTCGGGGATGGTATTTTTATAAATAAGAATTTTAGATTAAAAATTGTTTCTGAGTTTTATTTAGGAAATAATGCTTTAATTGCCTCTAATATAAGTATTCGTGATGATGATGGACATGAAATTAATGGTAAACAAGAAGTTATGCCTATAAAAATTGATGAACATTGCTGGATTGGAGATGATGTTTTGATTTTAAAAGGGACTAAGTTGGGAAAAGGTTGTGTAGTAGGTGCTAGAAGTGTAGTTACACAATCAATTTCTAGAAGTTTTCTTCCAACTTATGATGTAATAGGCGGTAACCCAGCAAAAATTATAAAAGAAATTGCATGCTGGAAAGCATGGTAAAAGGGAAACGGGAGAAATATATAATGAAGCAAATGAATTTTGGAATAGTTTATAAATGTAAACGAAGAATTCAGGTTTTTTTTTTGAATCGTAAAGGTAATAGAGTTGACTACTCTGTCACAACTTTTAGCCAATGTCACTATGAGGGAGCGGTTTCTATTTTTTATAATTGTTATATTTCAAGTTCAGATATAGGATATGGTAGTTTAATTAATCATCATTGTCAATTATCAAAAACAAAAATTGGCAGATATTCTTGTTTAGCACCTTATTGCAATACGATGCTAACAAATCATCCGGTAACTGAGTCAGTTGCAACAAGTTCAATATTCTATAGCGATACACATTCAAAAATTATTGATTACAATCCACAAAGTAATTTCAAATCTGAAAAATTTACTGATAACTTAGGAAAATATACTGTTGAAATTGGAAATGATTGCTGGTTAGGATTGGGCGTAAAGATTTTAAACTCCATCAAAATTGGAGATGGGGCAGTAATTGCTGCTGGAGCAGTTGTTACAAAAGATGTTCCACCGTATGCAATTGTCGGAGGAGTGCCAGCCAAAATTATTAAATATAGATTTACAGAAGATTTAATTGAGAAATTATTAAAAATAAAGTGGTGGGATTGGGATATTAACACTATCAAGGAGCGCGCTAAAGAGTTCGATGATATTTATAACTTTGTAGATACCTATTACAAGAATTGAGAAAAAATGGATAAATTGAAAAAGATTATTTACACTTGTATCACAGGAGAATATGATACCCCTGAAGAACATTATTATGTGGATCCAAATTTTCGGTATATTTGTTATACTGACAAAAAGGTTTTACCCCAAAAAAGTATATGGGAATTCCGTCCTTTGAAATATTCTTCTGCTGATAATGTTCGAAATGCTAGATGGCACAAACTTTATCCTCATAAATTGTTTCCCCAATATGAGGAGAGTCTATGGATAGATGGAAATATAAATATTACCTCGAAAGAATTTTTTGAAAAAATGTATTACTTAAGGGGGAGTGAGTTTATTGCAACAGTAAAACATGAGCGTGCAAAAACGTTATCAGATGAAGTTCATGAATGTATTATTCAAAAAAAAGATAGTAAAAGTACAATCTGTGCACAACATCAATTAATTAAATCTAGTGGATTTGACGGAAATTATGATGGTCAACGATTCTTTGAGACAAATGTTATTCTCCGTCGTCATTGTGATATGAGAAGTCAAAAATTGGCAGATGATTGGTGGTATTGGATTAAGAATTATAGTTATCGTGATCAACTAAGCTTTACTTTTGTACTTTGGAACAATCAGTTTATTGTTCAAGATCTTTTTGAAGATTATCTTCGTTATGCTAACTTTATTAAAATAACAAATCACGGTAATACTCCTAAATTACTTGAGAGAAAAGTAGCCGGACTTAAAAGAAAACTTAAAATTTACTAAATTAAGGGACATGTTAGTAGTAAAAAATTATAAATATATTGAAATTTATTTATATTGTAAGGAATGTTTATGAATTCAGAAAAGAATTTTTATCTCAAAACAAAAAATCGAGCAGTAAATTTATTTAGAAATATTCAAAATTTTAATTTGAGAAGATATTTCTATTATTCAAAAACAAAAAATAAGAAGGATTTTAAATATTATTTGTCTGCAGCCATTATTATCAAAAATGAAGCAGATTATGTTGCTGAATGGATTGAATACCATCTACTGGTGGGCTTTGATCATTTTTATATTTATGATAATGGCAGTGATGATGATATTCAAAAAGTATTAGCTCCTTACGTAGCGGAAAATATAATTGAATACATTAATTACCCAGGTGAAGGAATGCAACTTTCAATGATAAATGATGCAATCAGGCGTTCATCATCTGAAACATTTTGGCTTGCAATCAATGATATTGATGAGTTTTTTGTCCCTAAAACTTCCAACACAGTATCAGTTTTCTTAAAAGAGTTTGAATCATTTCCAGCTGTAGAAGTTAACTGGTTAGTTTATGGCAGTAGTGGCCAATTTAAAAAAAATAAGGGACTTGTAATTGAACGATTTAATAAACATTCAAGTCCATCAGAGTATTTTTCTAATCATTTTGTTAAACTTATATATAATCCTAGAGCAACCAGTTATGGTGATGTCCATCGGGGATTTTATTGGAACCTAAAACTTGCTGTAAATACAGACAAAGAAAAAACAAGACTCACTGCACTACAACGTCAAGGAAAATTTGATAAGCTTGTCATAAATCATTATTATACTAAAAGTTTTGAGGAGTATCAAAATAAAATGGGAAAACCACAGGTTGATGGTACAGCACCACTTCACAATATGAAAAGTTGGGAAAATGATGATGAAAAATCAAAGATTGAAGATAATATCATGGGCAAATATATAATGGAAGTACGTAAAAATATCTTTAACAGATTTAAAGAGTAATCAAGATAAATTTTTGTATTAATCAACTAGTTAGTTCGATGATTAAAAATTTTCGTATTAAACTAGCTGAGAAAGGTGCAAATAAAAATATTATCTTTTTACAAATCAATTTGAAAGCAATTTTGAAATACAGAGGTGGTGGAATTTACGTAAAAAATATATAAAAGCAACAGGTTATTATAAAAAAATCTTTATCATTGTCTTACTGGATTTGATGTAAAAAATGTAGCTTATATGGAAATTGGTTATCCAGAAGTCGTAGAAATTGAGCAACTACCAAACTTTAGACATGGGTCTCATGTGATTCATATATCATCAATAAGCAGTATTGGTTATAATGTTACGATTTTTCAACAAGTAATAATTGGTGGGGTATCTGCCGGTAAACGTATCAAGATAGGTGCAAATTCAGTTGTAACGAAAGATGTTACCACAGATTCTACTATTGTTGGGTTTAATCGGATTATCTATCATGAAAATTTTATAAAATTTGATAACGAAAAGATAAAAATATGTTAAATTTTTTATATACAAATATGGGAAATAATATGCGAAATTTTATGCGCTTGGTTTTTAAAATGACAAGGTTTTTAGTGGTTCATAAATCGTACCCAGATGTGATGACTGCTGATGAGACTATAGATTTTATCATAAAAAACCATTGTTCTGTTTCAAGGTTTGGTGATGGGGAACTTTCCTATTTGGTTGGAAATCGCAATCCTACTTTTCAGCCATGGAGTAAAAAACTTGCAAATGAATTGAAAAATCTATCAAAATATAATGACAGTAATGAAAAAATTTTGGTTTGTATTCCAGATATATTTGATGATGCACGTTTGGATAGATTAACAGATAATATTAAAAGTTTTTGGATAATAAATAGGAAGAAGTACGCCTTTTATTGGAAAAACTTTTCTAAAAGTCATCAATATGGAGACTCACTGTTTTCACGTTTTTACACTATATTGAAAAACAAAGGGGAGGCAAAAATTTTTATTTCAAAAGTTAAAAATATTTGGAATAAAAAAAACGTACTGATTATTGAAGGAGAACTGTCTAGGTTAGGTGTAGGAAATGATCTTTTTGAAAATGCTTTAAAAGTTAGAAGGATTCTTGCTCCTTCTGTTAATGCTTATTCAAAAATTGATCAAATTGAGGAATACGTTACTTCTAAAATATCACGTAAGGATTTAATTCTTTTGGCATTGGGACCCACAGCAACAGTCTTAAGTATACGTCTATCAAATCTTGGTTATCAAGCTATTGATATTGGACATTTAGATATTGAGTACGAATGGTTAAAAATTCAGGCAGATAAAAGAGTTCCAATAGAAGGGAAATTTGTTTATGAGGCCGGTGATATGGATAAAAAAAGGATAATATCATCTCCGAAAAATGAACAGTATCAAAATGAAATACTCGTTAAAATATTATGAAAATATTAAAAAATTTCTTGTACTCTAGTGGCAATCAGATTTTGATAATGTTAATCCCTATTGTTACTGCTCCATATATCACACGAACACTTGGTACTACAGCGGTAGGAATAAATGCTTTCACTAGTTCAATAATTTCCTATTTTTTATTAATGGCTGCACTAGGAACGGGGGCTTTTGGATCAAGAGAAGTCGCATATGTGCAGAATGATAAAATAGCTAGAAGTAAAATTTTTTGGGAGATTAATTTTGTACAAGCAGTGACAACTCTAGTGTCTTTGATTATTTTTGTTACTTTTAATTTGTTTTATGGACAGTATACTTTTTTCTTTTACTTACAAGGAATTAATGTTTTTGCTGTATTGTTTGATGTAAGTTGGTATTTTTCTGGACGTGAAAACTTTAAGCTTATTATGGTGAGAAATATTACTGTTCGCATCACATTTGCATTAATGATTTTTATGTTTATAAAAAGTCCTAGAGATCTACCACTTTATATTTTGTTATATGCTTTATCTAACTTGATTGGCAACATTTCACTTTGGCCTTACTTAAGACTTGAAATATGTAAGCCAAAATTTAAAAAATTAAGGTTTTGGCGTAATTTAAAACCGTCGTTGGCATTTTTTACAGTGAGCGCACTGGCTCAGGTATATCAAATATTAAATAAAACTTTAATTGGTTTTTTTGCTTCGACTACTGCAGTTGGTTTTTTCAGTTTATCTGATCAAATAATTCGTCCATTTTTATGGTTAGTTCAAGCACTTTCTATTGTAATGGTCCCTCATATAGCAAAAAAGTTCGCATCTGGCGATAATAAAGGGGTAAAAAGCTCTATTTTACGCTCTTTTAATATTGGCTCAGGACTCTCTATTGCATTTTCATTTGGCTTAGCAGCAATTTCAATCAATTTTGCACCATTTTTCTTTGGGAATAAATTTGAAAAGGTTGGAATGATTATGTTTATCGAATCATCAATTATCATATTTAGTTATTTTGGTTCGGTTTTTGTGGGTCAATACTTACTTTCCGTTAACAGAATGAGAGAGGCTATGATCAGTTTCGGAATTGGTGCAATAACAAGTATTATATTAGGAATTCCACTAACAATAGCTTGGGGAGTCACAGGTGGAACTATTGCTACTGTTATAGCTGAACTAGTAGTTGCATTAGTTTCATCCTACTTTGTAAGAAAAGATATTGATTTATTTACCGCCTTTTTAGGACTCATTAAATATATTTTTGCTGGGTTAGTCATGTTTATAATTGTTTTTTGGATGAATAATCAGTTCGAAATGACGATTGTCCAATTGCTGTTACAGATTTTGGTGGGCGCTTTAGTTTATGTTATGGTTAATGCATTGTTGAAGACACAACTTTGGCAATTAAGTGCGGATATTTTTAGTAAATCTATTCGACATAAACAAAAAACTAAGTAATATTTAAGAATAAAGTTAATAAATAAATCGGCAAATTTATGTCTAGAGTACAAGGGCAAAAATGTTTTTCGATTTATGTTGCCATAGTAAAAGTAATAATATCGATGAAAAATATTTTTTCGAAAAATATAAAGAGAGTAGTTAGATTTACTGTTCTCGAAAAAATTTTTTATATTGAGTATTAATTTAATACCTTATCCTTCTTTAAGATATAAACTTAGAAAATAAATAGGATAAATCATATTTTTAACCAAATCTAAAAACAAGCAAAAAAAATATGAATTTGTTATAAGTGAAATTGAGGGTTCTAGAATAGTTAGATATTATTAAATTTATTTTAAAACAAGTTATTAGCTAATTTATTGATAATGCAAGGTAAAAAATAGGAAGGTGAAAAAATTAACATTCTTTTAGATATAAATTATTATCTTAAAATTTAGTATATAAAAATTAATATAAGAGATTGGATCTTAAATGAATTATATCTATGTCAGTCGAACTAAATTTTATTCAAACAAGTTTTTATATTTAAGCTTGGTCCTATCACTTTAAAATGGGAAAGATTTTGGGAGGAAAAAAGTGAAAATTGCAGTTGTTGGAACGGGTTATGTTGGCCTGTCAATTTCAGTACTCTTAGCACAACACAATGAAGTTGTTGCTTTGGATATAATTCCGGAAAAGGTAGCCTCGATTAATTCTAAGCGCTCGCCTATTGTGGATAAAGAAATCGAGGAGTTTTTGGCAAGTAAAGATTTGAATTTAATTGCGACTACTGACACAGAAATGGCAATCAAAGGAAGTGAGTTTGTGATTGTAGCAACACCTACTAGCTATGACGATTTAAAAAAATACTTTAATACAGATTCTGTGGAAGAGGTGATTGAAGAAGTCTTAGAGCTAAGTCCAAAAGCGACAATCATGATCAAGTCTACTATTCCAGTCGGATTTGTGATAAAGATGAGGGAAAAATATGGCGTTGATAACATCATCTTTTCACCTGAATTTTTACGAGAAGGAAGAGCATTGTATGATAATCTTTATCCTTCTCGAATTGTGATAGGAGAGCAATCTGAACGTGCCTCTCAATTTGCAGGGCTTTTGTTAGAAGGTGCAGTCAAAAAAGACGTTCCTGTCCTTTTGACGAATCCTACAGAGGCTGAAGCAATCAAACTTTTCTCAAATACATATTTAGCACTACGTGTGGCTTATTTCAATGAACTGGACACTTATGCAGAAATCCGCGGATTGAGCACCAAACAAATTATTGATGGTGTGGGACTTGATCCTCGTATTGGCACACACTATAATAACCCTTCATTTGGTTATGGAGGCTATTGCTTACCTAAGGACACTAAACAGCTTCTAGCCAATTATCAGGATGTTCCTGAGAATTTGATTGAGGCTATTGTAGCATCAAATAGTACTCGTAAAGATCATATTGCAGAAGTAATTTTGAAGCGAGAGCCATCTGTTGTTGGCATTTATAGGCTGACTATGAAATCAGACTCAGATAATTTCAGATCAAGTTCTATCCAAGGTATAATGAAGCGAATCAAAGCAAAAGGAATCGAAGTAGTAGTTTACGAGCCAACTTTGAAGGAAGATAATTTCTTTCACTCACGTGTCATCCGTGACCTTGAAGAATTTAAAAAACTTTCCGATGTTATCGTTTCTAATAGATTTGCAAAAGAGTTAGCTGATGTTGAAGGTAAGGTCTATACACGGGACTTATTTGGAAGAGACTAGATTTTAAAAATATATTTGATTGTATATAAAAGTCATTAATATTTGTTTGAAGATGGACCAAAGTTATTTATGAGAATATTAATAACTCAATGGTTAATAATATTCTCTTTGAAAAAATGTTTTATGGTACAATAAATTACATAAAAACAGGGAGTGAGAAATGCAACGTAAGAGAAAAAAGAAAAGGCGATCTTTATGGTTGTTTCTCATCATTTTGGTGATTCTTATCATTGGAATAGGTACATATTTTGTTAAAAGTTTTTTTGCCCCAGCAAATTCTGTATCCAAAACAATTTTGAGCAAAACTAACAGTCCAACTCAAACGAGTGTTCAAAACGGTTATGTGTCCCAAAGCAGTAGTGAAGTTCAAGCAGCTTTAAGTACTGGGTTTGTTGCTGATGCAGGCACTCCTGAGTGGGTAAAGGTTCCTTCTCCTAAAAAATTAAATAAATTCACGGATCTTTCAAAAAATGGTCTCACGATTTATCGAATCAATAATCCAGAAGTATTGAAGACGACACAGACTCTTGCACAGACTCTTGTACGTATGTCTGATATGATTGCTATTTATCCCAACACACTCATAATGAATGCTTCCGCATTCGCTATGGGGACTACAAATGAAGTGGTTGGACTTCAAATTAATAATGGGAAGCTTTTAGGTGACTGGCCACCAACAGGAACACAATATGCTTTTGTCATTAATAAAGATGGCTCATGTAAGATTTATGATTCGGCTACGTCAGCTGACACGATTATTCAAAATGGTGGGATGCAGAGTTATGACTTTGGAGCAGCATTAATCCGTGATGGTCAAGTTGTTCCAAGTGATGGCTCAGTCAATTGGGAAATTCACGCTTTTATTGCTAATGACAAAGATAATAATCTTTATGTTATTTTAAGTGATACAAATGCTGGTTATAACACAATCATGGCGGGTGTTAAAGACTTGAACCTAAAGAATATGCTTCTTTTAGATAGCGGTGGATCTAGCCAACTTTCTGTTAATGGTAAGGTAATTGTGGCAAGCCAGGATGATCGTGCTGTTCCTGATTTTATTGTGATGAGGTAAAAAAGTTACCTGGATAAAATAAGTAATTATACTATATAAAGATATATAAAATAAAAAAATGGATTGAACATTTAAATTCAATCCATTTTTTATTTTAAAGTTTTCTCAAACAGTGCTTTGACATTATTAAGCTCATCTGCACTAATCATTTGAATTCCATTTTGATCAGAAGAATGAAGATTTAGTTTACCAGTATTAGTAAGGGCCTTGTTGTAGTGCAACGCAATTTCTTTAAATTCATTGAAGCTAATATTTGTTTTGACTGTGTCCCCAAAAGCATAAAGGATATTTCGATAATAATTAAAGTTTAACTTAAGATTGCTTTTATTTGTTAAGCCCTTAATGTTTTGGTAGAGTGCCATTGAAACGTTTTGTAATCGTGTAATCATAGCTGCTTGATCGTTTGTGTCAATTTGAGAAAGATAGGCCGTGACTTGATCGGAGGTACTTAGTGTAACAGTACCTTGATTAAATTTATAACCATTTGAGACAAACGTTCTAGGATTTTGTATACTCACACCACCTGTAGTTTCGATTAATTCTCCCATTTTATTAACATTTACATTGACAATTTTATTTATTTTCAATCCCAACAATGTTTGAATGCTTTGAAGTAGGCCATTTGTACCTCCAGTTGAGTAAATTGAATTAATTGTGGTTTGATCAGGTAGAACATCTGTCACAGGAAAGTTCAGGATGGTTGTTTTCTGAGTTTGATCATTAGTTGAGGAGACCGCAGTAGCATAGACCTGTTTCTGATTGTTGGTTGTTCCAGTAAGAACCAACAAAGTTGTGAAAGGTTGCTTCTTAGAAAAGTCAACTGCAGTTGTTTTAGAATTGGCACTATAAGCATTATTATAGCCATTTTCTACGCTTTTATAAACACCATAAGTGATGCCACCAATGAGAAGGACTAGAAGTACAAGAACACTTAGAAAGATCTTTAGACCTAAATGTCGTTTTCTGCGATGGCGACGATGATGGTGGCGTTGTTGCTCACTCATTTATACACTCCTCAAAACTAACATATTTTTTATTATAGCATAATATTAGCTCTGTGATAGGCTCAGTTGAGGATAGATAGTATCAAGGTCGATAAAAGAATAAGCATGAGTTGAGTTTTAAAGCTTAAATAAAATCAAATAATTGTATAAGCAATAAGTATTGTCGGGTATATTTTTGTGGAGAAAAGTTCACCTTGGAAATTATAATTTTGAAGCCTGTGATATAATTATTTTATGAAATTTAAAGCTGTAATTTTTGATATGGATGGTGTAATTGTAGATACTGAACGTTTTTTCCACCAAAAACGTTTAGACTATCTTGAAAATATGGGAATCGATACTTCTTCATTTCCTCGATCATACTTTGCCGGTGGACGTATGAGAGATATGTGGCCGTTTTTACTTGGTGAGAGATATCATGAAGAGGATGCTGAGACTCTTCAAGCAGATTACACGGCCTTTAAAGAGTCTACAAATTACTCATATCATGATCTTCTTTTTTCAGATGCGTATGATTTGCTTGATTTTTTAAAAATCGAAAACTATAAAATTGGAATTGCTTCAAGCTCTGATCATAAGCAAATTCAACGCTGTTTTGATGAAGGCGGGATTGGCAACTATTTTGATGTTGCTTGCTCCGGTGAAGATTTTAAAGAAACAAAACCAAACCCAGAAATTTATTTAAAGACGATGGAGATGCTTGGAGTTAGCCCAGAAGAAACTTTGATTATTGAAGATTCAAGTATGGGAATTGAAGCAGGAAAATCAGCAAAAGCGACCGTATGGGCAATCAGAGATACATTTTTTGGGTTAGATCAGTCTCATGCAGATCGTTTAGTTGAAAGCTTGACTGAAGTAAAAGAGATACTTAATAGGAGTTCTGGGAAAAGTGCTGACAGATCTTGAGTTAACCCAATATGTTGATCAGCTAAGCCACTTGAAATTTGGCCAGTCTTTCAGACATAATGCTGTCTGGAACATCCGTTTGCGTACAACGGGTGGTCGTTTTTTTCCAAAAGATGGCCACTTGGACTTTAATCCAAAATTTGCTGATCATGAGAGCCTAGATAAAATTATTTTGCATGAGCTTTGCCACTATCATCTCTATTATGCCCACGCTGGATATAAACACGAAGATAAAGATTTTAAGATGCTTTTGAAGAAGGTAGGCGGCTCTCGGCATGCTCCATCTCTTTCATCCAAAAAGATTCATTACCTTTATATGTGTGAGTCCTGCGGTCGCTCATATCCTCGCCAAAGAAAGATTGACACATTGAAATATCGCTGTGGCAAATGTCGCGGAAAATTAAAAGCTATCAAAAATGCTTCCTGATTTCTCAGAAAGCATTTTGTTTTTCAATTATATCTTTAATTATTTATCTGGACTCATGACCATAGGCACCACCAAAGGTTCTCTTTCAGTCTCACGATAGAGGAAAGGACCTAAAGCATCGCGCATTGCACGTGCCACGCCAGCTTCATTGATACCTTCTTCATTTAAAGCGGTACGAATGGCATTGAAGAGGACACGTTGCCCGCTTCGAATCAAATCGCCTGATTCACGCATATAGATAAACCCACGACTGAGTAAGTCTGGACCCGCAACAATTTTCTTCTTGGCAATGTCTACGTTGGCAACTGCAATCACGATACCATCTTCAGACAACTCATGACGGTCATGTAAGACCGCATTTCCGATCCCACCAATATCATTACCGTCAACATAAATGTCATCAGCACGGAAGTGATCTGCGAGACGAGCAGTATCACGTGTTAAAGCAAGGACGTCTCCATTTTCATGGATGAAACAGTTTTCTTTAAGAACACCAGTGTCTTGAGCAAGACCAGCGTGGATCTTCAACATACGATACTCACCGTGGATTGGCATGAAGAATTTAGGCTTAATCAATCTCAACATGAGCTTTTGTTCTTGTTGACCACCGTGACCGGAAGTATGTATGTTGTTCATCTTACCGTAAATAACTTCCGCACCAGCTTCTGCGATCGTATTAATCAATCTATTCACGCCAGAAGTGTTACCAGGAATCGCGTTTGATGAAAAGACAACTGTATCACCTGTTTGTAGGGTGATATGCCGGTGCATCCCATTTGCAATACGTGACAAAGCAGCCATTGGTTCACCTTGAGAACCTGTACACATAATGACAAGCTTCTCTGAAGGGACTTTACTCACTTCAGAAGGGTCAATAATTGTTCCTGCAGGTGCATGAATATAACCAAGCTCAAGTCCGTTCACAATAGATTTTTCCATAGAGCGTCCAAAGACGACAACTTTACGGCCAGTTTTTACAGCGCCATCAATGGCTTGTTGTAAACGGAACATATTTGAGGCAAATGATGCGAAAATGATACGGCCTTCAATACGTTCAAAAATGTTAATGATATTGGCACCGACAACCTTTTCAGAATTTGAGAAAATTGGAATTTCTGCATTAGTTGAATCTGACATGAGAAGAAGGACACCTTCTTCACCAAGTCTTGCCATCTTATGCAAATCAGCTGGCTCACCTACTGGTGTAAAGTCAAACTTAAAGTCACCTGTTTCAACAATGACACCTTCTGGTGTGTGAATTGCTACCGCCACTGGTTCTGGAATTGAGTGTGTGGTGCGGAAGAAATCAACCCACATATCACCGCCAAATTTCAAGACTGAATCGACATTGATTTCGAAAAGTTTGGCATCACGAAGGAGCCCGTGTTCTTCCAATTTACCACGGATTAAAGCAAGAGAAAGTGGACCTGCATAAATTGGTAGGTTCACTTGTTTTAAAAGCCAGGGAATTCCACCAATATGATCTTCGTGACCGTGGGTGATTACTACCCCCTTGATTCGATCTTGGTTCTCAATGATGTAATTGTAATCTGGAATGATATAGTCAATCCCTAAAAGATCATCGCCTGGGAACATAACGCCGGCATCAATGATGATGATTTCATCCTTGTACTCGACTCCATAACAGTTTTTTCCAATTTCGCCCAGTCCGCCTAAAGCATAGACTGCCACTTCGTTGGATTTAATTTTTAATTTTGTAGGCATCTGGCCCTTTCTATAGTTTTCAATAGAATGCTTGAAAACTAATTTTCTATTGTATTTTTATGGTTTTTAATAATTTCATAAAATAACAAAAAACTCTGTCATTCCACTAATATAAAGTGATTGACAGATTCTAATTTATTCAGTTGTTTTGATTACTTAATTTCTGTTAATTTGAATGGTGCATTCTCTTTTTCGTATTCGAGAGCCCCACCTGTAAGAGCATCCATAAACTCAATACGATAATTTGTTTTTGACATGATTAATTCGCGAAGAAGGATGGTACCTTCAAGTACCTCAGTTGCATCAACTTCAACATACATGCTATAGGTATTTTCACGGCGGGGTGTTGTATCTTTATTTTCTTGATAAAAAACTTTAAAAATCATCTAATGTTTATTCCTTTTATTATTTATTTAATTTTCTGCCTTTTGCAATTACTTTCATTTTACCATATATCATGAAATATAAAAAGGCTTGAGGTTCCTTCCTTGAGAAGAATTTAAAAAATTGCTTGTTTTTATGTGGCAAAGAGCTTTTGTGTCTGGCTTAGATGACGATCTTTTTGGTAAACTTATGTAACTTTATTAAAAACTTTTCAGAAAGAACAAGCTTCATTTATGGAAATTATGCACAGAATGTCAACTCTGAAGAGTGAATCTGTTGGGTTAGCAAATAATCACACATTGTCTTCGTTTTAATTATGAAAATGTCCTTGAATTGATTTAGGAGATTTTCTTCACTTCGTAGAGTGCTTAAAACTTTATAGCGTGTTGTTTTACTTGGATTATTTTTGATTCTGAATTTTGCATTTAGTCCTCTTTTACCCTATAATAAATAGATATGAAAGTACTAGCATTTGATACCTCAGCCATTGCTACATCGGTTGCGATTGTTGATGACGGAAAGTTATTAGCTGAAATTTTACTTAACACCTCTTTGAATCACTCAGTGACATTAATGCCAACGATTGATTTTTTAATGGCTCAGGTTGGTTTAAAGCCCAAAGATTTGGATCGGATAGCTGTCTCTCAGGGCCCTGGTTCTTATACAGGGTTGCGTATAGCAGTCACGGCAGCAAAGACGCTTGCTTGGACTCTAAAAATTGACTTGGTTGGTCTTTCAAGCCTTGAAGCTATTGCGGCTCGAGTTAAAGAAAACACGGTTGTTATTCCATTGATGAATGCCCGTAGAGGAATGGTTTATGCAGGTGTTTATCGTTCGGGTCAAAGTTTGATAGAGGATCAACATATTGAGCTGTCTAAATTCTTACCAACTCTTTCTTCATATGATAATCTCATTTTCACAGGAGATGCAGAAATGTTTGTGGAAGAAATTCATTTAGTCTTTCTAGATGCAAAGATTATTATGGATGCACCAGAGAATCTTCCCTCAGCTTTTGACTTGGCAAGAATTGCAAGTCATCGAGAACCAGTCGAAAATATTCATGATTTTAATCCAATTTACCTAAAAAAAGTAGAAGCTGAAGAAAAGTGGGAGGAAGCAAGTGGGCTTGTGGCAGATGATAAAGACTTGGTTTCACAGGTCTAAAAAATCTTCTGAAGTTTCAGATTTCAAATTTAAAAATGCAAAGACAGTCGATTTTCGTTTTGCGACAGAGGCTGACATTAAGCAGCTACTTGCTGTGGAACGTGAGGTCTACGAGGAAATACCTTGGACTGCCAGCCATTTCAAGCATGAAATAAATGAAAATCGCTATGCTTGCTTTATTGTGGCAGAAGAATCGGGAATAATTCTTGGTTACATTGGCCTTCGTTGGGATAGAAAACATACAGATTTTCATATTTCTAATTTCATTGTGAGGAAGACTGAACAGGGTCAAGGACTTGGTTCAGAGCTTTTTGATAATGCGCTTGAGCTGTCAAAGATTCTTGAGATTTCTAAAATGTCGCTTGAAGTTGCACTGGAAAATCGTGGAGCTCAGGGATTTTATAGGAAGCGGGGCTTTGAAAGCGAACGAATTCTGTCTCATTACTATTCCGATGGAAACGACGCACTGGAAATGCTTAAGGAGATTTAATGAGGATTAAGAATAACCGCTTGGTGGCTAATTGTAATGCTCTTGCAAAAGAAATCTACAATATTTTATCCAGCAATTATGAAAAATCTCCATGGACTTTGAAGCAAATTAAAGACGATATGAACCTTCCTAGTAGTCTTTATTTCCTAGCATATGATGATAAGAAGAACTTGGTTGGCTTTATGGCGACTGTGCAAGTTGTAGATGAGACAGAAATTACGAATATTGCTGTTTCATCTGATTCTCAACGACAAGGAATTGCTGAAGCCTTATTGAGCCAATTAAATGAACGACAAGGAATTTTATTTCTTGAAGTACGTGAAGGAAACTTTCCAGCTCGAAGGCTTTATCAAAAACTTGGTTTTGAAGAGTTTAATCGAAGAAAGTCGTATTATTCTAATCCAGTTGAAGATGCCTTACTTATGAAAAAGGAGCAGTTTTTATGAAAGATAAATTTGAAAATTATATATTAGCCATAGAGTCTTCTTGTGATGAGACTTCAGTGGCTGTTTTAAAAAATGGCCAAGAACTTCTGACAAATGTAATTGCGACACAGATAGCTAGTCACAAACGTTTTGGGGGAGTAGTGCCTGAAATTGCAAGTCGTCACCATACTGAACAAATTACTTACTGTATTGATGCCGCTTTAGATGAGGCTGGGATCCCTCTTGAAGAGTTGTCTGCGGTCGCAGTAACTGAGGGACCGGGTCTAGTAGGAGCTCTTTTGGTTGGTATGACTGCTGCCAAAGCTTTTGCTTGGGCACATGAACTTCCGTTAATTGGCGTGAATCATATGGCCGGTCACTTAATGGCTGCCAATTTACCAGATTCAGGCGGCCCGATTGAATATCCAGCTTTATCTCTCCTTGTTTCTGGAGGACACACAGAACTTGTTTATGTTGCAAAAGAAGGGGAGTACAAGAAAATTGGTGAAACCCGGGATGATGCAGTTGGCGAAGCCTATGATAAGGTAGGACGTGTGATGGGGTTGACCTATCCATCAGGTAAGGCCATTGACCAAATGGCTCACGAAGGAAAAGACGTTTATAATTTCCCTAGAGCGATGATCAAAGAGCCAGGTTATGAGTTTTCATTTTCAGGGTTAAAATCTGCTTTTATTAATCTCGTTCACAATGCTGAACAAAAAAGCGAGGTTCTGAAAAAGAGAGATTTAGCAACAAGTTTTCAGGCAGCTGTCCTCGATATCTTATTGGCAAAAACGAAATCTGCTTTGGCAGAGTTCCCAGAGATCAAAACTCTTGTTGTAGCTGGGGGAGTCGCAGCTAATAAAGGCTTGCGTGAACGCCTTGCCGAAGAAATAACAGATATTAAAGTAATTATCCCACCACTCAGGCTCTGCGGAGATAATGCTGGGATGATCTCGTCGGCGGCATATGCAGAATATAAAGCTAAGAGTTTTGTAAAATTAGATGAAAATGCTTATCCGAGTATGGCATTTGACACAATCAAATAAGAATGAGGATTTAGAATATGAAATTTACTTTTCAAATTGAGAATGGAATGACCTTTACAGAGGAGTTTGATACACCTGCTGACTTTATTGTAGGGCAGTTGGATGATTATGATGTGCTACCAGATAGTGGAAAAGTTTTAGAACTTGTGGTAAATGGTGAAAAAGTAGACTTTGAGGGGACCGTTCTAGATCTCTATAATTTATACGCTTAATGATTAATACGAATTAATTTTTATGATTAAAAACTTATTGGTCCAGGGTTACTCAGCTTTTGACTTAGGTATATTTTCGGATAAAGACCCTAAGTTGAAAATTATTAGAAAAGCCATCGATGAGCGTTTAGAGACTTATCTCAATGACGGACTCGAATGGCTTGTTTTTGGTGGAAATCTGGGCTTTGAGTATTGGGTCCTTGAAGAAGCACGAAAATATTCGAAAGATTATGGACTGAAGTGCTCGACGATTTTCCCATTTAAAACGCATGGGCAAAATTGGAATGAAGCCAATCGTGCCAAGCTTCAAAAATTTAAACAGGTTGATTTTGTAAAATATAGCTTCGATGACTATCAAGACCCTGGGCAATTTCGAGCTTATGATCAGTTTTTAATTGAAAATACGGATGCCGCATTGGCCTTATACGATTCAGAAAATGAAACAAAACTTCATTTTTTGATTGACATGATGGGGAAGTGGCCGAATTATTCAATTGATTTCATTACTTTTGAAAATTTACAAAATATTGCAGAAAATGAAAACGGCGATTGAATTTAACAATTGCCGTTTTATTTTGAAATAGATCAACGTGATCTTTTCCTAGATTTTTGTACACTGTACTTATAAAAAGTTGGATAAGATAAGTGAAGAATTGATAAGCCAAAAAGAGCACCAGCAATTGTATCCGTTGGGTAATGAACGCCTAGATAAACACGGCTTGCCATTACTGTTAAAACAATTACGGAAGCAACAATTCCTAATAGAACTTTCAAAGGCAGAGATCTTATGTTGGAGACTATTACCAGAAATAATCCACCAATTAATAAGGTAGCTCCAGTGGAATGCCCTGAAGGGAAAGATTTATCAGTTTCTGTTATCAGCTGTGTTACAAAAGGACGAGTTCGACCGACGAGATTCTTAATTTCGGTATTTAAGCTGATCCCAACACCACTAGTTGTCAAAAGATAAATGGATGAAATCCAGCGATTAGCCTTTTTGAAAATAAGGACTAAAATGACAAAGACAAATATCATGACCAATCCTCCATTAGGGCCAAAACCAACGTTGATGTATTTAGCCAACGTAGTTAAAAGATTAAAATGAAAACTAAAGATAAATTTTTGAATGGTAGTATCATTAATAAAAATATTAACAGGCGCCTTTTGAAATTTTAAATGGACCATAATTGCCAACATGGTAAAAAGAACAAGGCAAGTACCACCTAAGCTGTAATGAAACTTTTTATGCATTTAGGTTTATTCCTCCAATTTTTTCTGAGTTAAGGGAAGTTACAATGACACGTAAATATTTTTGAGCTTGATGGAAATCATCAAGGCTAAAAAGTGTTTGGTGGCTATGAATATATCGTGCACATACACCAATTGTAGTTGAAGGTACCCCTTCATTCGCGAGGTGAGCTGCGCCTGCATCCGTGCCACCTTTTGCAATATAGTATTGAGTCTTAATATTTGCCTCAGTGGCTGTCTCAATTAAGAAATCTTTCATTCCAGGAAGCATGATATGACCAGGGTCAAAGACACGCAGGGTTACACCCGCACCTAATTTGCCGTTGTCATCTCCAAAAGTATCAGCGGCAGGTGAACAATCAACCGCAAAGAAGAGATCTGGATAGAACTTTGTCGTCGATACACGAGCACCACGTAAACCAACCTCTTCCTGGACATTGGCACCAATAATCAATGTTACAGCGAGTTCTTTGCCCTTCAAGTATTCTAAGAGCTCTAAGATTTCTAAACAACCATAACGATTATCCCAAGCTTTGCTGATGATGTTTTTGCCATTCGCTGTTAAAATAGTTTCTGTTTTTGGAACGATCACGTCACCTTGACGAATACCAAAGCTCTCAGCCTCGGCTTTATCTGCGAAACCTGCATCAAAGACGATGTCGGAAATATTTGGAAGATTTGGCTGAATTCCATTTCCACGTGTGAGATGTGGTGGAACACCACCAGTGATAACAGGAATTTCATTTCCTTCGGACGTGAAAAGACTAAACCGTTGAGCACTGACAACGAGGGGATTCCAACCTCCGAGGTTAACTGCACGGAAGGTCCCGTCGGCTTTTATTTCAGAAAGCAGGAAACCTACTTCATCCATGTGGCTTGCAATCATTACACGAGGAGCATCCACAACTTTAGATTCTATCGTTGTAAAGATACCTCCAAGGCCGTCGTAAAAAGGTTCATAGCCCAAATTGATCATTTTTTTCGCCAAATAGTCACGCATTTTTCCTTCGTGACCACTAGTAGCTTGGATTTCAGTAATTTCTTTAATTTTTTCAAAAAGTTTCATTATAGATGTGATTTTTCGAGCAAGCATTTGGCTTGCTGCCTTTCTCTGATTACTAATGTCATCTATTATACCTCTATCGAGAAAATATCTCTAATCAAATTATTATTAAAGGACAAATTGTCAGTTTTTTCGTCATTTTTAAGTGTTTCGCTTTAAAATATGATAAAATCTAGGCATGAGTAAATTTTGGAAGTTTGGTCTGGGTCTTGCAGTCGGTGCTGCGGCAGGTGCAGGTCTTTATATGGCCTATCAAAAAAATGAAGACGACTTGCGCCGTGACTTAGTTGATGCAGTTCGAACACATTTTGATTTAGAAGAAATCGATGTAGTTTGGCTCTTTGATGAACCAATTCGTGAGGGCGTCTTTGCAGGTGGCTTGAATCTCTCGTCAGGAAAGTCAATTTCTTTTGAGATTGAAGAAAAGTCACAAAAAATTATTAAAGAAGAGAAAGAAGAGATTGTAGAATGATTTTCCCAGAAAATATAGAGAATCTTGCCACTTTGGTTAATGGCGAAGGTAAAACTGTTTTCTTTTTTAGTGCTGGATGGTGTTCTGATTGTGCTTTTATCAAGCCAAAGATGCCAGAAATTGAAGCTGAAAATCCAGAGTTTAAATTTGTGGAAGTTGATCGAGATGAATACATTGACGTAGCTCAAGAATGGGATATTTTTGGAATTCCAAGTTTTGTTGTTTTAGAAAATGGCAAAGAGATTGGTCGTCTTGTTAACAAAGCACGTAAAACTAAAGATGAGGTTAATAGCTTCCTCTCAGAATTTAAATAAACCAAAATAAATAATTAGAAAAAAACACATGATTGCATTTTTTAATAAGAATATTGGGAATGTCTTGATGCTCGTCATTGCAGACAATCAAGGCACAAAAATCGATTACGAGCGTAGGGCTGATATTACACGCATCTTTCGTGAGGATACGGGCGAGACGGTCGCTTGGAACTTCTTTGGTAAGGAATTTGAAAAGAATGGTGAAATCAAGCTGAGTGAGAAAAAAGTTTGGAAGCTTGAGGACGAGATCGCCGAGGCGGGATTTATGGATACAATTGAAGGGACGGCGGCTTCGCAATTTAAGGTGGCTGAAATCGTTGAGATGGAAGATCATCCTGATTCAGATCACCTTCATGTTTGTCAAGTGAATGTTGGCAACCCAGAGCACTTGGTCCAAATCGTTTCGGGAGCTCCTAATACACATGTTGGTTTGAAAACTGTGGCTGCACTCCCAATTTCATTGATGCCTAACGGTACCTTGATTTTTGAAGGTAGTCTACGAGGTGTAACAAGCTTTGGGATGCTCTGTTCAGCTCGTGAATTAAATTTGCCAAACGCACCACAGGTACGTGGCATTATTGAATTGTCAGACAATTTAGTAGCAGGTCTTGACTTCAAAGAAAAGGAAATGTGGCATGGCTAAGATTTCTGTTATAGTACCTTGCTATAATGAAGAAGAGAGCCTGCCTTTTTTCTATAATGAAATTGAGAAAATTCGTCCGCAAATTCCAACAGATTTTGAGTACATTTTTGTAAATGATGGTTCAAAAGACGAGACTTTAAAGATTTTACGTAAACTTAATCTTGAAAATCCCGAATTGGTTCATTATATCAATTTATCAAGGAATTTTGGTAAAGAAGCTGCCATGTATGCAGGGCTATCAGAGGCAACCGGAGACTATGTGACATTGATGGATGCAGATTTGCAAGATCCCCCAGAAACCCTGATAGAGATGTATCATATATTGCAAGATCCAGATGTAGATTGTGTTGCCGCTCGTCGTTCAGATCGTAAAGGTGAACCCTGGTTACGTAGTTTCTTTAGCCACCTCTTCTATAAGATTATGAATAAGATCTCAGAAACACCTGTAATTGATGGGGTCCGTGATTTCCGTTTGATGAAACGCCCGATGGCGGATGCAGTGTTGGATTTAGCAGAATACAATCGTTTCTCCAAAGGTCTCTTCACTTGGGTAGGGTTTAATACAGAATATGTGGCTTATGAGAATCGTGAACGTGTTGCAGGGGATACTCACTGGAATTTCTTCAGGCTTTTAAAATATTCAATTGATGGTTTTATTAATTTCTCCGAAGCGCCATTGAATTTAGCAGTTTACTTTGGTTTGTTCGTTGTGTTTGTGGACATTATTGCGGTTATTTTTGTAATAGGAAGAGCAATTTTCTGGAGGGATCCTGTAAGTGGCTGGGCCTCAACCGTGACAATTATGCTCTTTGCTTTTGGAGTTACACTCTTAATGCTTGGAATCATTGGTAAGTATATCGCGAAGATTTTTTCTGAAGTCAAAGGCCGTCCAGTTTTTATTATTAAAGAAAAGAAATAAGTTCGAAATTTTTATTTTGAGCTTTTTTATTGCTTATGAAAAAATTTTGTTGATGCTAAGAAATGTGTAAAGATTTACAACTGTCAAATTTGAACCTTGTTAAGGTAATTAATATCAAATTGTTAGTATATCGAAATAGAAAATCGAAGTTGAAAGATATAAATATTCGGTTTTACTATTTTGGGGAAGATTAATATTATTTCCACATATTTATAATTGAAAGCCATCATCACAAATAAAGATAAATAATAAAAAATTTTAAAAGGATGATTTTCATACCAAACTTTTCAAATTTGGTATGAAAATCATAGGCTTTATACAAGAAGAATAATAATTTTTATAAAAAACTCTGATCTTTTCAAAAAAATGGCAAATTGGTGATTTTTTCAAGTTTACTTCTTGACTATTCTTGACCTTTGAGCTAAAATAAGAATGTAAGTTAGCAGTCTTGATAAAAGAGTGCTAATATAAAATATTGGAGGTCCAAAATGTTAAAACCCTTAGCAGATCGCGTCGTTTTACGTGTTAAAGAAGAGGAAGAAAAAACAGTTGGCGGTATTGTCTTGACAAGTGCTGCCCAAGAAAAGCCTCGTACAGCCGAAGTTGTTGCTGTTGGAGCTGGCAAACGTAATGAAGAAGGAAACTTAATTCCACTTGAAGTTAAAGTTGGAGATACAGTTATTTTTTCTGAGTATGGTGGCAGCAAAGTTAAAGTTGAAGGCGAAGAGTTTTTGATCACACATGAATCTGACTTGCTTGCGATTCTCTAAAATTTAGTAAAAAGAAGGTATTTATAAAATGGCAAAAGAAATTAAGTTCTCATCTGATGCACGTGCCTCTATTGTACGTGGTATTGATATTCTAGCTGATATAGTTAAAATAACCCTTGGTCCAAAAGGACGTAACGTAGTTCTTGAAAAGTCTTTTGGTAGCCCATTGATTACTAATGACGGTGTCACAATTGCTAAAGAAATTGAGCTTGAAGATCACTTCGAAAATATGGGCGCAAAGCTTGTCTCAGAAGTTGCTTCAAAGACAAATGATATTGCAGGTGATGGTACAACTACAGCAACATTGCTGACCCAAGCAATTGTTCGTGAAGGTTTGAAGAATGTAACTGCAGGTGCTAACCCTATCGGCATCCGTCGAGGTATCGAGCTTGCAACAGAAGCTGCAGTTGCTGCTCTTAAAGAATTAGCCATTCCAGTTTCTGGTAAGTCTGCGATTGCTCAAGTAGCGACAGTGTCAAGTCGTTCTGAAAAAGTCGGCGAGTACATCTCTGATGCGATGGAAAAAGTAGGTAGCGATGGTGTAATTACGATTGAAGAATCAAAGGGAATGAGCACTGAGCTTGATGTTGTCGAAGGGATGCAATTCGATCGTGGTTACTTGTCACAATATATGGTAACTGACACTGAAAAGATGGTTGCAGACCTTGAGAATCCTTACATTTTGATCACTGACAAAAAGATTTCAAACATTCAAGAAATCTTGCCTTTGCTTGAATCAGTTGTAAAATCAGGACGTCCTTTGTTAATTGTGGCTGATGATGTAGATGGTGAAGCTTTACCAACACTTGTTTTGAATAAGATCCGTGGTACTTTTAATGTAGTTGCTGTTAAGGCACCTGGTTTTGGTGACCGTCGTAAATCTCAACTTGAAGATTTGGCAATCTTGACAGGTGGTACAGTTATCACTGAAGAACTCGGTCTTGAGTTGAAAGAAGCCACAATTGAGTCACTTGGTACAGCTGCTCGTGTCACTGTTGATAAGGATAAAACAACAGTTGTAGAAGGTGCAGGCAATAAAGATGCAATTTCTCAACGTGTTGCAGTAATCAAGGCTCAAGTTGAACAAACAACTTCAGATTTTGATCGTGAGAAGCTCCAAGAACGTTTGGCTAAATTGGCTGGCGGAGTAGCTGTAATCAAAGTTGGTGCTGCTACAGAAACTGAACTTAAGGCTATGAAGCTTCTGATTGAGGATGCTTTGAATGCCACACGTGCCGCTGTTGAAGAAGGTATTGTTTCAGGTGGTGGTACAGCTCTTGTCAACGTTATCTCTGCTCTTGATAAGATTGAAGCAAAAGGAGATGTTGCTACTGGTGTAGCTATCGTCCGTCGTGCTCTTGAGGAACCTGTTCGTCAAATAGCCGTTAATGCAGGCTTTGAAGGTTCAGTTGTCATTAACAAACTGAAAGAACTTAAAGCTGGCGAAGGTTTCAATGCTGAAAATGGAACGTGGGTGAACATGATTGAAACTGGTATCATTGATCCAGTCAAAGTTACACGTTCAGCATTGCAAAATGCTTCAAGTGTTGCGGCTTTAGTCCTTACAACTGAAGCAGTTGTAGCATCTAAGCCAGAGCCAAAAGCTCCTGCAGCTCCTGCAATGGACCCTAGTATGATGGGTGGCTTCTAAGTAAACATTATGAATTTGAAATCTCGTTCCTAAGGGAATGGGATTTTTTTATAGTAGGAAAAGCCGTTATCGTGGCTTCACCAGGTCGAAATAAGCTTTTTTTTGCTATACTATAAAGTGAGATTTCTCAAATAACAGGTTTCATTTGCCTGAATAGAAGGAGAGGCTTAAATTAAATAGCAACTGCTAATTCGACTTAAGCTAATTAATCAAAATGACAGAAAATAAAACTTTTTACATTACAACACCAATCTATTACCCGTCAGGTAAATTGCATCTAGGCTCTACCTATACAACAATTGCCTGTGATGTTTTAGCACGTTACAAACGTCTTATGGGCTATGAGACTTTCTATTTAACAGGTCTAGATGAGCATGGCCAAAAGATTCAGAAGAAGGCTGAAGAAGCTGGCTTGACACCTAAGGAATATCTTGACCCGATGGCTGAAGATGTAAAAAAACTTTGGTCTTTACTTGATATTAGCTATGATAAATTTATCCGAACAACCGATCACTATCACGAAGAAGCTGTGCAAAAGATATTTGAACAGTTGCTTGCTCAAGATGATATTTATCTTGGAAAATATGAAGGCTGGTATTCTGTTTCAGATGAAGAATTTTTTACTGAAAGCCAACTTGCTGAAGTTTATCGTGATGCTGACGGTAAGATGATCGGCGGTATGGCACCTTCAGGCCATGAGGTGGAAAAAGTTGAGGAAGAATCTTACTTCTTCCGTATGGGAAAATATGCTGATTGGCTTTTAGAATATTATGCGGAACACCCAGATTTCATCCAGCCTGAAATTCGTAAGAATGAAATGATTAATACCTTTATCAAACCTGGTCTTGAGGATTTGGCAGTGTCTCGTACGACATTCACTTGGGGAGTTCCAATCAAATCAGATCCTAAACATGTGATTTATGTTTGGCTTGACGCATTGTTCAACTATATAACAGCACTTGGTTACGGGACAGAAGATGATAGTCTTTATCGAAAATTTTGGGCTACAAAAGATGACCAACCAAATGCTGTCAATATGGTTGGAAAGGATATCTTGCGTTTTCACACCATTTATTGGCCAATTTTCTTGCATGCCCTTAATTTGCCGACACCTAAACAGGTCTTTGGTCATGGTTGGTACCAAGTAGATGGACGTAAAATGTCAAAGTCTTTTCATAATGTGATTTATGCAGAGCCATTGGTTGAACGCTATGGTCTAGATGCCTACCGTTACTACATCCTTCGTGCAATGCCTTTTGGAAATGATGGAAACTTTACTGCTGAAAGCTATATTGATCGTATCAATTTTGATTTAGCCAATGACCTTGGCAATTTGCTGAATCGTACTGTTGCCATGATTAACAAATATAATTCGGGAAAAATTAAAAAAGGCGAAGCAAGTGAGTTTGATGCAGCATTGAATGAGGTTGTTGACTCAAGTATTAAAAACTATCATGTAGCTATGGATAAGTTTGAGTTTTCAGTGGCCTTGTCTGAGATTTGGGTTCTGATTTCACGCAGTAATAAATACATTGATGAAACAGTACCATGGGTGTTAGCTAAATCTGAAAATGACGAGTCAAAACTTAACAATGTGCTGTATCATTTGGCGGCTAATCTTCGAATTGCTGCTGCTCTTTTACAGCCATTTATGCATGAAACCTCAGAGAAAATTTTCAGTCAGCTCGGCTTAGCGGACAGCCAAATTTCAATTGAAAATCTTCAAGTTGAAGTTGATTTTGTTAATCCTGTTGTAAAAAAGGGTGAGCCAATTTTTCCTCGTCTTGAACGAGAAGAAGAAATTGCTGTGGTGAACGGCTTTATTGGCGGTGAAAATGAAGTAGTTAATGAACTTTCAGAGCACAAAGATATCATTCAATTTGACGATTTTGATAAGGTTGAGATTCGTATTGCAGAAGTTCTAGAAGTTGAAAAAGTTGAAGGTTCTAGTAAATTACTTAAGTTCACTTTAGATGATGGGGAACGCAAGGACCGTTGCATACTTTCAGGCATCCAGGCCTTCTATCCAAATGAGAAAGAACTTGTTGGTAAGAAACTTCAAATTGTGGCAAACTTAAAACCGCGTAAGATGATGGGAAAATATGTCTCTGAAGGGTTGATTCTTTCTGCTGAAAGCCCAGATGGTAAGGCACTCCAACTCTGTACAGTGGACGCTTCAACTCCAAATGGATCATTGATAGGTTAATTTTATGAAAGTCGAAAAAATAAATTTTGAAACAGCTCTTCCCCTTTTAAAAGCTGGGAAAAAAATTGTAAGAAGTGGTTGGGAAGGTGGTGAAGATTACATTAAACTCTTTAACCAAATTTTTGATTCCTCGGGTAATCAAATTGAGGTAACCCCTTATTTCCTAATTAAGGTAAAGGGAGAGGGATTCTCTATGTTCTCACCTACACCTTGTGATGTACTTGCTGAGGATTGGGTTTTGGTAGAATAATGCGATTCTCAGGTCAAAAAGTACTTGTTACAGGTGCAGCTTCAGGAATTGGAAAGGCCCAGGCTCAAGCCTTCAGAAATGATGGTGCAGAAGTCGTAGCGGTAGATATTCATGAGGCTGATGGGATTGTTAAATGTGATGTTTCAGATCCTATTCAGGTTAAACAAATGGTAAATTTTGTCGGTGAAATCGATATTCTTTGTAATACAGCTGGAATCTTAGATGGTTATAAAACACTTGACACAACGGATTATAGGTTATGGAAAAAAGTTTTAGAAACAAATCTCGATAGTATTTACCTAACTTGTTCAGGATTTTTACCTCAGATGAAAAAGCGAGGATCTGGTGTTATCATTAATATGGCTTCTGTTGCGGGACTTGGTACAGGTGGAGGAGGTCTGGTTTATACAACAAGTAAGCATGCCATCGTTGGCTTTACCAAGCAACTGGCTTCGGATGAAGCGAGACATGGGATCCAAGTTCTTGCAATTGCACCCGGTGCAATTAAAACTCCAATGACCGCATCAGACTTTGATAATGATGAAAAGGTAGCGAAAAAAGTTGCTGCGGATATTCCTTCAAAACGTTGGTCGGACCCAGAGGAAGTTGCTGAATTGACGCTTTTTCTTGCCAGCCCAGCAGCTAAATATATGTCAGGAGCGGTGATTCCAATTGACGGAGGCTGGTCACTTGGTCATATGAATTATTAAAATTTAAAAAAAGAGTTCTGGTAGGTTTATCAGGCTTTTCTTTTTGATTAGATTCTGTTAAACTATACAAGTTAATGTGGGCTAAAGAAGTTCAATATTAATCCCTGAGACTTTTACCTTTGCTCAGGCATACTACACTGCGGGTAGATTTCATGTCCTACCACGCATAAAGGAGAATTCATGAAAAAAAATATCAAGGTCTTCGATATCGTATCAATTGCGATAGTTGCGGCACTCTACATTGTCCTCACAGTCGCACCCGGGTTCAATGCCATTAGTTATGGCCCAGTTCAATTCCGTTTTTCAGAAATGTTTAACTTTTTAGCCTTCTATAATAAAAAGTACATTATAGCGGTAACGCTTGGATGCATGATCTCAAATTTTATGAGTTTCACGATTGTAGATGTTATTGTAGGTGGACTTTCAACTTTAATCTTTGTTTGGTTAGGTGTAATCTTATTTGATCGTTTCAAGGACCAATACTTCTTAAATGGTCAGTTAAATAAGGCTTTCGTCTTCTTCGCTATTTTCTTTGCTTTTACAATGTTTACTATTGCCATTGAACTCGTTTTTGTAGCAGGTGCTCCATTTATCTGGACATGGTTTACACTTTTCATTGGAGAATTTGCATCCTTAATTGTGGGTGGTATCATTATTGACAAGTTAAGCAAGCGAATTGACCTGAGTAAATAATTTGAAATGAAGGTAAAACAAGACTGAAAACGCTGACAGCTATCAGTGTTTTTTGATATAATCGGAACTATGGAAAAAAAATATATTTTAGCGATTGATCAGGGTACGACCAGTTCACGAGCCATTATCTTTGATAAAAAAGGCAATAAAATTGCGGTTGCACAAAAAGAGTTTCCTCAGTACTTTCCAAAATCAGGTTGGGTAGAGCATGATGCTAATGAAATCTGGCAGTCTGTTCAGTCAGTATTAGCAGACCTTTTCATACACTCAGGCGCTCAACCGTCTGAAATTGCAGCGATTGGGATTACCAATCAACGTGAGACAACAGTAGTTTGGAATAAAAACACTGGGCTTCCAATTAGTCATGCATTAGTCTGGCAATCTCGTCAGTCCGCAGATATCTGTGATCAGTTAATTGCGGATGGGTATGAGAATTTCTTCCATAAGAAGACGGGTCTTGTAATCGATGCATATTTTTCCGCGACAAAAATCCGATGGATTTTAGACAATGTCCCAACTGCCCAAGAAATGGCTGAAGCAGGAGACTTACTTTTTGGAACAATAGATACTTGGTTACTCTGGAAATTAACAAATGGTGAGTCTTTTGCGACTGATGTCACTAATGCCAGTCGAACAATGCTTTATAACATTGTTGAAGAGAAATGGGATGAAGAAATTTTACATCTTCTAAATATTCCAGTTAGTATGTTGCCAGAAGTTCGAAAGAATTCTGAGATTTATGGTTATACAAAGGATTTTCATTTCTTCGGTGAATCTGTTCCTATCGCTAATCTTATGGGGGACCAGCAGGCCGCTTTGGTCGGTCAACAATGCTTTGAGGAAGGCATGATCAAGAATACCTATGGAACAGGTGCTTTCATTATAATGAATACAGGTGAGAACCCACATTTTTCAGAAAATAAGCTTCTGACAACAATCGCTTATAAGCTAGATGATAAGGTGACTTATGCTTTAGAAGGCTCTATTTTTATTGCTGGATCAGTTGTTCAATGGCTGCGTGACGGGGTCAAAATCTTAACTCATGCAGACCAATCAGAAGAAATGGCATATAAATCGGATACAGACGATGATATTTATTTGGTCCCTGCATTTACTGGTCTAGGTGCCCCATACTGGAATCAAAATGCTCGGGGTGCTATTTTCGGCTTGACACGTGCGACAAATGATAATGATCTGGTAAAGGCAGCTCTTCAAGCAATTTGTTATCAGACAAAAGACATACTTGATACAATGACTAATGATACTGGAATTTCAATTCCAAGCCTACGTGTAGATGGTGGAGCAACAGCTAATTCTTACCTAATGCAGTTTCAAGCTGACGTTCTAAATGTTCCGATTCGTCGACCGGAAAATGCTGAAACAACTGCCTTTGGAACAGCTCTATTAGCAGGATTAGCAATAGGTTTTTGGAAAAATAAGACAGAGGTTGAACGAATGGATGGCAAGCTTTACCAACCAAATATGGATAAAGAACGCCGAGAAAAACTTTACCAGGGATGGGTGAGAGCCGTTACAGCAACTCAAACATTTTCAAAGTAGAAAGTTAATTTTAGACTATTTCTTATTTAGACTGTAATAATTAAAAGAAAGTAGCTTGAAACTCTATAGAAAAATTAAATACAAGTTTAAGAATGCTGTTAACATCAAAGTGGTTATGATGACAAAAACAGATAAAGCGAAAGCCCATCTCAACATTGACCTCAGATAGAATCTAAAATAAGTTAAAGTATTCTCAACAGGTACACAAGATGGTTTGTCCTACAAGTTCAACAGGATAACTAGATTGAAAGATTTAATTTGAAAACTTTGATGAATAAAATTGAAAGAAACAACGAAGTTACAAAGTTTTCAAAGCTTTTTTAATAATTTGGAAGAGTAAGGGCTGATAAAAATTCAGACCAAGATTTGAATAATTTACTTTGAACTAATATGTGATGATACTTATAGTTAAAGCGATTTTTTTAAGACTCGCTTTTTTAAAAATTTACTTGGGAATTTTGTTATAATTAAGGCTATGGGAAAATTAGAATTAAAATTAAAAAACGACTTTAATATCGTTTTTTCCGATTCAAAATTACTTGAAACTGCATTTACGCACACATCTTATGCCAATGAGAACCACCTCCCAAAGACTGCAAGCAACGAACGTTTGGAATTTTTGGGAGATGCTGCTCTATCACTGACAATTTCGGAATATCTTTACTTGAAATTTCCAGAAAAATTAGAAGGTGAACTTTCAAAAATTCGCTCATCATTGGTTCGTACCGAATCTTTATCAAGGTTTTCAAAAAAGTGTCATTTTGATGAATTTATCAAGCTTGGAAATGGTGAAGAGCAAATGGGCGGACGTTGTCGTGATACAACACTTGAAGACCTTTTCGAAAGCTTTTTAGGCGCTCTTTTGTTAGACCAAGGTTTTGAAGCAGTTAAAAAATTCCTTAATCTGGTTGTGATTCCTGACTTTGAGGATGGAGACTTTATAGGTGTGACAGATTATAAAACAGCACTTCAGGAACTCCTTCAAGTTAACGGGGACACTAAGATTGAATACCGTGTCATTGAAGAGACTGGTCCTGATCATAAAAAACAATTTAAAGTAGCCGTTTTTGAAAATGAGCTCCAACTAGGATCAGGACATGGACATTCGAAGAAGCTTGCAGAACAAGCTGCAGCTCAAGATGCATTCAAAATGGCAATTAGGAGCAAAAGATAATGTACTTGAAGAAACTTGAAATTCATGGCTTCAAGTCTTTTGCTGATCGTACAAAAATTGATTTTGACCATGGCATTACAGCGATAGTGGGTCCTAATGGATCAGGAAAATCAAATATTACTGAAGCATTAAGATGGGCATTAGGCGAGCAATCTGCTAAATCTTTACGTGGGGCAAAGATGCCAGATGTTATCTTTGCTGGTACAGAAAAACGAAAAGCACAAAATTTTGCTGAAGTTACTGCACATTTTGATAATACCGGTCGTTATTTGGACTCTGATAATAAAGAGGTTGTTGTGACCCGTCGCCTCTATCGAAATGGAGATTCAGAATTTCTAATCAACGGAAAGAAAAAACGTCTTAGGGATATTCATGACATGTTCTTGGATACAGGTCTGGGACGTGATTCTTTCTCAATTATTTCCCAGGGGCGTATTGAGTCTGTATTCAGTTCGAAACCTGAAGAGCGTCGAGCGATTATTGAAGAAGCGGCTGGTGTCTTAAAATTTAAGACTCGCAAGGCTGAGACTGAAAGCAAACTTAAAGCAATGCAGGATAATCTGGATCGTCTGGAAGACATTATCTATGAACTATCTGGTCAGTTGCCAAGTTTGAAGAGCCAACGTGATGTAGCTTTGCAATTTCAGACGCTTGATGCATCCCGTCATAAATTGGCACTTTCACTATTAGTTGCTCATGTTAAACAGGCACGAAGCCAGTATGATGATTCATCAACTGAGGTTGAAGAAGTATTGGGCTCGTTAGATGCATTGATTCTCTCTCAAAAAGACTTTGAAGATAAAGTTCAAAGTTTAAAGTACCAACGTGACCAAGCAGATAAGGAACGAGAGTCCTTACAAAGTCAAGCTCTTTCGCTGACAGAACTAAAATCTGATCTAGAAAAGCAGATTGAACGCTTTGATAGAGCTGCAGAAGATCAGACTAAGTCTGATCAGGCGAGAGCTGAGCAAATTGAGACATTCAGTCAGGAAAAAACAGAACTTGAAAAGCGACTTTCAGAGAATCGTGAGGTACTAGAAAATTTACACCATCAAAAATTAATTTTGGATGGGAAAATTAAGGAACTTGAAGAGGATTTAGAAGCCTTTTCAGAGAGCCCTGAAGCGCAGACGGAGCATCTCCGTGAGAGCTATCTGATTCTGGTTAATAAAGAATCAACTTTATCAAATCAATTAACAAAAAATCAGGCTGATGCAGATAATCTTTTGCGCCAACAGGTTGAATCTGACTCTTCAAATAAAGAAAACTTAGAAAAGTTAACTATAATTTCTTCCGACCTTCTGAGGATTCAAGCAGATTATGAAACTCAAAAATCTGAAATTGATATGATCTTTTCTGATCTTCAAACTAAGAATCAAGCACTTCAAAATGTCCAGTCCCAAAAATCAGAATCTGAGCTAGCTCAATATAAAGTACTTGAACGTTACAATAAGCAGCGAGCTCAGCTGAATTCACTTGAGAATATTCGAGAAAATCACAGTAATCTTTTTGCCGGTGTACGTGCCGTTATGCGTGAAAATCCCAATGGAATCATAGGTGTTGTTGCGGATCTTCTTTCCTTTGATAGCAAGTACGAGCCAGCGCTAGAAGTCGCTTTGGGTGGTGGTGCGCAAAGTATTGTGACTGAAAATGAGCAGGCGGCGCAGGCAGCCATTCGTTATTTGCGTGAAAGTAAGCAAGGCCGAGCAACATTCTTGCCACTGACAACAATTAAGTCGCGAGAATTCCGAGATTATTCACGTGTATCAGGTATGCCTGGCTTTATAGACTTGGCCAGTAATTTGGTTCAATTTGATGAAAAGTTGAGACCAGCAATATCAAGTCTTCTTGGAACAACTATAATAGTTGATAACGGCGATAATGCAACAGTTATTGCCCGTGCTATGAATTTCAACGTACGCATTGTCACTCTTGATGGTAGCCTGCTTTCACCAGGTGGGTCATATTCAGGTGGTTCCCGTCAAAATCGAAACAACTCAACTTTTATTGCTAATGAAATAGAGCAATTGAAGCAAGAGGTTAGCCAACTTGAAAATTTGCTTAAAGAAAAAGAGAAAATCGCTCAAAAATTTGTAGATGCTGAAAAGAGTTTAACTGCAGAAATTACTCAACTTCATACACAAGGTGAGGAAAAACGCCTACTTGGAAAAGAATCTGAACTTAGAGTAAAGCAGCTTTCACAACAAAAGGATGATTTGGAAGAACTGATTTCTCTTTCATCAGGACCAGAAACTGAAGAACTTATCACTCAACTTAAATTGGATAACTTTGAAATTCAAGTTGAGCTCGATGAGATTGCAAAGAGTAAAGACAAAATTAATTCTGAATTGGATATTGTAAAGTCAAGCTCTGAAGAACGTAATAGTTTAGTCGCTGAAAAATCGGCATCTTTGACAGATTTCAAAGTAGAAGTTTCAAGAATCAACTCAGAGCTGAATTTTAGCAAGACTGAAAATTCGAGATTTGAATCTTCCTTGGCGAACATAAGTCTACGTCTTGACTCACTTAATCAGGCAGAAACAATTAAAATCGATTCTGCAACGCGGGCCAATTTTCAAAAACAATTGATGGAAGCTAATCAAAAATTGCAAGATACAAATGTCAAACAAGTTTCATTACGCTTTGCACGTGAAGATTTCAGTGCTCAGATTGAAGATTTAGAAGTTAAAAATTTCTCAGCCCGGGAAGAGATTCAAATATATCATGATCGGAAAACACGTCTAGAACTTCAAATTGAACAACTTGAGGCTAATCTTAAAGCTGCTCAGATTAGTCTTTCAGAAGAGTACCAAATTAGTTTTGATGAAGCTGAAAGCCAATCAGAGACGATTGATGATGGAGAGCTTCCGAAAGCAGAGAGAGATCTCCGTGGCGTAGAGCATCAAATTCGTAGACTTGGTCCAGTCAATCTTGATTCGATTCAACAATATGCTGAAGTAAGTGACCGTTATGCATTTCTAAACACTCAAAAAGGCGACTTATTAGAATCTAAAAATCTTTTGATTGGCACAATGACAGAGATGGATGATGAGGTACGTGCTCGATTTAAGTCAACGTACGATGCCGTTCGTGTCAGTTTCAAACAAACCTTTTCTCAAATGTTTGGCGGCGGGGAAGCTGATCTTGTTTTAACAAGCGACAACCTTCTTGATGCAGGAATTGATATTTTGGCTCAGCCACCTGGAAAACGTCTGGGAAGCTTGACTTTGATGTCAGGAGGTGAGAAGGCATTGACTGCACTTGCTCTTCTCTTTGCTATTTTACGTGTCCGCACGGTTCCATTTGTTGTGCTTGATGAAGTAGAAGCTGCTCTTGATGAAGCCAATGTTAAACGTTTTGGTGACTATATGAATCATTTTGATAACTCTAACCAGTTTATTGTTGTCACTCATCGTAAAGGGACTATGGCAGCTGCCAAGGGTATGTACGGAGTTACCATGAGTGAAGCAGGTGTCTCAAAGATAGTATCTGTCCGTTTTGAGGAAAAATAATTAGAGTCATTACATAAAAAATAAGTGAGCTTGCGTCACTTATTTTTATAACTATCTTAAGATGGACACAGTTCAGGGTTTCTCAGTACCTTCGGCCTTTTGGATGAAGCGCAAAACATTGGATTTTGTTATAATTGAAAACAAGTATAAAGAAATTGGGTTATTATAAATGGCATTTGAAAATCTAACTGAACGTCTTCAAGGCGTTTTCAAAAATTTACGTGGGAAGCGAAAGATCACAGAAAATGATGTTCTTGAAATTACCAAAGAAATTCGTGTCGCTTTGCTTGAGGCCGATGTTGCTCTTCCCGTCGTAAAGAAATTTATCAGAAATATTCGTGAACGTGCGATAGGTGTAGAAGTTTCTGAGGCTCTAAATCCTGCACAACAAATAATTAAAATCGTTAATGAGGAATTAACTGCCATCTTAGGTGGAGGAGAAGCTGAACTTCTTAAATCGCCACATATTCCAACTATCATCATGATGGTTGGACTTCAAGGTGCAGGCAAGACAACTTTTGCTGGAAAATTGGCGAAGAAACTCAAAGAGGAGCAAAATGCTAGGCCTTTGATGATTGCTGGTGACGTATATCGCCCTGCTGCCATTGATCAGTTGAAGACATTAGGGCAACAGTTAGATGTTCCAGTTTATGATGAAGGAGTTTCGGAAAATCCAGTTAATATCGTGCGTAATGGTCTTAAATTTGCTTCAGAGGCTCACAATGACTATGTTCTGATTGATACTGCAGGACGACTTGAGATTGATGATAAGCTCATGAATGAGCTTAAAGAAATCAAGAAATTGGCTAACCCAACTGAAATTCTTCTCGTTGTTGACGCTATGACTGGTCAAATTGCTGCACAAGTGGCAAAGACGTTTGATGAAATCTTAGATATTTCGGGTGTAATCATCACCAAACTTGATGGTGATACACGTGGTGGTGCGGCTTTATCGATTCGCGAGATCACAGGTAAACCTATCAAATTTACTGGTACAGGCGAAAAGTTGACTGACCTTGAAATCTTTTATCCAGATCGCATGTCCAGTCGTATCCTTGGTATGGGCGATATGCTGACACTAATTGAACGAGCGCAAGCCAATTATGATCAGGAACAACAAGCAGTTTTAGCTGAGAAGATGATGGACAACCGCTTTGACTTTGGTGATTTCATCGACCAGCTTGATCAAGTTCAATCAATGGGACCTATGGAAGAAATAATGAAGATGATTCCAGGTATGAATGAAATTCCAGGCGCAAGTAACATAAAGGTTGATCCCAAAGACGTTGCTCGCAAGAAAGCGATGGTCTTATCAATGACTCAAGCTGAGCGTCAGCTTGAGGTAGAACTTTCACCAGCACGTCGTCGTCGCATTGCGGCTGGATCAGGAAATAGTTTTATTGAAGTAAATAAATTTATTAAACAATTTAGTCAATCTAAGGATATGATGCAGGCAGTTATGAATGGGGATATGTCTGCCATGATGGGTGCTATGGGGCAGCAAAAAGGTCGTGGAAACCAAAAAATGCAGATGCCTGCTGGAATGCCTGACATGTCGGCTTTGCAAGATATGATGGGGGGAATGAATCTCCCTCAAGGTGCTGGAATGCCTGATATGGGACAGATGTTTGGTGGCGGTCTTAAAGGTAAAGCAACTGAATTTGCTATGAAGCAAGCGATGAAAAGAGCTCAAAAGAAGATGAGAAAAGGAAAGAAAAAATAATATGGCAAATTGTAAAATTAAGTTAGCCACCTGAAGCAAGAAAAAAACACCTGAAACCTTTATACTTGAATTTGGAAAAATAAAGTAGAAAAGGATT
>NZ_JACHHV010000013.1 GCF_014202895.1 Lactovum miscens
ATCCTTTTCTACTTTATTTTTCCAAATTCAAGTATAAAGGTTTCAGGTGTTTTTTTCTTGCTTCAGGTGGCTAACTTAATTTTACAATTTGCCATTAGTAATTATATCAAAAAATGAGCAAAGTCAGATTCACTATTGACTAGAGTTGTTTGGTACTTTTTCATTGACTAACTTTTTTATGTAACTCTTCTAATAATTACCTTAAACCTATTTTGGAAATATTAGGTTCGCTAATATGTGTGTGCTTTTCTAATTTCAAAATCTTTTTAAAATTTGATCAGGCTAATCATATCATTTACACTTTTTGATTTTCATACTTTCTTTACGATTTCATTTTTTATAAAAAAAATCCTGAAAATTTCAGGAATTAACATACTGTAATGAAGAAACTTTTTATAAGGCTTGTTTCAACTAACTTATTTTATGTTAGCACTACCAATTGAAGCTCCGGCTTCATGTGAGCCGTAATCAACAGCAAAATCTGCCAATTTCTCCGCAGTGTTTGTGAAAATAACCATACTTGTCTTTTCAAGACCAGCAGCCTCAACAATTGACCAGTTTACAGAGCCAATTTCCTCGCCACCTTTAACAACATCACCAACTTTAACGTTAAAAGTAAAGGGAGCACCATCTAATGAAACTGTATCAATACCAAGATGAAGCAAAACTTCGAGACCATCTTCTCGTGTGAAACCTAACGCTTGAGCTCCTGCAAGGGTTACCATGCCAGAGATTGGAGCTGTGACTTTACCTTCTCGAGGCTCAATTGCAAAACCTTCACCCATAATTTTTTGTGAAAAGATAGGATCAGAAGTTTCTTCTATTTTTATTACTTGACCCCCAAGTGGGGCATAGAGTCCTTTATCATCTTTAAGTGCGTTTTTTTTCTTACCAAAACCGAGCATTTTGTCTCCCTAACTATTATGAAAATAAGTTTAATCAAAAAAATAAATATATTTCATTTTACTCCTAAAAAGTTACTTATGCAAAGAAATTACTGAAAGTTTGCAAATGCTATTTCAATATTCCTAAATTATGCCAAAAAATCTGCCCCCCCAAAAAAATGAGTGACAGATTGAAAAGATAAATTAAGTATCATAATGTAGTTAAATCCAAACCATATTTTGGTTTTTGTAAGATTTAATATTAACTTAGAAAATGGTAAATTTGTAATTTACCCAGATTTTATTTTATATTGACAGAATAATTAGTTAAAAAATAGACATGTTATTATTAACATATCTACCATAACAGGTATGATTAAATTCGTTCTTCTTATGGTTTATTCCCCAATTTCAGCCTTAACAACTTCAACGATAGAATCTACAACATTATCTACCATTTTTTTTGTGGATGCCTCAGCCATGACACGAAGAAGTGGTTCAGTACCGCTAGGGCGAACCAAGATACGTCCTGATTCACCAAGTAAAGTTTCCTTTTCTGAAATTATATCCGTAATAGCACTAAAATCTTTCCACGTATCCTTATAAGAAAGTTGCGACAGCCGTACATTTACAAGTTTTTGTGGGTATATTGTAACCTCAGCGGCAAGTTGTGAAAGTTTTTTCCCTGTCTCCCGCATTACTTTAAGAAGCTGAATCGACGATAACTGGCCATCACCTGTTGGACTTAAATCCAAGAAGATCATATGGCCAGACTGTTCACCACCAAAATTATAGGCAGACTTGCGCATTTCTTCCAACACATAACGATCTCCAACTGCGGTAACAATTGACTTCATACCATTTTCTTCCAAAGCCTTGTGGAATCCAATATTTGACATTACAGTTGTAACAACAGCATCTTGAGCAAGTTTTCCTTGAGCTTTTAGGTGCTTACCAATGATGAACATGATACGATCACCATCGACAATATTTCCCATTTCGTCAACAGCAATAATGCGGTCGCCATCACCATCATAGGCAAATCCAGCATCTGCTCCATTTTCAAGAACTTCAGCAACAAGTGCTTCTGGATGGGTTGATCCTATCTTGTCATTAATGTTCAAGCCGTCAGGTTTGTCACCGATGACCTCAATATCAACCCCCAAGTCGAGATAAACAGATCTTGCTGTTGTTGAAGTTGCACCATTTGCTGTATCAAGTACAATCTTAAAGTCTTCAAAATTTCCTTTCGCAGTATTTTCAAGAAATGAGATATATTTTTGTTTGGCTTCTTTGTATGTATGAAGTTTTCCCAAACCCTCAGCCGAAGGACGCGGAAGATTATCATTATCTGTATCAATCAATGCTTCAATTTCAAGTTCTTTTGCATCATCTAATTTAAAGCCATCGCCACCAAAGAACTTGATGCCATTATCCAGAGCCGGATTATGACTTGCTGTGATCATTACACCAGCTGATACCTTATCTTTTTTTACAATGTAGGCAAGCCCTGGTGTCGCAATGACCCCAAGGTCAAAAACTTCAATACCAACTGACAAAAGGCCAGAAATTAAACTTGTTGAAAGCATTTGGCCTGAAATTCTAGTATCACGTGCCACGTAGACCTTTGGTTGTTCAGTTTCATGTTGACTTAGGACATACCCCCCAAAACGACCAAGTTTGAAAGCCATCTCTGGTTTCAAGTCTACATTTGCTTCTCCTCGCACGCCATCAGTTCCAAAATATTTACCCAATTTTATTCTCCATTTTCAGTTTACTTTCTTTTATATTTTAGTCAACTGACTATATTTAGCCATTTTTACTTAACTTAACTGTCATTCTTACGGAAGTCTGTGAAAAGATTGCTGGAACAATTTTACCCGATCTGTCAACTGCTTGTAAGTTGACAGTAATTGTTGTCTCCTTTGTGAGATCTGTATCTGAAGGCAAAACTGCTTGTACCAACTTAACATTATTAATTGAATCTGTTCCTGCTATCACAACAACCCTTGACGGGCTTGTTGTAACACTTGTTAAGGTATAGTTTTCCGGAATCAAAGACTTATCAACTATTGGGCTAACATCAAACACTTTTGATTTTTTCCTTTCAACAGTGATTGCTAGACTGTTTGGGCTGGTCTTTGCATTCATATCTGAAGAGAGATTTTTTACCACAATAGGAATTGTATGTGTTCCGGTACCAATATCTGATAAGTCAGCTACCAATTTAAAAGTACGTAAATCTGTTGACTTTTCTTGTAAAATTTCTACTTGGTTATTCGAACTCAAGGTAACAGTCGCAGTGCTGTTGTACCCAGAAATAAAATATTTATCAAAATTATATTGTACTGAAATTGGAATATTTTCCAAAGTTGCAGTATATACTTGACCACCTGGCTGGACTGAGCCATCATTAAGCGCCGCACTTGAATTTACATTTAAGAAAAGAAAGACGGCAAAAAGAATACTCACAAGGACATAAAAAGGTTTCGAATTAATCAATCGGCTCATCTATTATCCCCCTTACCTCGTTTTTTGAACCAACTTGAGAGTCTAGTTTGACGTTCTTCTGGGCTATTATTAAGTTCATCCGTTAAAATTTGATGAAACTGTTCTTTACTAATATCTGAATAGAAATTTCCTCGATGAGCAACCGAAATTCCTCCTGTCTCTTCTGATGCAATAAGTACCAAGGCATCCGAAACATCTGCCAACCCAATGGCCGCCCGGTGTCTGGTACCATATTCTTTTGAAATATCAGAACGTTCACTTAAAGGTAGATAAGCCGAAGCCACTGAAATTTTATTATTTTCAATAATTACTGCTCCGTCATGAAGCGGAGTATTGGGAATAAAAATATTAATGAGAAGGCTACTTGAGATGTCAGCATCAAGCTTAATCCCCGAGGATGCATACTCTTTCAAAGTCTGTGAGCGTTCTATTGCGACCAGAGCGCCAATTTTTCGCATAGACATATATTCAAAAGAACGCTCATATGCCTCAATTTGATTAGAAGCTGAGTTTTTTGGCTTAATCCATGGAATTAAGTTAGTAGAGTAACCTAGTCTCTCTAGGGCTTGACGTATTTCTGGCTGAAAAACAATAATTAAAGCAATTACCCCATAAGTGATGACTTGGTTGAGCAACCATTTCAGTGTTGAGAGATCTAAAAAAACAGCAAGTAAGTCAATCACAATAAAAAGAAATACACCACGCACTAAAATCATCAACCGAGTTCCCTGAACAAAACGGGTTAGACGATAAATAATGTACGCTACAATGGCAATATCAAAAATTGACATTAACAGATGCCAAGGATTACTGTTTTGATTAATTATTTGTTGCCAAAAATTGTTATTTAAAAGATCTGTGATTGAAGTCATTTATTACTTTCTATTTTACTAGATTCTATTCCTAGTTTTAGTAAATATGCAATATAACATGTAAAATTTCAATTTTAACATTGTCTTTTACACTACTTTTCTTCATTGAGTTCATTAAGGCTTTCAGGTTTAATTGCCGCCGCATGTTCTATAAACTTTTTAGCCATTTCTTCGATTTCGCGATCTCTCAGTGTCTCTTCCTCAATGTATTTTCCATCAGGGACACGATCAAGATTTACAAAGGTTTCTATAGCACCCTTTAGATTAACAAACTCTACTGGTGCTTCTCCACCATATTCACCATCTAGATTAAGCATCCACTTATCATCTGTCAGTGGCTCAACCTTCACATTAGTAGCTTTGAGATATGTAACATTGACATCGTTCACATGATTACCTGACCCACTTGCAACAATAGCAAGAAGGGCAATAAGTTCAAAAAAGTTGTCGGTTTTAACTAAAATTAAGGTAAACAGGCCATCATTGATCTGAGCATCTGGAGCGATATTTTCAAAACCACCAACTGAATTAGTTAGGCCACAGAAAAACATTGAAATTTCTTCTTCAATCACATTGCCATCATATGTAATACGAACAAGGTGTTTTTTTACCCGAGGAAGAAGCTCTGCCCCTTTCTGGATATAAGCAAGGTAACCAAAGGTAGTTTTTAACTGACTAGGCACTGAAAAAGTCAACTCTGTTAAAGCACCAGCCGCTGCAATATTGATAAAATGCGTCTGATCATCCTTTTTTCCAACATCAATACCTAAGGTCTGCTTCTTACCAACGATTTTAATGGCTTCAAGAGGCTTATTGCTTGGAATCTTCAAGGCACGTGCAAAGTCATTGGTTGTTCCAGCAGGAATCAAGGCAAATTTAGGACGCTTGCTACGATAAACTGTCATCATACCATTGACAACTTCATTAAGTGTCCCATCACCGCCTGCTGCAACGATCAAATCATAGTCAGCTTTCGAAGCCCTTTCAGCCTCATTTCGAGCGGAATCTTTTTCAGCTGTCGTCGCAAAAGCCGATGTTTCATAGCCATAAGATTCCAATTCATTCAAAATATCTGCGATTGATTTCTTTATAAGTTCTTGCCCAGATGTTGGGTTATAAATTAAACGTGCCTTCAAGTATTACCTCCGTTCATTCTACAACAAAAATTTCTGTATTTTAATCGATGCCATATCTATACTTTATATTATATTGCTTTGAGGTCTGATTCAGACCAAATTTCAATCCCTAACTCTTGAGCTTTTTTGAGTTTGGAACCTGCATCCTCCCCTGCAACTAAAAGATTTGTTTTCTTAGAAACAGATTCCGTCACAGTTGCCCCAAGATTTTCCAATTTTTCTTTGGCTTGATTACGTGAGAGCGACGTTAATTTTCCTGTCAAAACAACTATTTTGCCAGCTAGTATCCCTCCCGTTTGGACTGGATCACCAAGAAAATCAAAATTCAACATTTCTTCTTGCAACTCAGACATAAGCTTTTGACTTCCAGCCTGATTAAAATAATTACTTACAGCCGTTGCCACGGTTTCACCAATTGTTGGAATTACAGAGATTTCTTCAATACTTGCTTCCGCAATTTTTTTTAAATTACCAAAATGTTGAGCAAGAATCTTGGCCGCCTTTGATCCAACATGACGGATTCCCAACCCAAAAATCAATTTTTCAACGGAATTACCTCGGCTGTTATCAATTGCAAACAACAATTTTTCCGCTGACTTCTCTCCAAATTTATCCAAAAGCAGAAGATCTTCCTTGCGAAGCCGATAAATATCAGCTTCATCTTTAATTAAATTTTTTTCAAAGAGCTGGGTTACTACTTTTTCACCGAGGCCAACAATGTTCATTGCATCACGGCTAGCAAAGTGAATCAGACGTTCACGTAATTGAGCAGGGCAGAGAGGGTTAATACAGCGCAATGCGACCTCGTCCTCAAAATGGATCAAATCTGAATTACATTCAGGACAATTTAAAGGAACCTCAAGGGGAACTGAGTCAATTGGCCGCTTTTCAAATAGAACCCGCTCAACTGCTGGAATGATATCTCCTGCCTTATAGATAATAACTCTGTCTTTCAGACGAACATCTTTTTCAGAAATATAGTCAACATTATGGAGCGTTGCACGTGAAACAGTAGTTTGAGCCAAAGTGACAGGCTTCATGTTGGCGGTTGGTGTTACCACACCAGTCCGACCAACTGTCCATTCAACAGATAAAATTTCAGTTTCTGCAAGATCAGGCGGAAACTTATAAGCAATTGCCCAACGGGGGTATTTTACCGTAAAACCAAGTTCATCTTGTTCGGCTAGACTGTTAACCTTAATCACAACTCCATCTATATCATATGGTAGGCTTTCACGACGTTTTGTTGCTTGCTCAATAAAACTCCATATTTCATCCATATTCTTCGCAAAATGACGTTCTTTATTAACAACTAGACCGAGTTCTTCAAAGTATTCAAGCACTTCTTCTTGAGTGTCTTTGGGTGAGGATCCAGCCACCTGATAAAAGAAGGTGGCTAGCCCACGTTTACGTACTACTGATGTATCAAGCTGACGAAGGGTTCCTGCTGCTGCATTCCGTGGATTTGCAAAAGCTGACAATCCTTGTAGCTCGCGTTCATCATTAAGCTTATCAAATGCCTTCTTAGGTAGATAGGCTTCTCCACGGACAACAATACTAATCTTTTCTTTTAGTGTTTGAGGGACATCTGAGATACGTTTAACATTTTCAGTAATATTTTCACCAATTGACCCATCACCACGGGTTGCAGCATTGACCAATTGACCATTTTCATAATAGAGAGATAGGGACAGACCATCGATTTTTAGCTCACAGATATACTCCGGATTAGGTATCGCCTTGCACACCCGTGATTCCCATTCAGATAACCCTTCTCTAGAAAAAACGTCCGCCAAAGAATAAAGATTAAAAGGATGTTGAAATTTTTCAAAACCAGAAAGAATAACATCTCCCGTTCGCTGAGTTGGTGAATCCTCACGAATTAAGCTAGGGTTCTCAGACTCTAGCTTAACTAATCGAGTATAAGCTTGATCATACTCAAAATCTAAGACCGAGGGCTTATCTAGAGTATAATACTCATAAGCCCATTGATTTAAACTTTCTACTAAATTTTTTATTTCTTCTTGAAGATTCATGTTCTTATTTTACCATAATTGAGCTTGCTTTTCTAAAGATTTTTGATATAATGAAAAAGTTGTTTGAGCCGTTCCTTGGCTTAATTACAGTATATGGCGTCATAGTGAAGTGGTAACACATGGCTCTGCAAAAGCCTAATCGTCGGTTCAAATCCGACTGGCGCCTAAAAAATAAACGAAGACCTTGCTATGAGTAGGGTCTTCGTTTATTTTTTTTTATGGAACAGAACCCAAAAACTCGGTATTTTAATGCCTAGATGAAGGGTGCTTCACTTACGGTCTCCCTTTAGGAAGGGGAAAACTAGAAGGCGATTATTTCTATCTTGTGCATAAGGTCATATAAAATGATAATACTACTATAATGATATTGGTCCATGTCTAACGCATAGTTGAACTTCTATATAAAATCTTAGCTGTTATCTCATTAAATTGATATTTATTATAATATTTTATTAAAAGACAAATAACAGCAAGCGATTTCAATTATTCTTATTCTTATCTGTTATAATAGATCTATTAAGTAAACGGAGGTAAGCTATGAAATCAAAATTCACAATCGGATTTGTAGTCGGTGCAGCTTTTGCTCTCACAGTAGTCGCTGGAGCACTAACAACTGTTAAACTTGCAGTCATTGATCCCATTGAAAAACACGATGAATGGATTGAGGAAAACAAGAAAAAAGCCAATCGAAAATTGGTTGGAAGATAATAAAAAATCCCTATCTGGCCCAAGCCAGTAGGGATTTTTTATTGATGCGTTTAATGCTAGATCGCAATAATCATATTTTTTCTCCATTAGATTTAAAAGCTCTTTGAAACCAACCAAATGACTTTTTCTTAGCACGTTTCATATCCCTCAAGTCATGATTTCCTCGATTAACATAGACTGCTCCATAACGTTTTTCCATATCGGCATGGCTTGATGGAATATCAATCAAGCCCCAACCAAGGTAACCAAGGACTTCTGTTCCGTCTAACTCGACAGCATCTTTCAATGCCTGAATGTGAGCTTTATGGTATTCAATGCGAACATCATCCTGAATCGTATTAATTCCATCCCAATTTTCTCGTTGACCAATTCCATTTTCGATAGGAAACACTGGAAGACCATAACGACTATAAAGACGGCTGATAATATTTCTAAACCCAACTGAATCAACGGTCCACCCCCATTCATTAGCCGGAAGACTGAGATCTGACTTCATACCAATTTCAAAATAATGATTTGGCGAATCATTTTCTGTGATTTTTGAGGCGTCAAGTAAGCAAGAACGATAGTAAGAGAATGAAATAAAATCTGAAATTCCCCTTTTAAGAATCTTCTCGTCGCCTTCCTGCCAATCCATGTCAATGCTATGGTTTTTTACAAAGGTTAATACAGCTTCAGAGTAATGTCCCCAAGCATAGACATCACAAAGATTATAAGTAAGAAATTCTTCAAATCTACGGACTGCTAGATTATCCACTGGTGAAGTACTGGCTGGATAAACTTCGGTGTGAGCCAACATGCCACCAATTCGCACATCCTCATAACTCTGATGTATGAAATCACTGATTTGACAATGTGCTAGCACAGTATGGTGGAAAATTGTATAAAGTTCTGATAATGTCTTTTCTCCTGATTCATAGCCAGCAATCGTGTATGCTTCAGGCCCAAAATACAAATTATGTTCATTGAAGACAATCCAATATTTTACACGATTTGAAAAACGACGTATCATTTCCTCGCTAAATCTGACAAAAGCATCAACGACATGACGAGATAAAAAGCCATTATATTTTTCTGCAAGTGCTAAAGGCATGTCAAAATGATATAAACAAACCATAGGTTCAATGCCTCGCCTGATCAAGCCATCAATTAGACGACTATAAAATTCAATACCCCCTTCGTTGAATTCACCATCACCATTTGGGACTACTCGTGACCAAGAAATCTGGAAACGGTACATATTCATACCCATTTCTTTCATCAAATCAAGATCAGTATCAAAGTCGTGAAAATTGTCAATGGCAACATGCCAGTCCGTTGTTTTTTCTGTGGCGGGGCGAACATCATAAACAGAAAGTCCTTTGCCACCTTCATTCCACCCTCCTTCAGTTTGCATAGACGAGGTTGAATTTCCCCAAAAAAAATTATCCTTTAAAGTTGTCATAAGATAATGTTTGACTCCTATTCTTTAAAAAGTCTGTCAAGTTTTTTGACAGACTTCAATTTTACTCAGATTATTCTGCAATCTTTGCTTCTTCGGAAAGTTCTTGCTCAAGTAAGAACTTGTCATAACGACGTGCGAATGGCAAGTAAATCAATATTGATTCAGCCAAGGCAAAGATTTGTAAAATCGCATACTTCCATCCGCCAATTAAGAATCCGGAAATAATTGGTGGTGTTGTCCAAGGCGCAGCAACACCATTCATTGGTGGAACAATTTGGAAAAAGATAGCTGCATAAACTGTTGTCGTAACCACCACAGGTACAAGGAAAAATGGTATTGCCAAGATAGGGTTCATCACGAGTGGTAGACCAAAGAGAAATGGCTCGTTAATATTGAAGAGGCCCGGCACTAATTCAACACGGCCAATTGTTTTCATTTGTTGAGAACGTGCCATGAAAACCGTAAAGATTATTAAACCAAAAGTAATACCTGAACCAGAAAGGTTAATAAAGTTATTGTAAAATTCATTAGTTACGATGTGAGCACCATTTGCAAGAGTCAGCTTACCCACCTTAAATAAAGCTGCATTATCTGCTGTGTTTGGAATCAAGAAAGCACCAGTGATTGCTCCCATGATCAAGCCACCATGCACACCAAAGAACCAGAAGAAAGGCACAAGGAGTGAAATTACCAAAATACCAAAATATGAGTCACCAATGTGTTGTAACGGAATTTCTAACCAGTGATAAATGAAAGTTACTAAATCAGTATTACCAAGTTTGTTGAACAAAGCGTAAACTGCAGTGGCTGCAATGATTATTACACCTGAAGGAATCATTGAAGTAAATTGACTAGCAACGTTTGCTGGTACTTGCTCAGGTAGAGAAATCTTCCATCCTGCATTCATCATGGCAACATAAGCCCAACCTGAAAGGATACCAATCACAATAGCTGCAATCATACCTTGTCCACCTTGCCAAGTCAAGTTCAAAACACCTGTCACGGGGGTGTGCAAGAATGCTTGCATTGCTTGTGGAAGTTTAGAAACTGCTGCTGCAGCTTGATTACCTGTTAAGTTACCAATTCCTGAAGCGGCTTTGCCAGTTCCAATAGCACTGACGATTGGATTTGCAATTGACAGTGATTGAACAATGAAGAATGCCGCCAAGGAAGTCAATCCAGCTTGAAGGGCAACTTCTGGATGGCCATCATCACGGACATAGACATAACCAATACCAACAGCCGCCCAAATGGCCAAGACGCCAAACGACATATTGAAAGCTTGACTAAATAGTGCAGACCAACCATTATTAGCCAACCAAGTGGCTAAAGATGGGATCGGGATATTTGACAGAATCAAGAAAATAGATCCGACAATTATGAATGGCATTGCATAAAGCATGCCATTTTTCAAAGCTGAGATAGCTTTTGTGTTAACAAACTTCATAATTGGGGGTAAAAGCTTGTCATTAACGAAAGTATTCATATTATTCCTCCTAAATTATTACAAAATTGATTGTAGCGCTTACAAAACAAAAAACAAGAGTTTTTTCGACTCTTGTTACATGTGACTTAAGTTGTCACAACTTTTATTCTAATATCTTATTGTCTTTAGAAGCCTCATGGGCTAATATTTCAATAATTGAAAGCACCGGGAGTTGAGAAGTCAGATTTTCAAGTGGATCATATGTTGAATACTCTTCCCTGAAATTATACGATAGATTTATATCAGACATTTTCGAAATTGTCGTATTTTCACGGTTGGTAATAGAAATAATTTTTGCGTGGTTTTCACGCAATTTCATTATACTATCAACGAGCTTATCCGTTTCACCAGAAACAGAGAGAATAATATTTAAAATATGATCTTCATTTCGCCTTTTAATCGCTTGATAAGGGTCAGATATAGCATAGCTTTCAATACCCGAATTAGTAAAATATTTTGCCGAATAATCTGATAATGAACCTGATGTTCCTAAACCTACAAAGACAACATAACTTGCGGATTTGATAAGCTTTATAGCTGCCGCCAATTTTTCAGAATATTCACGACTGGTAATTCCTTTAAGAAAAAGATCAAGCTGCAAAAGGTTTTCATAATAGTTAACAGGCAAAACTTCTTCTTGCGCCTTAGTTTGTAAGTAATATCGAAAATCTGTCCATCCTTTAAAACCTAGAGTCTTTGTCATGCGCAAAACAGTTGCCGTCGAAGTATGTGTCCGTGTTGCCAATTCACGGACCGTCAAATTTTGAGCTTCATCTAAGTTTGCCAAAATTTCGTCAAAGACTGACATTTCAAGTTCATTTAATTGGCGAATTTTTGAAAAGGTAAAGTTCATGTTTTTATTTTAACAGAAAAAAGTAACAGTGGTAAGGACATGCTGAATAAATAAAAAAATGCAGAAATTCCATGGCACTAACAAATATAAAAGTCTCAGAATATTATCTATTCTAAGACTTTTATTTTATACAGTAATATGTTTTACTCATAAATTAGTTACTGTCATACAAAAACATTATTTAACTTTTTTCAACCAGCCAAACAACACACCACTGACTAATGCACCAACTAAGATAAATAGCAAATAAAGTAGTGGATTATTTGTTAAAGCAAGAACGAAGATTCCACCATGAGGTGCCATTAGTTTGATGTTGGCCATTCCTGTCAATCCACCGGCAACTGCTGCTCCAACCATGAAAGATGGAATAGCACGTGCTGGATCTGCTGCTGCAAATGGGATTGAACCTTCAGTAATGAATGAAAATCCCATTACAATATTAGTCAAACCTGAATTTCTTTCTTCTTTGTTAAATTTATTCTTAAAGAGAAGAACCGCTACTGTAGTAGCAAGCGGTGGAACCATCCCACCAGCCATAACCGATGCCATAACAACAGAACCACCATGTGAAACTGTCGCAGCCAATGTACCTGTTGCAAAGATATAAGCTGCCTTGTTAATTGGGCCACCTAAGTCAATAGCCATCATTCCACCAACCAGTAAGCCAAGTAAGAGAGCTGAACTTCCATTAAGTCCGTTCAAGAAATTACTCAAAATCTTATTGAAATCTCCCATTGGTATATTGATAAAGAGCATTATAAGTCCAGTAATGAATGTTCCTAAAAGTGGGTATATCAAGATAGCTTTAATACCATCTAAAGATTTAGGTAACTTAGCAAAGATTTTACGAAGAAGTAAAATTACACCTCCGGCTACGAAACCGCCAACCAACGCACCTAAGAAACCTGAAGGAATTTGTTTTGTAGGATCTAATTGACCAAATGCAATTCCAGTCGAAGCCATTGATCCAGCTACAAAACCTGCAACCAAACCTGGCCGGTCAGCAATTGAATTTGCAATGAACCCAGCCAGAACTGGCAACATAAACCCAAAGGCAATACCACCAATTCCCTTAAAGTAAGCAGCAAGAGGGTGGTAAACACCAAGACTTGAAAGCTGAGATTGAGGAACACCCATTGACTGATCAATCAGAAAAGCAAGAGCGATCAGGATGCCACCTCCAACAACGAAAGGTAGCATAGCTGATACACCACCCATTAGGTGCTTATAGAATGCCTTGCCCAATCCTCCAGTACTCATATCACTTGTATTATCGACTCCAGAACCATCTCCCTGATATATTGGAGCAGTACCTGACAAAGCAGTTTGGATCAAATCTTCAGGATGACGTATTCCTTCTGCAACGGGCTTGTTAACCAAGTGTTTTCCAGTAAAACGGTTCATCTCAACTTTTTTATCCGCTGCTACAATAACACCAACTGCCCGAGAAATATCTGAAGCAGTTAGTCTGTTATCAACTCCTTTAGCTCCATTAGTTTCAACCTTAATTGAAACTCCAGCTACTGCAGCCGCCTTTTTCAAAGCTTCTTCTGCCATGTATGTATGAGCAATACCTGTAGTACAAGCAGTAACAGCAACAAGAAATTTGTCTGATTTAACAGGCGTCACAGCTATTTCTTCACGATGGCTGAACAATTCTAAAACTTCAGATGGATTTGAAGCTAATAAAAGCTTTTCTTTAAAGCCATCTTGCATCAAAAACTTTGCCAGCTCAGCTAAAGCCGCAAGGTGAGTATCGTTTGCTCCTTCAGGAGCTGCAATCATAAAGAACAAGTTCACTGGATTGCCGTCGAGAGCTTCATATTGAACACCTGTGGCACTTTTAGCAAAAAGTACTACTGGGCTTTTCACAGCTCTATTTTTCGCATGAGGCATCGCGATTCCATCGCCAAGTCCCGTTGAAGTAAGTGCTTCCCTTGCTAAAATGTCTGTTTTGAAAAGGTTGAAGTCCGACACAAAGCCCTTGTCTACAAGTTTTTGCACCATCTCGTCAATTGCTACCTCTTTAGTTGTAGCTGCGAGATCAAAAATCATGACCTCTTTCTTTAATAAATCTTTAATCTCCATTGGAGACCTCCTCAATTTTTATTTGTTCATAACATTTTTGAATAAAGCGAGCAGACGGCATATCTTCTGAGAAAACTTTCGCCGTGCCACATGCTACACCTTGTTTGAAAGCAGTCAATACGTCATGCGACTGACTCCATTCAGCTAAGAAGCCTGCAACTGTTGAATCACCGGCACCAACTGAATTTTTGATAATTCCCTTGACCGGTTGAGCAAAATAAACTTTTTCTTTTGTGAAAAGCAAAGCTCCATCACCCGCCATTGAAACTATTACATTTTGCGCACCCATACTGAGCAATTTTTGACCATAAGGAAAAATATCATCTTTCTTGCTAAATTTTACAGAAAAGATTTCTTCCAATTCTTCCACATTAGGTTTGATAATCAGAGGTTTCATCAGTAAAGTTTTTAGTAGCTTTTGACCATCAATATCAATTGCAAACTCTGCTCCCCTTGTTTTAACTAAACGTATCAGGAGGTCATAGAAATTTTCTCCCAAACTTTTCGGAACTGTGCCAGCAAAGGCAACGATGTCTCCTTCCTGAAGCGTATCAAACTTTGTTAAGAAATTATTCACATCCTCACTCGTCAAGTCCGGGCCTGCTGCATCGAGGCTAGTTTCATCACTTCTTGTCTTGATCTTGACGTTAATTCTAGTTTGACCAAATACTTGTGTAAAGTCTGTTTTGATTCCCTGTTGTTCCAAAGATTCGCGAATAAATTTTCCCGTAAATCCCCCAATGAAACCTAAAGCTGTGTTGGGAACATCAAGGCTTGACAACATTCGACTTTCCATGATCCCTTTTCCACCAGGTGTCATTCTGGTTAATTTAGTTCGATTAACTAAACCATTTTCAAGTTCATGATACTCCATAAAATAATCTAAAGCTGGGTTTAGTGTAACTGTAAATATCATTCTTCCTCCGTTATAACCTCTACTTCATCAGGGTTAGCAAATTTTACAAAACTAGTTTCACCCAGTTTGCTCGTATCAACTAATAAATAACTTATCTCAGATTGATGGATAGCAGAAGTTTTTACTGATGCTTCTTCACTATCCGGGGTCATCGCACCGATCTCCTTATCAAATGCATTTGCACCCATGAAAGAACTGTTGAAACGATAATTTGACAGCTGTTTCAAGGCATTTCCGCCTACAACAGAATCTGTAATTTTTTTGATTAAGCCACCTAAAATATAAACCGTCAAATGCTCCCCATTTAACTTTGAAGCATGGGTCACCGAATTTGTCACAATTGTTAGGCGAAATTGAGACTGATTTAACTTTTCAATTAAAGCTCCTGTAGTCGTTCCTGCATCCAAGTAGATGGTGTCACCATCTGAAATTTTTGAGAAGGCACGATCGGCAATTTGACGTTTTTCTTGAACGTTTTTGGTAGATTTTTCAATGAATGACAATTCTTTTGACAGATCTTGCAAAAGTTCTGCACCACCATGGACTCTCTTCAGCTTTTTTTCTTCTTCTAGATCATTCAAATCCCGCCGCATTGTAGATGCTGAAGATTCCGTAAGAGTTTGCAATTCTTCAATTGTTGCAATATGTTTCTGGTTGAGATATTCTAAAATCTTCTTTTTTCTGTCAAAAACTATCATTTTTTCCTTTCTGAAACCGCTTATATTTTGTATTATACACTTTTTATTTCCAATTTCAACCATTTTCTTCCAAAAATAATAAAAAAATTCCCATCATTGATAATATAATGATAGGAATTATTATTATTGTATAATTTTGGGTCGGTTTATTAGATTAATCTTCGTCAGTATACCAATCAAAATGGAAGAACTCACCACGAGGTGAATCTGTACGCTCATATGTATGTGCGCCAAAGTAATCACGTTGGGCTTGAATGATATTAGCAGGTAAATTTTCTGAACGGTAGCTATCATAATATGCTACTGCTGAGCTGTAGGTTGGTGAAGGAATACCTGCTTGAACAGCAAGAGAAACGACATCGCGAACTGATTGTTGATATTTACCAGTGATATCAATAAAATATTCATCAAGAAGTAAGTTTTCAAGAGCTGGATTCTTATCAAAAGCGTCAGTGATCTTTTGCAAGAATTGAGCACGAATGATACAACCAGCACGCCAAATTTGTGCTATTGTAGCATATGGAAGCTCCCAGTTATATTCTGCTGAAGCTTGACGCAATTGGGCGAAGCCTTGAGCATATGACATTATTTTGGAGAAGTAAAGAGCTTGACGAATCTTTTCAATAATTTCCTTCTTTTCACCCTCAAACTTCACAGTTGGACCAACCAAAACTTTGCTAGCCTTGACACGTTCATCTTTGAAAGCAGAAATAAAGCGAGCATACACTGATTCTGAAATCAGTGGCAATGGTACACCAAGGTCAAACGATGATTGTGATGCCCATTTGCCTGTACCTTTGTTACCAGCACGGTCAAGAATTTTATCAACAATAAATCCTTCACCTTTGTCATCTTTACGTTTCAAGACTTCCTTAGTGATTTCAATAAGGTAGGAATCAAGTTCACCTTCATTCCATTCCTCGAAAATGGCTTGAATTTCTTGATTTGAAAGACCAAGGGCGCGTTTCATCAGGTCATACGATTCTGCGATTAATTGCATATCACCATACTCAATACCATTGTGGACCATCTTAACATAGTGGCCTGCTCCATCAGCACCCATATATGCCACACATGGTGTACCATCTTGAGGAGCTTTTGCTGCAATTTGCTCGAAGATTGGAGCAACCAAATCATATGCTTCTTTTTGTCCACCAGGCATCATTGATGGACCAAGGAGGGCACCTTTTTCACCACCTGAGACACCTGTTCCGATAAAGTTGATACCTGAATTTGCCAATTCAGCTGAACGACGCATTGTATCTGGGAAATGCGTGTTCCCACCGTCAATTAAAATATCTCCTTTGTCAAGAAGCGGCAAGATTTGTTGAATGACTGCATCAGTTCCATGTCCAGCTTGGACCATTAGCATGATACGGCGTGGCTTTTCAATAACCTCTACAAATTCTTCAAAAGTTTTTGTAAAAACGAGATTTTTGTCAGGATGTTCAGCAATTACTTCTTCAGTCTTTTCAGTTGTACGATTATAGATAGCAACTGTATAACCACGTGATTCAACGTTAAGAGCAAGATTCTTTCCCATAACAGCCATTCCGATTACGCCAAAATTAGCTTTTGTCATTATTTTTCCTTTCAATGTCGAAATATCTCCGACGGTACATTACTCTTACTATTATACTGAAAATATCATTTAATTGTGTAATGAAAATTTCGGGAATCAATAGATTTCCGAAATTTTCATAGATTAAATTCTCAATGGGGTTGTTCAGTTGGATCTTCAGTCCAGCTATAATCCATAGTTAAATCTCCATCGTCAGCTTCTTCACCCGTCAGATTTGAGAAATGCTCTGCAAGTCCATCTTTTGTGTTATAAAAGAAATCCTTCACTGTATCAACTGACAACTCCCCTGATTCAACCTTTTCTTTGATTTCATCTCGTTTTGCAACTAAGAAATCCTTGGCTGCCTCTGCTGAGTACTCACCAGAATCGAACTTATCCTTAATATTATAGAACTTGTCAACTGAGAAGTCTCGTAGATCTTCAAAAGTACCTTGAGGATCTTCTCTGAAATCATTGTATTTATCAAGTGCATCCTTACGCAAGTCAGTTCCTTTTTTGGGAGCTACAAACAGAGTTGCCGCCACACCAATTGCAGCACCAATAAGTGCAGCACCTAAAAAACTAGATTTTTTTGCCATAAAACACCCTCCTCTTGTTAGTTTTTAAATTATTGATCAGAAAGTGAAAATCTTTTCTTAGTCAACAATTTTTTTCTTTTTTGAAAGAAGACTAGTTGCCGTTCGCCCTACCTTAATAATTGCAGATTGTTTGACATGCTTTGCCTTTGCTTTGCTAAACTTTGAAACAAAGCTACGTCCTGACTCGTTAACAGCTGATACAGACTCGGATAGATCCGAAACTGCCGCAAAGAGTGGATCAATCTTTGCAACTTTTCCATTCACATCTTCCAGCAATGTATTTGCCTTGGTCATCATATTATCCGCCTGATGCAATATAACATCAACATCACTTGATACAATTTTAACGCTTTTATTCACACCTGACATTGTTTGAATAAGCTTAATGACAAAAATAATAACAAAAATGACTAACAAAATTAATACGCCATAAAGCACTTCGAGTAGAGTGGTTTCCATAGTTTGAATCCCCTTTATTAATAACTCAGATGATTTTTAGTGTCCTTTAAACAAAATACCTTATCAACTTAGCTAAATTATAGCAAATTTTTAGAAAAAAGCGATTGCAAGAACAATAGAACAACTTTTACTTTAAATTTTTCTTGACATCTTATGATTGAAGGCAATTAGGATGACACCTGCAACAACTAAAATAAGTGAGAACCATTGTGATACTCTAATACTTCCCCACATAAGGCTATCCGTGCGCATACCTTCAACAACGTAGCGAACGATTCCATACCAGACTAAGTAAAAAGCAAAAATATCACCTGATTTGAGAAATTTTAACCTATGTCGGAAAATAATAATAAGCACGAAGCCTGAAAATGTTCCTATACTTTCAAATAAAAAAGTTGGTTGTCGAAAGTGGCCCTCAATAAACATTTGATTTTTAATGAAGCTAGGAAGGTAGTTCAAATTATTCACGATTTTTCCGTAGGCCTCTTGATTTACAAAATTTCCCCAGCGACCAAATGCTTGAGCTAAGAAAACACCTGGAATGCTAATATCAAGGAAATCTCGAGTATCAATCATCTTGTAGTAACAAAAGATGAGTAAGGTAACAAAACCAGCAATCAAGCCACCATAAATAGCCCCGCCACCATCCCAAAGTGCAATTATCTCACTTGGATGTAATGAATAATATGACCATTGAAAAGCCACATAATAAATGCGGACACCAATGAGACCAATAGGGAATGTGATAAGAATAAAGTCAATGACGGCTTCCGGATCAATTTTTTTCTTTGGTGCTTCGCGGTAAGCGAGCCAAACTGCCAAAATTGCTCCTACGACAATGAAAATAGCATACCAGTGAATCTGAAAGGGTCCAAGTTTGAGGGCAATCTTGGGAATAGTCATGCTCAAAAATTTCATATTGTTACTCTTCTTTATTTTCCTGTGTCAACTGAGTGAGATGTTCAAAAAACACTTCTGTGGTATTATACCCCATTTGCTTAGCTGAGAAATTTGATACTGCTGCCTCAATAATAGTAGATAAGTTTCTACCCACATTAACCGGTATTTTAAGCAGTGGCACAGAGACATCAACCAAGTCAATGCTATAGACATTTTCCCCGAGACGATCATATTGAGCTTCCTGATCATAATTTTCTAGTCGAATAGCTAAGTCAATTTTTGAAGAGGCTTTGACAGCACCAGTTCCAAAGAGAGTTTGAACATCAATTATGCCTACACCACGAATTTCAAGAAGATTACGTAAGATAGTTGGTGGCTCACCCATAACTGTGAATGCATCTTTCTTATAGACATCAACACGATCATCAGCAATCAGCTTGTGACCACGACGTACCAAGTCAAGACCTGTCTCAGACTTACCAATCCCGCTTGTTCCTTGAATAAAGACCCCAATGCCAAAAATATCCATAAGAACACCATGAATTGAAGTTCGTGGAGACAAGACTTCATCAAGATAACTAGCAATTTGCCCTGACAAACGGCTGGTTGGCTCATTAGACTGGAGAAGGGTAACATCACGATGGCGTGCTGCGTGAATCATCTCGATTGGTGCTTCTAACCCACGTGCCAAAATAACAGCAGGTGTTTCGGCAGCGAAGATTTTTCTTAACAAGTCAAAGCGGTTTAAGCCCACCTCGCGCATCATATAAGACCATTCTTTCATACCAAAAAGTTGGAGGCGTTCACCCTGAAAGTAATCAAAATAGCCTGTCATCTCAAGTCCAGGACGAGTAATATCAGATGATGAAATTTCCTTTTTTAAAGAACTTTCAGTTGAATAGAGTTCCTTAAAATTTATCTTTGCAGTTAAGTCTTTTACGGTTATCATATAGCTTTAATTATAACACATGCTTGCTTTTGGAAGAAAGTTATAAAAAATTTAGTTTAAAATATGTAAAGAAAAAGTCCCCTCTCGGGGATCTCTATTAAAAAATAAGCCTTTATTTTCACTTATAGATTCTACTTTCTTCCAGCCCAAGAGTTTAATGATTAAAGTCACAATTATCAGATCAACAATCAGCCATGGAAAAATTTCTTCAATTATAGCATGTCTAAGAACGAAAATACTGCAAATCGTCATTACCAATAACATTATAGAAAGCACAAATGCGAGATTAGTGAGCTTGTGGACGACCTGACCCAATTTATTTAGTTCTTCGTTTTCGCCAATTGGACTGTTTTCAGAATTTATATGAGGTACATACTGTTGGATCACATTGATAATAGCCTGAGGATTACCTACGCCGAGAACCATTTTAATTTCATAAGTACTGGAAAAGTGCATATTTATTTTAACCACTTATAAACATCTGAACTTGCATCTGATATTTTAACATGTTTCTTGGATAGCAATTTATCCATGTCTCAATTTTGGGGTTACAACATAAGTGATAAGGCCTTTCTTTACTATGAGTATTTCAAATAAGTTGTTAATTTTATTGTGGCAAAATTTTATGAAAATATCTTAAAAAGTATAAAAAAATTTATGAGTTAATATATTAGTATTTCAAAAGTTTTTACTTTCTATATTCTGATTTCACAACTTTCACAACATTTAAGGGCACTCTATGACTACAAGCCTACTGTAACATAGCCTTCTGCTCTTCTTATCATCATCCATAATCTCCTTTAATTAATAATATATTTACAATAGTAACAAAAGCCAAAAAGTGAAACGAACGATTTTATTTTTCTCATTGAATTTCTTTTTGTATTTGTTCAATACATAAGCTTAGATAGTAATGGCTGTAAAATAATATTGATAATAGCTTGGATTCATGACTTTTTTCCACAATGTCCCTTTATGGATATTTCTTTCTCAAATAAAAAAACAAGAAATTCTCCTTGTTTTTTTATAAATCTAATTTGTTAAAACTTACACTCTTTGCTTAATTCTGCTAATTGGTACACTTTTAAAAAATTGCACTTTTTTTACCACGAAAGTCTACAATTAAAAGGTTGGAACTTAAGAGTTCAGCCGTACTACGAAGCTCAATTAGATTATAAGATGTATTAATAACAGTATACATCTCATTTTGGAAGAAATAAGCACCATATCCCTTGTAATAAATTGGACCGAATTCTGAGCCGATTGTCCCATCAAATTCTTTTGGAATTTTACCCTTATCTACGGCTACAATGCGGTAGCGAGAAATACCACCTGCACATGCATCGACTTCAGTATTTTCCTCGCTTAATGTATGATCAAAATCAAAAGCCAAGTCAGCTTCGCCTAAATCTTTAATCTTAGTAGCAGTCTTTTCATCAAATTTAATTTTCATCCTATTCTCCTAGGTTCAAAAAAGAAAATCAGAAATACAAGTTTTCTTTTTATTTATAATAACCAATACTTTACAGATTGTTTTTTCTATTAACCCACTCTGTAGATAAAACCATTGCTGCTCGAGTCGCTTTGGTTTGGTCTAAACTATTCACCATAACAAAGTCATGAATCATTCCTTGAAAACGAACTTGTGTAACTTCTACACCAGCATCACGTAATTTTCTTGCATATGCTTCACCCTCATCACGTAAAACATCTGCTTCCCCATTCAAAATCATTGCGGAAGGCAAGCCTTTTAAGTCATCAATAGTTGCTTTTAACGGAGAAGCAGTAATTTGTGAACGTTCTTGCTCATTTGTTGTATATTGATCCCAGAACCATTGCATTCCTTCTTTAGTTAAAAAGTATTCTTCTCCAAATTCATTATATGATTCTGTTTCAAAATCCGAATCTGTCACAGGGTAATACAATAACTGTTGGTTAATTGGCAAGCCACTACGCTGTTTTGTCATAATCGTCATTACCGTTGCCATATTTCCTCCAACAGAATCACCAGCCACAGTTAAGCGACTAACATCAAATCCTTTACTTTCTCCGATATCAGGTAATTGTTGTAGGATAGAATAGTTTTGTTCAATAGCAGTTGGGTATTTTGCTTCTGGTGATAAACTGTACTCTGGAAAAACAACTACAGAGTTAGTTCTCACAGCAAGTTCTCGTATCAACTTATCATGTGTTTTAGCACTACCAAATACCCAACCTGCACCGTGGATATAAAATATCAGAGGTAATTTAGCGTAGTTTCCAGAAGGACGAATAAAGCGTACATTAATTTGTCCATACTTACCAGTATCCATTAGTTTATCTTCAATATCAACATCATATTTATTGACGATTGATTCTTGTACTTTTTCAAGTAGCTCACGACCATCTTTAGGATCTAGTTCATAGATACGAGGATGAGGCGCATTTGCCTCACTGAAATCAATTGCTTCTTTTTCTAATGAAATTCTTTTTTTCATTGTCAATTTCTCCTTTATTAAGTTTATATATTCATTATAGACGCTCACGATTAAATCGTCAAGGATTTAAGCTTGAACAATTTTATTATTTAGTTTATACTAGAAAAAATAAATAAAAGGTTTAAAATGACTCCAAATAAAAATTTAACTCCCTTAAGTGATCATCTTTGTTTTTCTCTTTACACCACTTCACGTGCGATTCAAAGATTGTATATTCCTTCATTAGAAAAGCATAGTTTAACGTATCCTCAATATTTAATTTTAGTGAGCTTGTATGATTTAGGAAAAATATCCGTAAAAAGAATAGGAGAGGAACTTGATCTAGCCAGCAATACTTTAACACCTTTGCTCAAACGTATGGAGCAACATGGTTTGATAAAAAGAGAAAGAAGTGAAGAGGATGAGCGAGTTGTCTTACTCACCATCACTGATTTTGGAAAAAAGATACGAGAAGAGTCTTGTGATCTTCCACAAATTTTATTAAACAAGTCCAGCTTATCAGATAAGGAGTGGAATGAATTAGCCAGATTACTAGAAAAACTTCATCAAGATACTAAAACATAATAGAAAATTTTATCCCAAAGTGTGGTCCTCCTTATAAATGAAATCATGTATAGAGGGGAAAAGGTATTCCAAAAAATAGTCTTAACTTGGCTTACTTCTATTTGTATTAAGTATAAGTTATAAATTGGTTTTAACTTTGTTAGAAACTATTTCTATTGTTGAAAAATATAATATGCTAATTATTAAAGATGACCAATAATTGTACTTCTTTTCTAATGGCTTTTTTTGTTTTTTGCTAAACTATATTTAATATATACATGAAAAAGTTGGTGTCAATATGGAGATCAGCATCAGATTATCTAGTGAAGCATTAAATGGGATTGCTGAACTAAAAGATTCCTATAATGGGAATAATCTTATGGATGAACTCAAAATTACAAATGGTGCTACAATTTGCCTAGCACTATTGGAGATTAAACAAAAAGCTTCACTCAAATAATACGACTGGGAGTCCGTTATATATGGTAATATGTTTCAAGGCAAAAATAATAAAGCTGAAAAATCAAGTATAAGAACAAGCCTAACACTTGATGAAGATGTAATTTCTGATATTAATCAATTAAAAATTGTATTCCCTCAATTCACTAAAACAAATATGTCACTACTTCCTATGTTATTAGAATCGTAGTAAGAGCTGCACTTAGTCAAAACAATTTAAATAAAAAATCTGATATCAATAGATATCAGATTTTTTATTTATTAACAATTGTACTTCTTTATTGACGTCTTTACTTTTTCTATTAATCTTAGTATAAAATTTGGCAAATTGTAAAATTAGTTTAGCCACCTGAAGCAAGAAAAAAACACCTGAATCTCTTATACTTGAGTTTGAAAGAACAAAAAGTAGAAAAGGAATTCAGATGCAAGGTTATTTTAACACAAAAGGCAAGGAACTTACTTATACAGAACGTCAGTTGATTGAACGTTGGCACAACAAGGAGAAGCTAAGTAACCGTCGGATCGCTCAGCGCTTAAATAAAGCCCCTCAGACAATTCATCATGAACTCAAGCGGGGACAGGTTCAACTGAAGACCAAGACAAAGTACTCTGCACATCAAGCACAAGAATTCCACAGCGCCAATAAGAGTCACTGTGGCCGACATTCTAAGCTCACGTCAACCCTCAATGAAACCATAAGTGCAGGTGTCAGAGATAAAAAATCATTAGAAGTCATTCTCCAAGAACTGACAGGTGTTTGCCTTCGCACCCTCTATCACTGGGTAGACAAAGGCTGGCTCGATGTAAAATACCATAATTTACTTTACCCTCATTATAAGAAAGCAAAGAAGCTTCGGAAAACACCCCCCAAGCGTCCCTATGGCTTGTCCATTGACCAACGTCCAGAGAAAATTAATCAACGTGAAGCATTCGGCCATTGGGAAATCGATACGGTGCTGTTGACCAAAGAAAAAAATGACTGCCTTTTGACACTCACAGAGCGCCAAACACGCTTCGAAATCATTCGTCTGATTCCAGATAAGTCTGCCCAATCTGTCAATACGGCACTCTTAGCACTTCAAGAGAAGGTTCAGTTTGAATCCCTCACGTCAGATAATGGCCGTGAATTCGCCCGTTTACATGAAGCAGTGACTTGTCCGGTGTACTACTGTCATGCCTATGCGAGCTTTGAGCGTGGAAGCAATGAGAATCATAACCGCATGATAAGACGTTTCTTACCCAAAGGAACAAAACAAACCACAGCTCAAGCTGTTGCCCAAATTGAGACATGGATGAATCGTTATCCAAGAAAAATGTTCAAGTATCAGACACCACTTCAGATGTATCGGGGTGGCTAAATTAAATTTGCAATTTGCATAGTATAAAATTTATTTCAAAATCATGAAAGGAGGTCATTTTTATGACTCTCAAACCAGTAATTTTTCCCCCCTAACTCTTGAAACAATCCTTGTTCTAGTCGATATAACAGAAAGAAATGAAATGGTAAAAAAAGAAGATGGTTCTTTTGATAAGACTGAAAATATCATAGGCTACAATTATGAGATTGTCTGCTTAGAAAGAAGGGAGTTTTTCTTAGAGTGGTACACCATAAATAAAAAATACGATGATAAAGAAAATTTGAAAATTTCCTCACAGCTTCAAAGTATTATTCAGCGAGATATGCAAAATCTTGCTAATACACTTTATCAAGATATTTCAAAAGTACAGCTCATCTCAAAAGATAAATTGACTATCCAAAAAGTTTAGAATGAATGGCACGATGATAGAGTTATGAAGAAAAAAGTAGCTCCCAAAACTATCGCAGGAGAAGTTGGAAGATTTAACAATCATATTACTCGATTTATTCCACATGATAGCCTTTTGAAAAATATTCATTATAAAGCTAATCCAAAGCTTACTTGATGATTTATATCCTATCGGAAATCATAAGCGCGTAGCCCAATCAATCAAATCTGATTTAAGCTCAATCTATACTTTTGCGATTAAGAAAAATTATATTTTACCCGAACAAAATCCAATGCCCTCTGTAACAATTGAAGAAAAAGGATTGAGTGAACAACTCGAACAGCTAGAAAATAGTAATATTCAAAATCATTATTTAGAAAAAAATGAACTAAATGAAGTTCTAACGATTGCCAGAACGTATAATCAGCAATATGCTCGAATTCTTGAATTTCAAGTGCTTACTGGTATGCGCATCGGGGAAGTTCTTAGATTAAAAACTTCTGCTGTCTCTTTTGACATCGCTCTAGCTACAATTAGGCAAACTCGTGCAACACATGGCGGAGCTTCCCAAGATGATTATGAGGGAGATGTAAAAAACAAACAAAGTTATCGTACCATTAAATTATCTCAAAAATGTTTGCTTCTACTCCAAGAAGAAATCGAAATCAATCAGCACCATATTATAGGCTACCCTGACTATAAAGATAATGGCTGGATATTTACTTCTAAGAATTCATATAAAAGCGATTATAATGGTACTCCTCTTCATTATTATTCCGTGATAAATAATTTTCTTAATTCTTTCGAAACTGGAAAAATTACTAAAACAGGTCACGTTAAAAAAATTGGTATAAACATTGATAATCTACTTAGCTTCAACAAGCATATAAGTCCTTATATTTTCCGCCATACATTTGTCAGCCATATGGCAGAGCAAGGAGTTCCATTGATTGCTGTTCAACGCTATATAGGTCACAAATCAGGAAGTAAAATCACAGAAGAAATATATACACATATCACAAAGAAAATGAGTGATACAATAACAGAATCAATAGACACACTGATTGATTAGCATTATATAGGACTTATCAAATAAGATACGTCCTATTTTTGTGGCAAAATGTGGCAAAGATTTTTGCAAGTCATCCTAGAAACATAAAGAAGCTTCAAATGCTTTTATAGCAATACCACAGTCTTATCGGATCTAAACTACTAATTCTAAGCCTTTTTATCATTCGTGGTAAAAGTGTGGCAAAACCTAAAAAATTGTACTAAAAAACGCCTGTCACAAGTGACAAACGTTGATTTAATCTTATTTTGTAAGCTAATTAAGCTTTGTTTGCTGAACCAAACACATCAATACGCTCTTCAACTGAAGTTGTAATTGCATCAAAGCCATCTTTCAAGAACTTACGTGGATCGAAGAGTTTCTTCTTCATGTATTCAGCTTCATTTGCATCAAATTTGTTAACAAACTTGCGTGTAGCACTTGCAAATACAAGTTGGCATTCAGTGTTAACATTGACCTTGGCAACACCATTAGCAATAGCTTCGCGAATTTGATCATCAGGGATACCTGAACCACCGTGAAGAACGATAGGAACGTTATGTCCCAATTCAGATACAAGTGCTTCATTAAGCTTTGTCAAGTGATCAATGTGAAGACCTTTCCAGTTCTCTGGATAAGGACCATGAATGTTACCAATACCAGCAGCAAGGAAATCCACGCCAAGCTTTGCCATTGCTACAGCATCCCCAATTGGTGCAAGCTCACCTTCACCGACGATTCCATCTTCTTCACCACCAATAGTACCAACTTCACACTCTACAGAGATACCTTTAGCATGAGCTTTTTCGATAATAATTGCAGACTTTTCAAGGTTTTCTTCAATTGGAAGGCTTGAACCATCAAACATCAATGAAGTATAACCAACTTCGATACATTCCAAAGCATCTTCAAAATGACCATGATCAAGATGGATTGCAACTGGTACTGTGATACCCATTGATTCTACAAGAGTCTCAATGATTAGTTTACACATTTTGTAGCCACCCATGTATTTAGCAGCACCCATTGAAGTTTGGATAAGAACTGGAGTTTTCTTAGCTTCTGCAGCGCGCAAGATAGCTTGAGTCCACTCAAGATTGTTTGTGTTAAAACCACCAATTGCATAACCGTTATCACGTGCGGCTTGGATAAACTTTTCAGCTGAAACAATAGACATTATATTGTTCTCCTTAATTTTTATTTACATCTAAAGTATAACATTTTGAGAAATATTTTACAAAAATATTTTTCCTGAAAACTTTCTTGAAAACATTGATTTTTTTCTGAAAAACAGCTTTCAGAAAATCATCTGAAAGTTGCTAAAAATTTATCCTTGTTTTACTTTTCCACCCCATTTAGAAAGGCCAGTCTTCAAAATATAAACATTTTTAAACCCTGCTTTTTTAAGTCTTCCAGCTGCGGCAGTTGTAAGTTTCATTTGGCTGTTCTCGTAAAGCAAGATATCGGTATCTTTACGAAACGAAGAAATAGATTCTTTAATCTGATTAGCTGGAATATTTCGAGCCCCCAAAATATGCTTTTGTCGAAATTGAGCAGGCTCACGAACATCAATCAACTGAGCATTTTCAGAGATTTTCTGATTAAATTCTAAATTATCAATAATTTTTGCAACTAAACGTGGGCGAATAAGTGGCCATATAAGCATATATACCACTAAAGCCACAATAACAATCCACTCTAAAATAACTATCCAATTCATACTTAATCCTCAATAAATTTTTTTGCCAAACTTGCTGCACCAATAATACCCGCATCATTTCCTAATGTAGCGAGTTTGATACTCGTTGTCTTTCTCACCGTTGGAAAGGTGAACTTCTTAAAATAGCTTTCAATTTGTTTTCTCAAGAACTCACCTGCTGCCGAAACACCACCACCGATTACAATTGAATCTGGATTTAATGTGTTCCCGAGATTACCACAGGCTAAACCGAGGTACATTGAAACTTTGTCTACTACCTTTGAAGCAAAGAGATCACCATCTTCTGCTGCTACAAAGATGTCTTTTGAACTCACTGATTCACCTGAATCAAGTGCATTCTTAATTAATGAATCACCTTCGAATTCTTCAGCCATTTGGCGAGCTACGCGAACTACACCTGTTGCTGAAGCCACCGTCTCAAGACAACCTCTAGAACCACAAGTACATTCAAAACCATCTTCAGGAACAACTACAATGTGACCAATTTCACCACCTGCACCAGCAATGCCATGAATAAGGTTGCCTCCAGCAATGATTCCCCCACCAACACCAGTTCCAAGTGTGATGAACACAACATCTGGATTATTTTCGCCAGCACCAACCCAGCGCTCTCCAAGAGCGGCAACATTAGCATCGTTATCAATGGCAAATGGCAACCCTGTCTCTGCGGTGATTACAGAGCCAACTTCTTGTGTCGTTTTCCAACCAAGATTGTATGCTCCTGTGACTGTTCCCTTTTCAATGTCAACAGAACCTGGTGACCCCATACCAACCCCGGAAAAGTCATTTTTATCAAGTTTATATATTTCAAGACGATGATTGATTGATTCAACAATGTCTGGAACAATATGCTTTCCTTCATCAAGAACATTCGTGGCTACGGACCATTTATCTTGAACTTGTCCATCAGCTGTTAAAATGCCGAATTTAATTGAGGTACCACCAAGATCGATTCCGATGATTTTCTTTGCCATTTTTTCTCCTTATTTTAGCAAGAATATGTGTTAATTACTTTTTAGATCTTTTTCTTTATCTTCTTCAATTCGAGCTTCACGGCGCAAAATGAGGTTTGCCGTAAAAAGTTCGGGGTCATTATCTTTAATGATCCCTCTCTTTTTAAGCTCTGTTAATTCCAATTTCATAAAATAAATCGCATCAAGGCGATTTGGCATTAAATTGATATAACCAAATTTTTTCATCCACTCTTGAACATCGAAAAGGCTTTGCATTTCTTTATTTTACAGTTTTTGATGAAATATTTCAAGCTTTGCAAGCACTTTCAAAATATACCCACTGTTTATTACACATATGCTAGAATTCACAAAAAAATTCATTGAATATTTCAAAATATATTTCAAACATGGTTATTTTAAAACCTTAAAATATTTGAATTTGTCTTTAGCTTGTATTTGATCGATATCTAATTAGGAGCCGTTTGCTTTTTAAAATTTGCACTTAAAAATAATCTACGGTTCAGTTTGGCAGAATACGCACTACTTTTCATAAGCCTATCAAATTAATATTGTTAATGCTATACAAATTAGAATTTTAACTCATGTGGCTAACATTAATTTTCATTTGACTTTCTTTTAGTTGATATGAGATAGAATTTTTTATTTTCCTACAAGAATTTTTATTTCACGCCTTGTAAATAGCAATAACCTTCTTGATCTAAGTATCATGAATTTATTTTTGAATGTTCACTTCTTAACAATTTTACTACTAGGTTTGATAACGGGTAACATTCATCTTATTCTGACTGAACCCTATGGGTCATACAAATTCAATCCATATTTAGATTTTTTACAACATCATGTATTTTTTATATTAAGATTATCAAAACAAAATAATAAATTTTACAAGCACTACTCAAATTAAATCTCAAAAAGAGTATGAGAGCTCTTAAAGAAAAGTTTATGGTCTTGATTTTATTACCAATCTAAACCTGGAATATCTAGCTCTCCTTGTTCTTCTTTAAAACCTGTTACAGTAATACCCAACAGACGAATTTCTTTATCTTCAAATTTAATTGTTTCTAAAATCTCATTGATTGCCTGTTCAAGTAATTCCTGATTATAAATAAGCTCTGGCATTTTTTTTCGTTTTGTAAAAGTTGAAAAATCATCATAACGAATTTTCAAGACTACAATGTTTCCAGAAGTCTGATGTTTTTGCAAACTTTCGGTAACTCTTTCGCTTAGTTTAATTAGTTCTTTCTGCACTTCAAACTCATTTTTCAAAAAGGTTGAAAATGTTTTTTCTTTACTAATAGACTTTCTAATCCTAGAGTTATGTACTTCTGAGTTATGAATTCCATTGGCCTTGAGATAAAGATACCATCCAAATACTCCAAGTTGTTGAGATAAAATCAATGGGTCCATATTCTGGACATCTTTTCCTTTAAAGATTCCTATTTCGTTCAGTTTAATGATTGAAGCTTTACCAACACCATGAAACTTTCCAATCGGCAACTCCGCAATAAAGTCAACAGCTTCTTCTGGTCTAATCACAGTTAAACCATGAGGTTTCTTAAAGTCTGAACCAATCTTTGCCAAAAATTTATTATAAGAAACGCCTGCTGAACTGGTTAACTGGAGCTCATGGAAAATATCATATTGAATCAACTTAGCAATTTTTACAGCTGAAGTTGAGTTAATTTTGTTTTCTGTCACATCAAGATATGCTTCATCAACCGAAGCCATTTGCACCTTGTCTGTGTACCGGTAAAAAATTGCTTCAACTTGCTTAGAAATACTCGTATACTTATTGTAATTGCCATGAATGAAAATTGCCTGTGGACAACGTGCATAGGCTTCCTTTGAAGACATAGCCGAATGGATTCCAAACTTTCTAGCCTCATAGCTACAAGTGGAAACGACACCTCTCCCTCCAGTTTCTGTAGGATTAGCCCCAATTATTACAGGCTTTCCTCTTAATTCTGGATTGTCTCTTTGCTCAACTGAAGCAAAAAAGGCATCCATATCAATATGAATGATCTTTCGTGACCTATCATTGATAAGGGGAAAAGTCAACATTGACATGACTAAACAGCAACAGGATTAAAGTTACCGATGGCTTTACCAACTATTTGAGGATTGTCTTCGTAAGGGATAAAACGATCTGGATATTTTTTATTGTATGAAACCAAGCGCAAGCCTTCTGTTTCACGATAGACTCTCTTCAGATAAGTCGTGTTACTTTCTGGAACGTAAACTGCGTAAACAGCCCCATCATAATCAAATTGGGTATCCTTTAGTAAAACTACAGAGTGGTTATCAAATTTTGGCTCCATAGAATCGCCATCAATCCAAGTCGCAATATCATAGCGAGGAAGATTTTGATCAGTTAAAATTGTATCATAATCCCCATCCCCAATAACTCCCGTACCCAGACCAGCTGAAACACGTTCGAAGACTTTAACCTCATAATAAGTTTTTTCTTCTTGTACAAAAGTTGAAGTAGAATCCTGTTCTTTAAGCTGCTTGGACGCAAAAGCTGTAACTAATTTCTGACGAAGAGGTTGTAACTGCTTGTAGAAATTAATTAGTTCACCAGCATCTGAGTCATCTTGCAGATAAACAGTTGACACGTGAAAGGCCTTTGCAATCTTCTCTAAATTATTTGCTGAAGGATTTTTTATATCTTTCTCCCAGTTTCGATAAGAAACTTGACTGACACCAACCATTTCTGCAACCTGCTCTTGAGTGAATTTATGCTCTTTGCGCAGAACTTCCAATTTATCACCGATACTCATATCATTTTCTCCATTTTAATATTAAAAAACTTCTGGTTAAATTATATAACCAAAAGTTTCCTTTGTCAACTGATTTTGTTAAATTTTATCTATCTATATTTTTATTCATAGGATGACTCAAAATATTGTTTCTTCTTCAAGAGTGAACTTTACATTACTCTCTATCCATTTACGGCGTGGTGGGACCTTATCCCCCATAAGAACAGATACACGTCGTTCTGCCTGTGCAAGATCATCAATTGATACTTGGATAAGTGTACGAGTCTCTGGATTCATAGTTGTCTCCCAGAGTTGCTCTGCATTCATTTCACCAAGCCCCTTATAACGCTGAAGTGTTCCTCCCTTGGTAAATTTCTTACGAAGTTCGTCAAGTTCAGAATCTGACCACGCATATTCTACTTTTTCAGATTTCCCTTTCCCTTGCGACATCTTATAGAGTGGAGGAAGGGCAATGTAGACCTTTCCCGCTTCAATCAATGGACGCATATAACGATAGAAAAAAGTCAGTAGAAGGACTTGGATATGAGCCCCATCATCATCCGCATCAGTCATGATGATGACTTTATCATAATTGACATCTTCTATGGTAAAATCTGCCCCCACACCAGCACCAATGGTATAGATCATTGTATTGATTTCTTCATTTTTGAGAATATCAGCCATATTTGCTTTTTCGGTGTTTATAACCTTACCACGCAATGGTAGAATTGCTTGAAATTTACGGTCACGGCCTTGCTTAGCTGATCCACCAGCTGAGTCACCTTCGACCAAATAGAGTTCATTCTTAGCTGGATTTTTTGACTGAGCAGGAGTTAGTTTTCCCGAAAGGAGGCCTTTATCCTTCTTTGATTTCTTGCCATTTCGTGTATCTTCACGCGCCTTACGGGCCGCTTCACGTGCTTCTCGTGCCTTAATAGCTTTACGGACTAAAGATTGAGCGATTTCACCGTTTTCCAGCATAAAAAACGTTAATTTTTCAGACACAATTGAGTCGACGATTGGACGAGCCAATGGTGAACCGAGCTTATCTTTGGTTTGACCTTCAAACTGAAGATGTTCTTCAGGAACAAGTAAAGAGATAACTGCAGTCAATCCCTCTCGATAATCTGAACCTTCAAGATTTTTATCTTTATCTTTTAGTAGACCTTGCTTACGTGCATAATCGTTCATGACCTTTGTCAATGCTGAACGAAAACCAGTCTCGTGTGAGCCACCATCTTTGGTGCGAACATTATTCACAAAACTCATTACATTCTCGGAATATCCATCATTGTACTGAAGAGCGAGTGAAAGATGGAACCCCTGCTCATCACCTTCAATATCCACAATTGATGTCAAAGTATCTTTGTCTTCATTTAAATAAGCTACAAAGTCCTTGACTCCATTTTCATAATGAAATTGATCTGTTTCGCCTGAACGCTCATCAGTCAATCTCATAGTGACTTCTTTAAGCAAAAATGCTGATTCTTTCAACCGTTCTTGAATAGTAGAAAATTTAAAATCAATTGTTGAAAAAATTCGATCATCTGGCATAAAGGTGACTTTTGTACCAGTGACTGATTTATTCGCCTTGCCAATCTTCTCAAGTGTTGTCACAGGGTGACCACCATTTTCAAAACGCTGAAGATATATACCACCGTCACGAGTTATCTCTACTTCTAACCAACGTGATAGAGCATTAACAACAGAGGAACCTACACCATGAAGACCACCCGATGTTTTATACCCACCTTGACCAAATTTACCACCTGCATGAAGCACAGTAAAAATTACCTCAACAGTGGGAATACCTGTAGCATGTATGCCTACTGGCATACCCCGGCCTTGATCTGAAACTGTCAAAGAGCCATCTTTATTGATTTGAACATCAATTCGAGTTCCAAACCCAGATAATGCCTCATCAACTGCATTATCAACGATTTCCCAGACTAAATGATGAAGTCCCGTACCATCGGTTGAACCGATATACATACCTGGACGTTTTCTTACAGCTTCAAGTCCCTCCAAGACCTGAATAGAACTGTCATCGTATTTATTAATATTAATATCTTCCGTCATACTGCGTTATTATATCACAATTTGTTTAGGGTCCTAATATGATATAATTTTAAATATGAATATAGTAATCGCGCTCCTCCTTGCTTATCTGCTAGGATCTATCCCTTCTGGTCTCTGGATTGGTAAGCTGATCTTTCACAAGGACCTTCACGAACATGGCTCAGGGAATACTGGGGCTACTAATACCTTTAGAACTTTAGGTGTTACAGCTGGGATGGTAGTCTTTATTATTGATCTCTTAAAGGGGACTCTTGCCGTCATGCTTCCAATGTCATTTCTTTTTGATATTAAAGGAATTTCCCCTCTCATTTTTGGATTACTTGCAGTATTGGGCCACACGATTTCAATCTTTGACAAGTTTAAAGGAGGCAAGGCCGTCGCAACATCTGGGGGTGTTATTCTAGGCTACCAGCCAACCTTTCTTCTTTTCTTATTGATCGTCTTTGTAATTATTTTAATTCTTTTCTCAATGATTAGTCTTTCAAGTATTTCGGCAGCTTTTGCGGCGATTTTCGGAATTGCAGTGTTTCCGGCCTTTCATTTCATCCTAAATAACTATAATTGGTTTTTTTCTTTGATTATCTGTATCATGTCGGCTGTCATTCTTGTTAAGCATCGTTCTAATATGAATCGAATTAGGGATCATCAAGAAAGTCTTGTTCCTTTTGGCTTCAATTTAAGTCATCAAAATAAACGAAATTAAAATTTTTATGACAAAAAGGAATCACATCAGACTGATGTGATTCCTTTTTGTTTTCTATTAATCTTATGCTTTTAAATAACGACGCATTGAAATGGTTGCTCCGAATGATCCAATGACCACACCGATTGCCACCAAACCAATTGACATAGTTGTAAGAAAGACCTCAGGCTTGTACATATAAAGCTCTTGAGTGGTCAATGAAGGTTGAACGCCTGCATAAACGATTCGATAGAGGAAGAACATAAGTACAATCGGGAGAATAGCTCCAAGCAAACCAACCCAAGCACCTTCTAAGAAGAAAGGCCAACGGATATAGGAATTCTTTGCTCCAACAAGACGCATAATTTGAATTTCGCGTGAACGTGACATGATCGTAATTCGAATAGTATTTGAGATCAGGAACATTGCAACAAAAACAAGCAAGAGTGCAAAGATTCCACCATAGGTCTGAATGTTGTTTGACAAGGCAAAAATTTGCTTCGTGTTGACACCACCATTATTAACATCAGAGATATCACTAATTTTTTTAATATCTGTTGTTATTTGCTGAACATTTTTTGAATCATTTGCACGAATAATATAAGCATCATAAAGAGGGTTTGCATCTCCTTTATAAAGATTCCAAACGCTACCTAATGAATCAGTCAAATTCTTAAGCTGTTCTTCTTTACTTGAAAATTTCAGGTTTTCAACATTCTTGACGGCCTTAACTTCGTTGTAAATTCTTTGATAATTTGGGTTCGGAATTTGTTTTGTCGCATCATTTGGGTCAGCAATAGTTTTTGATTGATCATGACTATCAAGCTTCATGTAGGCCACGATACGAACATTATTTTCAAGATTTCCAGCCAATTTTGTAGTATTTAAGATAACTGACATGAAGACACCTACAAGTGTCAAAGTAATCATTACTGATGAAACAGCGGCCACTGTCATCCAACCATTACGCTTCAGGTTCTTCAAAGAATCCCAGATATGTCTAAAAAATATTCTAATCATCGTATCCGTATCCTCCTTCTTCTTGGTCACGGACGATGTGTCCATTTTCAATAGCGATAACCCGATGTTTCAAAGTGTTTACGATCTGTGAATTATGAGTCGCCATCAAAACGGTCGTCCCTTGAAGGTTGATGCGTTCAAGCAAATTCATAATTTCCCATGAATTCTCGGGATCAAGGTTACCAGTTGGTTCATCTGCAATTAAAAGTTTCGGTGAGTTAGCAATTGAACGTGCAATTGCAATTCGTTGTTGCTCACCACCAGAAAGCTCTTCTGGGAAAGAACGCACCTTATGCTTAAGTCCAACAAGATCAAGAACTTCCATAACACGTTTACGTATTTCATAAGGCTTTTTCCCAACAACTTCCATTGCATAGGAAATGTTTTCAAAGACTGTTTTTTTATGGAGAAGTTTGTAATCTTGGAAAACAACACCAACCGAGCGCCGAAGTAATGGAATTTGACGTTTTTTCATTTTAATGAGATCAAAATCAACAATCTTTGCGGTTCCCTTATCGGGTTTTAACTCACGATACAGCAGTCGCATAAATGTAGACTTACCTGCTCCAGAAGGACCAACTAGATAAGCAAACTCACCAGGTTCAATATTAATTGAAATATCTCGAAGAGCAGTTGTACCATTCGAATATTTCTTTGTCACATTTCTGAGTTCAATAATAGGCATGAAGCCAAATCTCCAATCTAAGATTTTAATAATTATAACACAGGGACTATCAATTACTATTTCATTTTCATTACAGGAGCCTAACAGTTACCTTATAGAATCCTTGTAATAAAAGGCTGTAGACATTCTACAGTATCCAACTTTTTCAAAATGGAAATTGAAAATTTTTACTTATTTTCTTTACTCTTCTCGGCTAATAAGTTTTATAGAGTTAACCAACGTAAGTAAGCATCAATGAAACCATCAATGTCACCATCCATAACCTTATCAATTTGACCATTTTCATATCCTGTACGAGTATCTTTAACAAGTTGATAAGGCATAAAGACATAGGAACGAATTTGAGAGCCCCAGCTGATTTCTGATTGGTCCCCACGCAGCGCATCTACCTCCGCTTGCTTTTTCTCCATCTCAAGTTGATAGAGTTTTGACTTCAACATGTTCATGGCAATTTCATCATTTCCATATTGAGTACGATCAATGGTAGACTGAGCCACAAGTCCAGTTGGAATATGAGTATACCGGACACCTGTTGTAACTTTATTGACATTCTGTCCGCCTGCACCGCCTGCGTGAAAAGTATCTCGACGAAGATCCGACTTGTTAATTTCAATTTCTATCGTATCGTCAAGTTCAGGCATCACATCAATAGAAGTGAATGAAGTATGACGACGATTAGCCGAGTCAAATGGAGAGATACGAACTAGACGATGGACACCCTTTTCAGACTTTAAGTAACCATATGCATTATGACCCTCAAACTTTATGGACACTGATTTAAGACCAGCCACATCTCCATCTTGGTAATCAAGAATTTCCACCTTAAATCCGTGTGCTTCTCCCCAACGGGTATACATTCGCATGAGCATTGAGCCCCAGTCTTGAGCTTCTGTTCCGCCAGAACCTGGATGGATTTCAACAATCGCATTCATATGATCATAGGGCTTATTCAGCAAGATATCTATCTCAAAAGCTGAAATCTTGTCAATAAGCTCTTTAGTCATTTCTTCAAGCTCTTTATGGAGCTCTTCATCTTCCTCTTCTTGAAGCATCTCTAGAGTGGCTTCATTATTCTCAACCAACTCTTTCATATCATTATAGCCATTGAACTGAGCTTTTAAGGCGTTAGATTTATCAATAACTTTTTGAGCAGCAATGTTGTCATTCCAGAAATCTGGATCTACCATGTCATTGTCAAGCAAAGCAATATCTTCTTCAAGTCGGTCGAGATTGAGCGACTTAGAGAGTTCAATAATCTTGTTATTTTGTTCTTCGAGGATTCTCTTAATTTCGTGTAATTCCATATATTATATTTTATCATACTTTAGTTCAAGTTTTTTAAAAAATTAAAAAATGCCCTGATTTGACAAGGCTCAGAGCAATTTATAAACTTTATTTGGCTTCTCTTTGGGTTTTCTTCTATTTTCCAATTTATCAATAGCCCAATTTGCCGCATCAACAATATAGTCTCGATTATCTGTTGCAGCAATTTCCCTAAGTTTAGGAAGGGCTGACTTATCATTTGAATTTGCAAGTGCATAAATGGCATTTCGTTGAATAGGATTCTTTCCCCGCCAGCTTCCTGCCAAAATGCCAAATTTCTCTTTAAATTGACGATTATTTAAATCTTGAAGAGGAATTAATTCTGGGTTTACAAGTTCTGGATTTGATTCCATTTCAATATGGAAATGATTATCAATCCCACGATTATAGGGACAAACCAATTGACAAATATCACAGCCATAAATCACGGTCTTTATCTTTTCCCGATATTCCTCATCCATGATGCCTTTAGCCTGGGTTTGGTAACTCAGGCACCGAGGTGCATTTAAAGTGCCATCACCAATTAGTGCTTTGGTTGGGCAAAAATCAATACAGCGAGTACAATCTCCACAACTGTAATCTACTGGCTTGTCAGGTTCAATCTCAAGATTGGTAATGAGTTCGCCTAGATAAATCCAAGAGCCATATTCTTTGCTAATTAAAAGACCATTTTTCCCAATAAAACCAAGTCCTGATCGAGCTGCAACAGCAGTATCAATTAATTCACCCGTATCCACCATAGCCTTGTAATTAAATTTGCCGGCAATTCGTTCAATTCCTTCCGCAAGAGATTCCATTTTTCGCCTTAAGATGAAATGATAGTCTTCCCCCCAAGATGCACGAGCAAAAGATCCTCGTCGATATTCCGTCTTGTCCATCTTTGGCATTTTGGAAGGATAAGCCAAAGCAATTGAAATAATCGTCTTTGCATCTTCCACCAAAAGTCGAGGATGAAGGCGCTCATCTATATTCTTGTGTTCAAAACCAGAGCTATGCCCATTTTCTTTTTGCTTTTCCAGAGATTTGCGCAAATATTCAAAATTATCAGCTGTTGTAAAACCTATTTTTTGGATGTTTAAATCAGCAGCTAGTTGTTGGATAGACTCTTTAAGATTCATATCTTAATTTTAACATAGAAAAACTCTGTTTATAGCTTCATTATCGATTTTCTTGTATAATCACTTTATGAGTAAATTGGCGATAATTAGCGATTTTCATATGGATTCAAATCACTTTTCTGAAGAAGAACTTTTAGTATTTGAAGAAGTCTTACGAGAGGAGCAAGTTACTGATTTGCACTTTGCTGGTGATATTAGCAATGATCTTTATGGAATCAGCTTCCCCTATTTAAATAGGCTCAGTCGGAGTTTTATTGTGACTTATAACCTCGGTAATCATGATATGATTGGCCTAACAGAGAATGAGATTGATAAAAAAGATTTTCTCATAAAAAAATTAGGAAATAAAACTTTACTCGCCTTTCATGGTTGGTATGATTATAGTTTTTATGGAGGTGACCTTGGTAAAATTGGTCATTTCAAAGACAATTTTTATTTTGACCGAAAAATACATCGAGATTTTGATGATCAAATGACTACTGAAATTCTTTTAGAAAAACTCAATCAGGTACTTAATAGTCTTGAAGGAGACGTGATTGTCGCTTTACATTTTGTACCACATGCTCATTTTATCATTGACACGAGATATGAAAAATTCGAACGTTTTAACGCATTCCTTGGGTCGAAAACTTTCCATGAAACTTTCTTGAAATACCCTAATATCACAGATGTCGTTTTTGGACACATTCACCAAAGATACAACCCCACTGTGATTGATCAAATAAACTATCATGCCCGCCCTCTTGGTTATACTTATGAATGGGAGATATTGAGAAAATTTTTAATCAAATATCCAAAATTTCAGGATGATACAATTCGACAACCTAAAAAAAATTATAACCATATCAAGGAGCTAGTTGAATGGAAAGAATATAAAAAAGAGCATTTAAAAGATGAATTTCGATCAGCAATGACAACCTTTAATTTTTAAAACTAATGCATTTGTATGGTTTTCTATTTGTAAGCTTAAAAATATCCTTGAATAATATCCTTAGGGACAATGAATTTTGAATTATCGAGTGCCATTTTATTTAGCTTTCCTTTAATTTTTTAGCTTCAGTTTCATAAATATCTTGATGGACTTCAAAGTGTTCATAACACACAACTAGGTATTGGCATCAAGTAGTTATCTTTGATAAATTAGAAAATTGGTTCGATACTTTGGGAAAATGATTCTAGAATTTTTAAAAGATTGGGAATGATGTGGTAGAAAGAATTTGGGTGTAAAAGAAAAACCTCAAATCCGATTAAAGGGTTACGGCTTTAAGCTTATTTTCGATCTGATTAATTTGTTTTACAAAATTGTTATAGTCATCACACTCTTGAGGAATTTTGAATTTATAAGTGAACATTTCACCACTAACAACTTGAATGTTGTCCAGTTTCGTATAACCATTTTTATACTTACTTGGCTACAAAAAGCCACCTTTTCTAAACTCGTAGTCTCGTTACATTTTTGCAAGAATCATTAGGTGGGCGTCTTGCACGCTTTATTGCCCTCAAACTAGTCAATTTTCACTCTGATTCAAAATCATATTAACTATTCAATTTTTTACAGTTGTTATTATGTGCCTGCTCATGTCGGGGTTGCAACGATTACTTTTAAAAGGAGTAGTAATTTACCGTTCTATAAGAAAGGGTTAACTACTTTAAACATTAAATTTCCATTTGCAACCTGTTGGCAATTAATTATCACGGGTCCCATTATTCGTAGTATCATTAAATTCATTCATAAATAACTCAGGCTAGTCTTTTTCTAGCTAAATGAACGAAGATATATTTTATATTTCAGATTTACCTATTAGTATTTAAATTGTCAGAAAAAGGTCACCTAAACTTTCGTCATAAAATGGCATCATCCTGTCTTTAACTAACCAATATTGAAAAAATAGGATTTCCTATTGGTTTGAGTCTGTTGCTTGTTCTTTAAATGTCTTCGTTTTAGACCGTTTATTTATAAGTATAGTAGGATTGGTTGTTCATTCTTATTAAATACATTGAATAATTAAAAAAGAGCTTTGTGTCAAAACTTCTTATCCTACAACATCCTTAATTCTCATATGTTCAACACCATTTCTTTTTTCTTTAATAATATTATATCAGGATTTTAGGTATAGGTTGAGACTACATCAGTTTTTGGGGGGTAAAAAACTATTTTTTAACTTTTGATAATAGATTTTTTAACTGTTCTAAACTTTCCGCAAGCTTAGTAATGTCTTCTTGCTTTAATCCCTTAAACAGTTCATCAAATAGTTCAAACCGAGCCTCATTAATCTCTTGATAGAGTGCTTGACCAATGGGAGTGAGTGAAACTCTGTGAACCCTTTTATCAGAAGAGTCAGTCAACGAAAAAAGGAGTCCCTTAGCTTCTAATTTATCAACTTGTCGACTAACGGAAGAGTGATTTTTCCCTAATTGCTTCGCTAATTCTCCAACATTAAGGGAGTTTTGTCTCCCCACTCTAACAATGATAGGCAGTCTGTTTTTATCATAAGCAGCTCCTGCTTTTGTTAAAAGAATTTCATCTTGTTCTGGATCATTAAAGAAGTCAACGATAGCAATAAGAGATTCAAAAATTTGATTAATCATAGGTAGTATTATATACTAAATTAGTGCAATACGCACGCATTTAATTTAAGAGGAGAATCTTCAATGGGAGACAAAAAATAGGGCTCATTTTAGGAAGTAACCGCCCTAATCGGATAGGGAGCGATATTGCACAGTGGGTTAAACAAACGATGTGTCATCCCGCCTTAGAAATTGATATCATCGATTTAGCTCAAATCAATCTCCCTTTTTTAGATGAACCAGAAATACCCGCAAGAGGAAATTACCAAAAAGAGCATACCAAAAGATGGAGTCAGCTTATTCAAAAATATGATGGCTTTGTTCTCGTTTTCCCTCAATATAATTGGGGATATCCAGCTGTTTTAAAAAATGCAATGGATTATTTGTACATGGAATGGGAAAACAAGCCCGTCAGTTTAATGCCTTACGGGGGACATGGCGGATTTCAAGCACTCATTGCTATGAAACTTGTAACACAAGGCTTGAATATGTATAACATGTCCGTCAATCCACCGTTAAATATTTCGAAGGAGATGTTTAATGAAAAAAATCAATTTATTGATATTAACGCCTCCTTTGGTTCTATAAGTCCACAAGTTAAAATGGTCTCAGAAGAATTTATTCATCTGTTTTCCCTAAATAATCATCATTCATAGAATAAAAAATAGAGAATCTCTTATGAATCTCTATTTTTGTATTAGTACACCTTTGTTCTTATGCTGTTTTCCACACTTATTACATAAGTGAGTTATGGAATGATTATGGTCATTAGATTTCCTTTTTATAGATTGGAAGCAGAACCTCATCTACAAGGGCAATGATATCTTTATCTGTAATCGGATCGCCACCAATCATGATATGATAGCGTAATATTTGAAAAGGAAGAACTTTTGCAGTTTGCCCAATAGTCTCGCGTGCTTCTCCACGCTCTTGAGCCCGTGCAAGAATTCGTTCAACAATAATAAGATTGTTGTTCGTAATTTCAGAAACCATATCATCCAAAATTCCTTTTCCTTGTGATTGTTCGAAAAAGATAAACGACAAAAAATTTTTGGGATAAAGCTTTGAATTTTCTCTCGTGTAGGTCGCCATCGTAATGAGATCCTCTCGTAGGCTTCCCGTGTTGAAAACTTGATCAATGACTGCCCCATGCCAATTTGGATTTTTTTCAATGTGATACCGGGCCGCCTCATAAATCAGACTAAAATTATTATCCCAGTAGCGATAAATAACACTGCGGGTTGTATGTGCCAACTGAGCGACATTTTGAAAGGTAACCGCCTCATACCCTTTCTTTTCCAAAAGATCAATCGTTGCATTATAAATTGCCCCATTTAACTCAGATCCTCTTCTACGTGATCTTCGGGAGGGGACAACAGAAGATTGTTCCTCTATTTTTCTCTGCTTTTGCGTCATTTTCTTCTCCTAAAATGAAGATTATTTTCTACGGAATATATCTTATTCTTTCGTATTCATTTTATCAAATATCACAAAAAATCACAAATAAAGATCTTCTTGTCTTCTTTATATCATCTTACAATCAGCTCAATAATGCTATTCTTTTGTTAATTAGATACAAATAGTTTCTTATTTTTGACAAAATAAAAAAATAATTTTATAATGATTTTTACAAAGATAAGATACAGAACGTATCTAGTTGTTGTAGGAAGGATTTATAAATGACTAAAAAAGTAAAACAGGAAAAATTGCCGAAGGAGCTCACTCGAATTGCGTGGATTCTCGTTATTGGAGCGATCCCAGCCATGCTAGATTCAACCATGGTGAATATCGCCATTAATAAGCTTCAACTTGATCTCAATACAAGTCTAAATATGATTCAATGGGCAATCACAGGTTACACTTTAGCACTAGCTGCTGCTGTACCAATTACTGGTTATCTCATGAATCATTTTGATGGTAAGAAAATTTTTGCCATCTGTGTTGCTCTTTTCGGCGCAGGATCAGTGCTTTCGGGATTCGCATGGAATGTGGATGCCTTCATCCTTTCACGAATGGTACAAGGATTTTTCGGAGGAATCCTTGTTACCTGTCTCACAACACTTTTATTTGCAGTAACTCCCAAAGACAAGATCGGACAACTCATGGCTGTTGTGGGAACACCAATGATTTTAGGACCTATTTTGGGACCAGTTATAGGTGGCTTCATCGTTCAATACCTGAATTGGCACTGGATTTTCTTTGTCAATATTCCAATTGTTATTATTGCGGTTATCTTGATCTGGCATTACCTCCCCAAAATGACACCACTCAATCCTACCTCCAAACTAGATTGGATAGGAACGTTGATTTTGATTACTTTTTCAAGTAGTTTTATGTATGGAATTATCAAAGGATCTGAAGCGACACATTTTTTCGAAAGCCATGGAATGTGGTTGTTTTGTGGAGTGAGTCTTATTTGCCTTGTAGCTTATATCATTTATGATTTATTAAGAAAACATAATACCGTCATGCCCTTAAAATTCTTTGAATCACGGAATTTTACAGCGGCAAATATAGGTATTTTCCTAAATGGACTTGCGGTCAATGGAGCTATGTTATTGCTTCCCCTCTATTTTCAAAATGTTCGAAATTTCACAGTGGTTGAAGCAGGAATGATTTTGATTCCCCAGGGACTAGGAATGCTCATAACACGACCACTTGCGGGGAAATTCATTGATAAAGTTGGAGCTCGACCAGTTGTCCTTGCAAGTATTGCTGTTTCGCTGATAGGATCTGTTCCACTGATTTGGTGGGGAAGCTCAACAAACATCTGGTGGATTGTGCTTATCCTTTTTATCCGTGGTCTTGGAATTGGTGGTGTTTTCATGCCACTCATGACCGATGTCTATATTGGAATTGAACCCAAAGATGTTCCTGGTGCAGGAGTAGCAAATCGAATGATTCAAAACGTGGGCTCAAGCTTTGGTTCCGCTGTAATGTCAGCGATCGTGACAGGGATTGTCTTGAATTATATGACAAGTCATACTAGTGTTAATGCTGCAAACCTTGCTAAAATAACGGGTTATCAAACGGGATTCCTTGTAAGCTGTATCGCTCTTGCAGTTATCGCCATCCCCGCGCTATTCCTCACAAGCAAACACCAAAAATCTAAAATCTCTTGAGGCTACCTACTTTATTAAAGGATAAGCAACTGCTTCATTAAGGAAAATAAGTGTACGAACTTCGATTAAAATGGAGAGATTATTGAAGCATTCACAAGACTCAGTAGTAAAAATAAAAATCAATAAAATATCTGCGCTTGTATCACGAATATTTTTGCATATCAAAATAAGGTTCTTCACTAGAAAAGCCTATTTGTAGCAATGCACCGCTATTAGATCATTATTTTATGCGTTATTATCATAGGTGAGCTATGGGATGGTATGCATATCGCTATTTTATCACAGGCGACTATCAATATTAACGGCGCAACTAAAAAAGTAAGTGTCAAATAATTAGCCGTATATTCTAAAAATTGATTTTTTGTTTATACGAAAAGGCCCACCCTGAGTTTGTTAGGACCAAGGTGTGCTTGGTAAATTGAACGCTAGTCCAATTGATCACCTTTTTATCTATATCAAGACCGCTTTTAGAAGTACATTATGACTTTTTTTCAACCACGACTCGATTTTTTCAATGTTTCTTAAGGTGGCTCTAAACAAATATGAAATTTACCGTTTCAGATCAAATATACTATCAAATAAGTTTTGCCAATTGATTAACTTGTAGTCTCTAATAAAAGGCGTAATTGAGAGATTTCACCCTCAGTTATACTTGGAATATTACTCCAAGTGAACATCTTCTGCATGAAACCTTTATTCTGCTCTTTTAACAGATCCAACTTAGGCTGATGAAAGGTGATGGTGTAGTCTAATTGTTTGAACAATTTACCAATATATTTTGTATATTGTCTGATGAAACTAAAATTTTTGCAATCATAAAAATCTTCGAGAACTAGTTCACTCATCATAGTTCCCAACTTATTAGATTTTACAAGCAAGTGTTTGAATATTGGATCGCAATTGATGTACTGCTTCCAAAACAAAACATTCATAACCGTTATTGCTCGAATGGTTATAGAAGTACGGTTAAATTATTCAATTTCCAATATCATTCAGAACAAGCCTTCCAAAAGAAAATATTTTACTTATAAAGGAAATAATGGATAATTAAGACGAATGATTATATAAAAAAAATACAAAATCGGTGACTCCTTCCATTTAATTACTACTATCATGCTACTTTTAAAACATCAAAAAAGACAAAATCGTAAGGACTTTGTCTATAATCTGAGATCCACGTTATAAAATAAAAATAGATCTATCAACAATATTTTTAATAATTTACTTAATATTATTATTTAGGCAAATTGCAAATTTAATTTAGCCACCCCGATACATCTGAAATGGCGTCTGATACTTGAACATTTTTCTTGGATATTGATTCATCCAAGTCTCAATTTTAGCAACAGCCTGAACTGTTGTTTGTTTTGTTCCTTTGGGTAAGAAACGTCTGATCATGCGGTTATGATTCTCATTGCTTCCACGCTCAAAGCTCGCATAGGCATGACAA
>NZ_JACHHV010000014.1 GCF_014202895.1 Lactovum miscens
GAGTCCTGTTCAATATCGTTTGAACTATTTAAAATAACAAAAAAGGCAAGAAATGAATCTTGTCTAAAAAAGTCTAACTTTTGGGGTGCACTACATAATAGTTCCATTTTTTATTTTTGATTGTAAACTATCTACCTTCGATTAATCCTACATTACCATCTGAACGTTTGTAAATAACGGCTGGTTGATTTGTATCACCATCAATAAAGAAAAAGAAATCATGTGAGAGCATATCCATTTGCAGAGTAGCTTCATCAACAGTCATTGGCTTCAAATCAACATTCTTTGTTCGAACAAGTCTTGAAACTGCTTCTGTTAATTCTTCGCCCGCTTCTAACTCCGCAAACTCATCAGCTAAAGCGGTATGTTCAGACTTGGTATTGATACGAGTTTTATATTTACGAATTTGACGGGCCAACTTTTCTTGAACGGAGTCAATTGAGTTATAAAGGTCACGAGATTTATCCTCAGCACGAAGCGTTATTTGCTTTGCTGGAATTGTTACTTCAACTTTGGCGGACTTGTCTTTATAAGTTTTAAGACTAACGTGAGCAATCATCTCATGACCGTCGTTAAAGTACTTCTCGAGATTAGAAATTCGATCCTCGACATAGTCGCGTAAGGCTTCGGTGACTTCGATGTTTTCGCCACGGATGTTGAATTTAATCATAAAAACCTCTTTCTATTAGCCATAATCGCTTTAACTCTGATACTTAATTCTAGGGTAATAAGCATCAGAGAATAAAGCGTTTACAACCTTATGGTTTAACTTATTATACCAAATTAACTTTTTTTTGGCTTGAAATGATTTTACAATTAAGAACTTAAATTTTTCTTCAAATATGACGTTTGATTAAGATGAGAACTTAAACATTATTCGAGAATAAAGGCTTCTGCAACGGCAAATTTCATTTTATCTTTTTCACAAGTTACAGTCACAATTTGATTGTTTTTAACTTCTTCCTTAAGGATCATCTCCGAGAGTGGGTCTTCAATTTCTCGTTCAATAACTTTTCGAATTGGTCGAGCTCCATATTCAGGGTCAAAGCCCTTTTTAGCAATATATTTAATAGCTGATGGGTTAATTTTTAGGCCAATTTCTTGCTTGGATAGGTGGTCAACCAATCCCTTGGTCATATATTTAACAATTTGATAGATCTCGTCTTCTGTCAAATTATGGAACACTATCGTCTCATCAATTCGATTAAGAAACTCCGGACGGTAATGAATTTTGAGCTCTTCCAAAATACGTTTTTTCATTGCGTTATAATCTTGTGTCCAGCTTTTGGTGGCAAAACCTACTATTTTGTCATCTCTTAAAGCTGTTGCGCCAAGATTTGATGTCATAATAATAATAGTATTGCGGAAGTCGATTTTTCTTCCCTTGGTGTCTGTCACAAAGCCATCATCAAGAATTTGTAACATAACATTAAAAACATCTGGATGTGCTTTTTCAACTTCGTCAAGTAAGACCACCGAATAGGGTTTGTTACGCACACGCTCTGTTAATTGTCCCCCTTCGTCATAACCAACATAGCCTGGAGGAGCACCTATAAGACGACTGGTTGAAAATTTCTCCATATATTCACTCATATCTACACGAATAAGATTGTTTTCTGAGCCAAAGACGCTGGCAGCAAGAGCTTTGGCAAGTTCTGTTTTACCGACTCCAGTTGGTCCAAGAAACATAAAGCTTCCGAGAGGACGGCCCCCAGTTGAAACTCCTGAGCGACCACGACGAATCGCACGAGATACAGCAGAAATAGCCTCTTCTTGTCCAATCACCCGCTTATGCAATTCCTTTTCAAGATTGATAATTCGATCTGTCTCCGACTTGCTCATTTGTTGAACCGGAATTCCAGTCAAACTTGATAGAACTTCATAAACATCCTCCTCTTTAACTTCAGCTTTACTTGAATTTGAATTCAAAGAAGACTCATATTTTGACAACTTTTGCTCTATTTTTTCAATTTGCTTATTGATAGCCTTTGCCTTTTTCAAATCAAGTAGCTCAACAGCTTTTGGCAAATCCTTCTTTAGCTTTTCAAGTTCGATTTCATCATCAATATTCTTATTCGTAAAAGTTTTTTCAGTAATTTTAACCTTAGCTGCTGCTTCATCTAGTAAGTCAATTGCCTTATCCGGTAAACGCCGGCTAGGTTGATAACGAATACTCAATTCAACCGTTTTTCGGATCGCTGATTCTGATATTGAGATACCATGAAACTTTTCGAATTTTTTTCTAAGTCCATTTAGAATTTCAATTGCTTCATTTTCAGATGGTTCATCAATATTAATCTTAGCAAAACGACGCTCTAATGCCTCATCCTTTTCAATATATTTTTGATATTCCTTATACGTTGTCGCACCAATTAGTTGAAATTCACCGCGAGCAAGTGCTGGCTTCAGTATGTTTGAAGCATCACTTACAGAATCTTGCCCCCCTCCTGCCCCAATAATGGTATGAAGCTCATCAATGAAGAGAATTGTATGAGGGTCTCTACTAACCTCATCAACAATTGCAACCATACGATCTTCAAATTCACCACGCAAGGAAGTGCCTGCAATTACATTAGCCATTGAAAGAGAAACTAACCGTACACCCAGAAGATTTTTTGGAACGTCACCTTTAATTATTCGCGTTGCCAGTCCTTCTACAATTGCAGTTTTTCCAACACCGGGTTCACCAACCAGAACAGGATTATTTTTCCCACGTCGACTTAAGATATGAATTATTCGATCAATTTCAACATCTCGTCCAACAGTCGGATCGAATTTTCCAGCAATCGCTTGTGCTGTCATGTCATCAGAAACTGTATCAAGAGTTGGTGTTTTTGAGTTTTTATCAATTGATTTCGTCCTACGACGTTGTGACATAGGGGTGATTGGCTTGATTGGACGTTCGGGATGAGGAATTTGTAAATCATTATCTTTAATTACAGATTTAAAAAGATTCCGCATATCCACGTCAAGCTCATCCAAGATGGTTAATGCAAAGGAATTATCCTCATTTAACATTGCAAGTAATAAAAACTCAGTTCCTATTTTTTCAAGGCTATTTTCTTTGGTATATGCGAGAGCAGTATCCAAGATTTTTTTCAGCCGAGGACTGAAGTCCATATCTGATTTGTTAAAAATATTATGACTTGAATATGCTTCTAACTCTTCTGCAATAAGCTCATAAGTCACACCACGATCAATTAAATAACCATCCACTAATGTATCAGAAACATCCACTAGAGCCGCCAATAAATGCTCTGAACCGACAAATTGATATCCAAAACGGTAAGCAATGTCAATTGCACGCTTCAAAACTTTTTGTGCCGAAATTGTGTAATCATTTTTGTTGAATAACATTTTAATTCCTATCTAAACGTTGTAACACTTCGTGCAGTAGATGACCGCGGGTAAGGTCAGAGATTTTGTCTGAGGAAAGAACAACCAAGAGTAGATTTCCCTCTTGCTGAGTCAAAATATTTTCCTCAAAGAGCATTTGCAGCACTTCACGCATATCTTGACTCGTAAGTAAATATGGTAATCGTTGATAAAAATCAGATAAAAAATCATGCTTACTTGAATAGTCAAACTTAACAATTTTGATGTAGCCACCGCCACCTCTTTTAGATTCCACATCAAAGCCTTGATTTGAATTAAAGCGAGTTTTTATAACATAGTTGATTTGAGATGGAACCACAGAAAATCGTTCAGCTAATTCAGAACGTTTGATTTCGATCTCACTGGCTTGTGCTTGAGCTAAAAGCTGTTTTAGATAAGCCTCAATCATATCTGAAGTATTTTCCATTTTTCGATCTTTCTTTATTTATTTAAGTCACCCTGAACGTTGTGAACGTTAGAGAAATTCGACTTTGACTATATCTGACTATTATACCATACGCCAATTTTACCGCAACTTATACAATACTATTAAATGGAATCAAGAATAATTTTGGTTTTATAGATTCAACAATCCAATAGACCTTTTCACAATTAACGATGGTAAAGGATTTTTCTCATGGCGATTGATGACTAAGTGCACGAAAGCCTATAAAATAATGCACAAGACTCTTCAATCTGGAAAATCCTCAAAATGAACACCCACACTTGAGGTTTTTAAATATAATATTAGGTAATAACAACAATTTTTTATATATTCGACTATAAAAAAACTGCCAAGGGCAATTTTCATTTTCTATTTATAAATCAAAGCAGATTCACTAATTAGGACTAAAAGTAAATCTTATTGTGAAACCTTCATAATCTTAACATTCATCTCAGCACCATTAGGAAGTTCAACTTTAACCAAGTCACCTTTTTTGCGGCCAATAAGGGCACGAGCAATCGGACTTTCGTTTGAAATCTTTCCTGAGAATGGATCAGCTTCTGCTGTACCAACAATTTGGTAAGTTTCTTCCTCATCTTCACCCTCAGTCAGAATACTCACTCTCTTACCAAGAACAACCACATTTTTTGCAACGCTTGAACTGTTGACGATTTCAGCTGAACGGATCATTGATTCCAATGTTGAAATTCGTCCTTCGATGAAGGCTTGCTCATCTTTAGCTGACTCATACTCTGAGTTTTCAGATAAATCTCCGTATTCACGAGCAGTTTTAATGCGTTCAACTACTTCTGGGCGCTTTACAAGCTTGAGCTCCTCAAGTTCTGCTTCAAGCCTTTCAAGACCTTCTTGGGTCATTTGATATACTTTTTCTGCCATATTATTCCCTTTTTCTGTTAACCGCCAATACTTCAATGCATTGCGATTCGACCTTTAAGGACAACTCAGATTAGGCCACTGACGCAAAGATAAAATAGGTTACGGTTTATTTTTGATTATTTTAGCACTAAATCGCTTTATTTCAAGCAATTAAGTTTTTTGAGGACTAGTTTCCTCCTAAGTACAGCTGGACATCTGCATCGTGCTCAGCAGAAGTCTCTTCAAAGTGAAGCGTTCCAGTACTATCTGCAATAAAGTAATAGTAAGAATTTGAAGTGTGATTCATCACCGCTCCCAATGACATAGCACTTGGAGAGACAACTGGACCAGGACCAGTTCCTTGATTTGTATAGAGGTTGAATGGAGAATTCATACTAGTATCTATATTTGCATCATCCTTAGCACTTACATTTGTACCAAGTTTTCCCTCAGCATAGAGAATTGCCACATTTGAACCAAGAGCCATGCCCTGATTAATTCGTTTGAGGAATACATCAGCTACATTTTTACGATCTGATTCTGTGTTTGCCTCTTTTTCAACTAAAGCTGCCAAACTTATAAATTGATTCACATTAAGATTAAGTGATGAAATTTGATCATAATAAGGTTGCATATTTTTATCCATTGCCTTAATCATTTGTTCAACCACTTCTTTCAGGCTAGTTCCTGCGGCGTATTCATATGTAGCTGGAAATAAATAACCTTCAAGTTGATATTTAACTCCAGAATCTGCTTTTGGTAAATTTACAAACAATTTGGGATATTTAGCTGCCATCTGAGAAATAAAGCTTGGATCAGTCACAATTTTCAAGAATTCATCTTTTGAAAATGGAGAGGCAGTGGAATCCTTGCTTCCTGCATTTATTGTGATTGCTGTTGAAATTTGATCAAGTGTGTATCCTTCTGGAATTGTAACTTTACCAGTGATGGTTACCCCACCCTTGACAAGTGTTTGAGCAATTTGAAGGGGAGTCATGCTCTTAGATAAATTGTAAGAACCAGACTTAAAATTAGTTTGCCCTTTAATCAAAGCATAAATATTAAAAATAGTTGGATTTTTGACTAGATTATTATTTTTAAGAATATTCGCAACATTTTTTGAACTTGTTCCAGCAGGGATTGTGACGAGGTGTGTTGTTTTATTGTTTGGATCAACCGCTTTTAAATTTGAAGAAATATAAGTGTACCCGAAGCCACCAAGAGCTAATAAAAGAAATATAAGAACAATTGCAATCGATCTTCCAATATGAATTTTCGATTTCTTTTTTTCCTTTTTTTCAACTTTGTTCAATTTTTTTTCTTCAGTTTCTTCATTAAAATTGCGGGCTTTCCTACTCATTATTAAGGGGTTCTCTCTGATTTCATTACTAATTGTAACTCGATTCGCCTGACTTAGTCCATCCTTAATTTCTGGAGATTTTTCGACAATTTTTTCATCACTTCTTACTGAAGCATGAGCCTGTTTGCGGGTCGCAAGCGCTCGTGCAAGCGCAGGACTTATATCAGGTTCTTGAGCCTCAAGTGGATTCCGAGATTTTTTAGATTCAGGATGGAGCGTATGATTGAGATCAGAAAACTCCGATTTTTGAGTCGTCTGGAAACTTTCAAAGTCATCAAGCTCCTCAGAAGGTTCTTGAATAAATCCTTTAATTTTCTCCGTGTGTACCTTTGGAAGTGGTGATTCGGATAAATTATCCGTGATAGCCACAGATTGAGATTTAGACTTCATAGAAGGGTCTTCAGGGTCTTCTGAATCATCATACAACCGAGACATAATCATCTCTTTAAAAGAGACATACTCTTTAGTGTCTGAGGTCTTTTGGCTATTAGTTGATGAACTCTCCTTAACATCATTCATGTTATTTTTCAATGATTTTGGAATTAGACCTGAAGTCAAAAGATCTGAATTTTGAGGCAATTCAGATATTCCTTTATTTTCGTTCTCAATCTCACTTGTTTTTCTCTTAGGGAGCTTATCTAGATAGTCAACTTTGGATATTTTTGATGAATGAGAATTATTTTCAAATTTTTGCTTTTTTGAAATAATAAAATCATCGTCATCCATTGACATAATAGGTTGATCAACCATTAGGTGTGACTTCATAACTTTCTGACTATCAGGTCTTTTATTTGTCAGATAAGAATTATCTTCATCTCCTCCAACATGAACTTTTCCTTGCTCAAACATTGCTTGCTGAGCAATTAGCTGGATGTCATCGGGAACTTTCCGTTCAACAAAAACAGGTGTCCCAGGCACAGGCTTGGGACTACTTTCAAACTCTGACTGCGGAATTTCCTTTAGAAGGAAATCGCTAGAAAGGCTTTCGCTGTTGATTTCTTCAGACAAAAGGGCCTCCTAAATTTCTATAATAAATATTAAAATATTAAAATTAATATTAAAAATTAATCTTCATCGTCGTCATCGTCAACTTCTCCGATTGCCCCGACTTCATCTTCAGGAATTTCAGCGTCAATTTCAACTTCAGCAAGCTCTTCATCATAAGCTTTTGCTTCATCTTTGTCCTCATCAGACTCATCGTCATCATAACTGATCTCTTCGATCTTTTTGGGAACAAAGCCCCCACTGTCTGACTCATCATCATTTATAGTAACATCAAGAATATCTTCATCAAGCTCATCTTTGATCTTATTTTCATCATCGAAATAATCAAGTGAGATTGTTTCCTCATCAATGGAGTCAATCGCATACCATGAACGAAGTCCCCATGTATTGTTACCAAGTGGTATGAATGAGCCATCCGTGTTTAAGTCAGTATAAAAATGAGACAAATCAGCTGACATTTTCTCATCTGATTTTCCTAACATACTTTGAACTTCAGTCACGATATCAGCAAATGCCATCTCTTCACCAGCTTGATCAAGTAAGGCATGTGCCACTTCAATCATAGAAAGTTCTTCAATATTTTGGCCTTCAAGTGCTTTAATTTTCATAAAAGATTAGATCCTCCGGAATTATTAATTAGTAATGTAAAAGAACTTTATAATCAGTGCCTTTAAGCTTTTCTCTACCCTTAAGTTCATCAAGTTCAATAATAAAGGCAGCTCCAGCAACTACACCACCTAGTTTTTCAACTAAAGCAATAGTTGCTTCAATTGTTCCACCAGTTGCAAGTAGATCATCAACTATCAGAACACGTTGACCTGGTTTAATGGCATCCGCATGAATCGTCAATGTATCAGTTCCATATTCTTTTTCATATGTTTCTTCAACCACCTCACGCGGAAGCTTTCCTGGCTTGCGCACAGGAGCAAAACCAACTCCCAAAGCATAAGCGACTGGACAGCCAATGATGAATCCACGAGCTTCTGGTCCAACAACAAGATCGATTCCTTTATCACGCGCATATTGTACAATTTCAGTACAAGCATAGTTAAAAGCATTTCCATCAGCCATAAGGGGAGTTACATCACGGAAGACAATCCCTGGTTGTGGGTAGTCTTTAATTGTCGCTACGTACTCTGAAAGTTCCATAATTAAGTTACTACTGGTATCTCAACTCAGTAGTCTCTCCATTCTTTAGTTTATTATAAATTTCTTTGACCGAAGATAGGGCAAAAAACTCTTGTAATCGGATTGTTTCTTCAAGTTCCTGAAAGATCTTGCTTTCTCTGATCTCACGCTTCTCAGCATTTTTTACTACTGACATTAACCCATCTTCAAGCTTGACAAAGCCAAGTTCTTCGAAAATTTGTATCATCTTAACGAGTAAGTCTTTTGGAATTTTAAGATAGTTTGAGAGTTCTCCTAATTTAAATCGGACATCAAACTCAGGAAATTGATAGATTGCTTTAAAAAGACCCGCATACTGGTCACGGCTTCCAGACCCATTGAGATAGTAGGACTTTTCAATTTGATTTAAAAAGTAAACTAACTCCAAATTTTCAGAAAGCAGGGCATTATGCAAGACTTCAAGCCCCGCTTTTCCGGTCGGAGCATCTTTTATGAGCAATACAGAGTTCATTATACCATTTTTCAAAGAATTATTCTCAAAAATGCCAATTTTGTCCTGAAAGTCTGCTATCGTCATTGGGTGGCTACGTAAATCGACCAATTCAATTCCAACTGCTCGTGCATCCTCTACCATTAATTGTAGACTTGTTTGTCCATTCCAAGTATTGCTCGAAACTTGAACCATGAGTTCTGTCTCTACCTGTTCAAATTCAATAGCCTTATTCCCTTGTCTGAAAAGGACCGCATCCAACTGAGTTTTTCCCTGGCTTAGACGCATCTTTAGATGTGAATTATCCTTACCCATAGTTCGGATGTTTTGAGTTTTAAAGTTTCTGAGTAAGAATAAAGGTTTTGGGTTTCCCATCCCAAAGGGTGAAATTTTAGCGAGCGACTTTAGCGTATCAAGTGAGATTTCATCAAGCAAAATTTCTTCGGCTACCTGTAAATTAGGTTTTGCTGATAAATTTGTCCCTTGAAACTTAAGTTCTTCGTTTAAGACTTTGCGAAGTTCTTCAACTTTATCTACATCAATCGTCAAGCCACATGCTTGAGCATGCCCTCCAAATGCTTTGAAAAGATCTCGATGCTTCGTAAGTGCTTCAAAAATATTAAATCCAACTACTGAACGACCAGAACCTCTAAGCTCACCCGTTTTTTCATCCAAAGATAACATTATTACTGGTTTTGAATGTTTCTCAAGCAAACGACCAGCCACAATGCCAAGAACTCCTTTATGCCAATTTGCATGGTAAAGTACTTCAACTGATTTGTTTGGATCTATCATAGACTCAGCTTCAAGCATAATTTTTTCAACAATGTTTTTTCGCTCAGTGTTTTTCATCTCAATGAATTTTGCAATTTCAAGATTGGCTTCTTCATCCCAACCTGTTAAAAGTTCAATTGCGGGATTCGGATCATCTAAACGTCCAAGTGCATTTAAACGAGGTGCGATTTGAAAACCTATTGCCTCCTCATCAAGCTTTCTTAAATCACAACCTGCTAATTGCATCAAATGGATCAAACCTGAACGATCAGTATTTTTTAGTTGATGAAGTCCAAGAGAAACAAGTACACGATTTTCTCCACCGGGGCGAAGTGAAACCATATCCGCCACAGTACCAATTGCCACAAGATCTAGCATTTCCATCGGGATTGACTCAAGTAATGCACAGGCAACCTTAAATGCCACCCCCGCGCCACACAGATCATCAAAAGGATAAAAAGAATCAGGATGCTGAGGGTGTACAATTGCATAGGCTTTTGGCAAAATCTCGGGAATTGAGTGATGATCTGTCACAACAACGTCGCACCCATGGCTTTGTGCCCAATCAATTGGTACATTTCCAGCTACTCCATTATCTGTTGTAATAATCAGACTAACAGCCTCTTTTTCAATCCAATATTTATAAACATCTATATTAGGACCATACCCATCGGTGAAACGATTAGGAAGATAAACCTGAGCCAACTCGTCAGCACCAAGTTCATCCAATGCCGATTTCATGATGGAAGCAGATGTCATCCCATCGGCATCATAGTCTCCATAAATGAGGATCTTCTCTTGATTTTCAATAGCAGTACGGATCCGGTCTACTGCCTTCTTCATATCATGCAGAAGAAAGGGATCGTGTAATTGGGAACTGTCTGGATTTAAAAAAGCTTCTATTTCGCTTTTGCTTCTAACGCCTCTCTCCCACATGATGGAAGCTACAATCTTATCTATTTTTTCTTTTTTTACAATTTTCACGAAGTCTTCAGAAGGTTCCGTTTCTAATAACTTCCAGTTATACTTTGCTTTTATCATTCTTTTAATTATATCAAAAAAGGCCAGATAACCGTCCTTCTTAACTCATCTTATTTCAATACTCAATCTACTATTTGATATTTTCTAATACTTATTCCAGCACTCTTAAGAAGTTCTTTGGCATAATCGGTGTCCCCATACTCGCGACCATAAACGATTTCTGAAATTCCAGCCTGAATGACGAGCTTGGTGCAGATTAAACAAGGAAAGTCCGTCACAAAAATGATCGTTCCTTCAGTTGACTCACCATACTTCGCACATTGAATTAAGGCATTTTGCTCAGCGTGTACTGTTCTAATACAATGACCGTTTTCAATCTTATGCCCTACTTCATCACAGTGGACATCACCAGAAACTGAACCATTGTACCCTGTCGCGATAATATGCCTATCTCGCACCACAAGCGCACCCACATAACGACGATCACAAGTTCCACGGGAGCTCGTGAGTTGAGCAATTTCCATAAAATACTGATCAAGGGAAGGGCGTGTCATTTAATTCTCCTTATTTTCACAAAGATTTTTTCATTGCAATTTTAATATGGACTTGAGTTCGTAATTGAAACAACCTGTTTCGTTGCATTTGCAACTTTGCCTGAAAATTGGCTTTGAAGCTCTGAAATAGTCAAACTTGCCTGTGTCTTCCAAACAATTTCACTCCAATTACCAGAAACGCCATTAGGAAAAGACGGAATTTGGAAAGTGACCTGATCGCCTTTTACCAAAAATTGTGCAGAATTTTGCTCATTTTTCAGGCTGATACCCGATGGACTGTTTCCATAATAATCTTTTCCAGTCCCATTTATTCCACCATTAACAAAGACATATACTGTTGTGCCATCATTATTGTTAAAATACTGTACTTCGTATAGGCCTTCTGAATTTTCAACTCTTGATGCCAAAAGATAAATCAAATCAGTCTGAGAAATCGAAGCAGCCGCGACAGAGCTGCTTGACTCTGTGGAAGTGGAATTTGATGACGAGGAATTAGATTTAACCTGAGAACTCGAAATAATTGAACTCGTAGAACTTGAACTGCTATTTGATTTTTTTTCAGGTGTACAAGCTACTAAGATCCCAGCTGATATTAATATAGTAAAAACCAAAGCAATATTTTGAAAAGTTTTCCTCATGGCAGACCTCCAAATCTAAAAATTCTTTTGAAAATGGAATTCTTAAATTAGCTCTATTATATCATTTATAGTCAAAGAATTTCTTGGAGACCTTGTCAAAGAGTTTAGGCGAAAGTGCTCTGGCTTTTGCTGCCAATGCCATTGAAAAAGGTAAGTTTAGCTCTCGACGTTTGCTGTCAAGATTTTTGACAATCTTTTCAGCTACAAATTCTGAACTAATAGCATGCTTACCTACCTTTTTCAGATAATCACCATTGTTAGCATGAAATTTGGTAAAGACAGGCCCTGTATTCACTGTCAAAACTTCTTTTCCTTCCATCCTAATTGCATCAGAGAAGGCGATAACTGCTGCCTTACTAGCTGCGTAAACACTTGATTTAGCCGTTGGAATTTTTCCAGAAATGGACGCAATATTCACAATCTTATCTGGATGAAGTACTCTGGTTAACTTAATGAGATCAGTCGTATTAATTTTAAACATCTCATCGATCTGAGATTCTGATAAATTGGTTAGCTCCTCAAAGATACCAAACCCAGAATTGTTAATCAAGATGTCAATATGTGCTGGAAGATTTGGCCTAGGTAAGCTTCTACTCAGAAGAAAAAGTTGATCCTGAGTGAGTAATTTTATTAAAGATTGGGCAATATCTCCTGTCGCACCTGTAATCACAATATTTCGATTAGATTTTTTCTTCATAGAAATCCTTAGCTACGAAAGAATTTTCAAAAATGCTTTTCGCTCCTTGAGCCAGTTCAGAAATGTCTGCCCCCATATATCGAGCTGAAACATGATTCATAAGAAGTCGTTTGACCTTTGCCTCATTGGCTACTTCTGCGGCTTGACGACTACTTGAGTGCCCATGATTTTTAGCCATTTTTTCATCACCAGCCTTGTAAGTTGCTTCATGAACGAGCACATCAGAACCAATAGCAAGATGAACTGACCGATCCGTTTTCCTAGTATCACCCAGAATAGTAACAACCTTACCTATTTTTTCATCACCAATATAATCTTCTGGTCTGAAAGTTTTACCTTCAAACTCGACCGTTTCTCCTTTTTTAATTTTTCCAAATAGGGGACCAAAAGGTAGGCCATCCGCTTTCAGACGATCAGAATTTAGTTCGCCAACCCTATTTTTTTCAACAATGCGATAACCAAGACAAAAAATTGTATGATCTAGTTTCTCTGTATAGACTTCAAAAGTTTCATCTTCAAAAATTTTACCTGCTTCACTTAACTCATGAAAGTTAATACGGAAAGCAAGATGTGTTTTTGTCAGTTTCAATGAATTCATCACAAAATCTTTAATCCCAATAGGACCAAATATATCCAGTTCTGTTTGCCCGTCTTCATCACTAGCTTGAAAATTTCTTGATGCTAAAAATCCTGGCAAGCCAAAAAGATGATCCCCATGCATATGAGTTATAAAAAGCTTTGCTACTTTCCGAGGTTTCAAAGTCGTTGACAGAATCTGTCTTTGTGTACCCTCACCACAGTCAAAGAGCCAAACTTCATTTCTCTCATCAAGTAACTTAAGGGCGGTTGAGCTGACATTACGAGCTTTGGACGGTTGTCCTGCAGAAGTTCCTAAAAATAATAGTTCCATATATTTCTCCAACTTTTAGATAGTTCGTAAAAATTAAAAAAGCCCAACGGGAAATTACATTCTGAGGCACGAGGTCTAGAATTCATCTTGGAAGCAATGCCTCCTGACCGTCCGTTGGTTTTTTAAAAGTTTTACAAAGTTAAACATGTTAAACTCAATTTTGAGCTCGGGGGGAATCGAACCCTCATCTCAAGAACCGGAATCTTACGTGATATCCATTACACTACGAGCCCATAACGTAGTCAATTTTACAGAAATTTCTCCAAAATTGCAAATTTGTGAAAACCACTTTTTATTAACTGAATAAAAATACTACAACTTGAATTAGCAAATAAATACCATAAACCAGAACGATTAGCCCAGAGAGGATATTCACCCAAAGGAGAAATTTCTTTGGTAACTTTTCTTTAAGAAAAGAAATTAAGATAGTAATACCATAGAACCAGATAAACGTTGCTATTAGGACACCAATAATAAAATAAACTGAACTCAAATTTGAAAGAGTTCCTTTGAGTGCACCTAACATTAAGGAACCATCAATTAGTGCTTGAGGGTTCGCCCAGACCAGAAGAATTGAAGAAAGGATAACATTAAGTACTGTTTGTGATTGTTGCCTTTCTAAGTCAGGAGTAAACCTTGCTTGTTGTGCTCCCCTTAGAATACCCCATGCAATATAAATCAATAAAATACCTCCAATAAACATTACAGTTATTTTAAATATGCTATTGGTCGAAATCAATGTTCCCATGCCATAAAAGGCTACTATTTCAAAGGTAGCATCAGAAAACCAAAGAAAAAAGGCATAAACTAAGGCCCTTCTGAGTCTATTTGATAAAGCACTATTAAAAACATATAAATTTTGCATCCCAATGGGTGAAATAACTGCAAAACCAATTAGCATACCTTTAAAAACTTCAATTAACATTTCTTAATTATACACTCAAAGTCATCGCTCGCGCGCAAATAAGACCAAGAGTTTCCTCTTGGTCTTATTTAACCCTTTTGAGAATCATTCAAAAACGAATTGGTTCTTGTAAAGTTCAGCATAGAAGCCATTTTGAGCGACTAGCTCATGATGGGTGCCACGCTCGATAATTTCTCCGTCCTTAAGGACAAGAATCACATCAGCATTCAAGATTGTCTTCAGACGGTGTGCAATGACAAATGAGGTACGGCCAGCAATAGCTGCCTCCATGGCCCATTGAATCAATCGTTCTGTTACAGTGTCTACGTTTGAAGTAGCTTCATCCAAAATCAAGAGTTCCGGATTTGTTAGGATAGTACGCGCAATCGATATCTGTTGTTTTTGGCCAACAGAGAAGACAGATTCATCATCAGAAACGTGAGTATTATATCCCTGAGGTAAGCTTTCAATAAACTCATGGATATGAGTTGTCCTCGCAACTGTGATAATTTCTTCCATTGTTGCATCTTGTTTACCAAACTTGATGTTGTCTGCAATTGTGCCATCAAATAAGGTTGACTCTTGAAGTACAATACCAACATTTGAGCGGAGTGAATCAAGGTCAAATTCTCGAATATCTGTCCCATCAAATTTGATTGATCCACCTGTAACGTCGTAGAAGCGGTTCATCAAGTTCATTACAGTTGTCTTACCAGAACCTGTAGGTCCAACAAGGGCAACCATTTGGCCTTTTTCAACGTCAATATTAACATTTTTTAAGACAGGTTTACCTGGAAGATATTCGAAGTCAAGGTTTTCAACCAAGACATTTTTCTCGAGTTTTTCAAACTTCTTTCCATTTTCAGGTCGAATTTCTTCTGGTTCATCGAACATGACATTCAAACGAGTCGCACCAGTAATTGCCAATTGCAATTGACCAAAGTTAGATGATATTTGCATAATTGGATTGTAGTACGTCTGAACGTATTGAACGAAAGCAGACAAGAGTCCTAAACCAACAGGCAATGATATGCTATTATTGCCTAATACATAAGCTGTACCACCAAATATAACAATAGCCAAGCTTAAAAGTTGGAACCCATTCATAAGTGGGAAAATCATGCCTGACCAAGCTTGCGCTGCAAAGGTACGTTTCTTTACCCTGGAATTATGTTCCAAGAAGCCATTGATAGACTCTTCTTGAAGTCCCTCAACAATGATCGCCTTTTGTCCTGAGATTTTCTCATCCATGTAGGCATTAAGTTGTGAAACTTCTTCTTGTTGTTTATCGGTTGATTTCTTAGCCTGATGAATGATGACCAAAGATGCCAAAATCGCAATTGGTGAGGCTGAAATTGTCAACCACGCAAAGGTCACATTCTTGTTAAACATTTCGATAATAACACCAATAAAGAGGGCACTATTTGAAATAACTGAAACTAACGCTTGATTCAAGGTATTTTGAATATTGTCCAAGTCAGAGGTAAAGCGGGCCAATATATCACCATCATGATGATGATCAAAGTAAGAGATGGTTAAACGTTCTAACTTACCGAATAGACCCTTACGCATACGATTAGTTGAATGTGCAACAATACGGCTAAATAACAATGTGTAGATCAACATTGAAAGACCCGTTGCAACGTAAGCGGCTAATAAGAGCCACATACCTTTCATGAAGTTAACTGTTGAAGCCGCCGATGAGTGAGCCACTGAAATCAATTGGCTCAAAGATGTGCCACTAGATTTCAATCCATCAGCAATGGCTGCAGGTACGTTTGAGTTCGTCAATTGACTCCAGTTTGCTGGCATTTTAGCCATTTGTTGCAAACTATCAATTGTTGTCCCAGCTGGCAGGTGAGAAGTCACAACTGAAGGGACATTAGTTGAAGTCAAACTTTGCCAATCAACTGCGTGACCCGTAGCAGCTGTCAATTGTTGAGCAATTTGCTGTAAAGAATCTTGAGCAGTTGTTGAATATGTAGCAATTTTCTTCAAACCATTAATTGCATCTGAAGCATGCTGATGAGTAAAGAAGTCTTTAACATAAGTCGCCAAATTTGTAATGGCATCACCCAACAGTGATGGGGCAACAACTTGAAGCCAAGTAGCTGAAATAATGAAGACAAGAATGACCAAAAATTGTAACTTATATTTCTTAAGGTAAAGATAGAAAAATTGAAGGGCACGTAGAGTATCAGACTTTTGTTTTACAGATGTATTTTTTTCCATTTTCAGTCCTCCTGCGCTTTCTGAGTGTTGTAGATTTCTTGATAGATAGCATTATTTTCCACCAAATCATGATGCTTGCCTTCACCAACCAATTTACCTTGGTCAAGAACCAGAATTTTATCCGCATGAACTACTGAAGAAATCTTTTGAGCAATGATAATGGTTGTTGTGCTCTTAAGTTCATGATTTAAAGCTTCTTGGACCAAAGCTTCAGATTTTGCATCAAGAGCTGAGGTTGAATCATCGAGGATTAGAATGCGAGGATCTTTGACTACCCCACGAGTGATTGACATCCGTTGTTTTTGACCACCTGAGAAATTGTTTCCACGCTCTTCAACTTCAGCTTCATATTTGCCTTCTTTTGTTTCAATGAATTCGGCAGCTTGAGCTATACGAGCGGCACGTGTCATTTCTTCGTCTGTTGCATCATTCTTTCCCTGCTTGATATTTCCTGCTATAGTTCCAGAAAAAAGAATAGCTTTTTGGAGAACTATCGAAATATTTGACTTCAGTGTCCCACGGCTGACAGATTTAAGATCTTTTCCTCCAACAATGACCCTGCCTTCGGAAGGATCAAAGAGACGCGGGATCAACTGTGCCAATGTGGACTTACCTGCACCAGTAGCTCCAACAATGCCAATCATTTGACCCGCTTCTATTTTGAAGCTGATATCTTTCAGAGTTAATTCGTCATCATTTGGATAGCTAAATGAAACATGCTCAAATTCAACAGAACCATCTAGAATTTCATTTTCAGCTTTTTCATCAAACTTCATCACAGATTCAGTAGCCATAACTTCATTAATACGGCCGATTGACACCATACCACGAGAAGCAAACATTGACATCATGCCCCCCATAATGATGGCAAACATAATCATACCCATGTAAGTCATAAAGGTTGTTAGACCACCTATACTATTTGTAGCTACCGTAGGTGAATCAGTCACAAAGGTAGAAACAAAATAAATGGCAACCCAGATAGCACCTTGAGCTATGACAGTGAAGAGAGGAATCATAGCTGAAAAGAGCTTTCCAACAGCCCAGTTGTGTCCGTAAAGTTCATCTGAGGTCTTATCAAAATCCTCAATTTGAGTGTTTTCTTGAACAAATGACTTAACTACGCGCGCACCACGCAAATTTTGCTTTGCAATCGCATTAATACGATCCATCAACTTTTGGAAAGCCATAAAGTGAGGACCCATTTGCCCCATCAAGACACCTGTAACTAAGAGGATCAAAACGATTAAGACAAGTGTAATCCACCAAAGTTTTGGCATCGTGGTAACTGAAAGAATGACTCCCCCAATTAAAAGAACTGGAATACGTAGTAAAATTTGGAAGACCATCATCATCAGGGTTTGAACCTGTGTGACATCATTGGTCATACGGACAACAAGGTTACCGGCATTAAAATGTTCAATATTTTCATAGGAAAAAGTATTAATTTTTCGGTAAGTTGCCTCACGTACATCCGCACCGATATCTTGAGCTAGACGGGCTGCGGCCAAAGTTGAGATAATAGCAAAAATAATACCAATTCCCGCAACGATTAGAAGTGCAATACCTGGCCCAACAATTTTTGTTGACATTTGATGACGTGTATAGGTCGTTGAAGACATAATGGTCATGACTTGTTTCATAATTTGAGGCTGATAAAGTTGAACACCAGCATAAAGGAAGGTAGAGAATACTGACAAAAGCGCTATCCACTTATGTTTAATGATCGATTTAAAAATCATAGAATTCCTTTCTAATTGTGAGTTTAACAACTCTTAAGTAATGTAAATATTCAGCATATATCACTAAATATATGTTAAGCAGAGAAATTATAACAGAATTTTCATAATAAATGATAAGATTTCATTTGAAAACGTTTTACTTAGTTTTAATATTCTAAATCTAACGAAATTATTTTACACTTTTACAAGATCACTGTCAACAATTTAGAATTAAAAAAGCCCCAATTAGGGATTCCAAAGTATAAAAATACTTTAACTTTTTTTTGTAACTTGACGGAAATAACATTTCCAAGTACCGTAGCGACGCCAAACAGAACTTATAATTTTTCCGTCGGTCTCGTAGTTTAGGATAAAGGTGCGAGCACTGATTTGATTCGCCGAATAATGAAGAATACCCATTGGAGAAAGGGTTGCTTCAAGGCTTTCTTGGCCTAATTCGTTTATTTCAACAAACCCTTTTGCTTTTAGATTTTTACCTGCTAATAATTGTTCTTCTTTAGAAAGTAGTAATAGCGAAACATTGGCCACGCGTGATTCTTCTGGCAGCTCCGAAGGCTCAACATGGACATCTGTATCATAGACATCAAATTCATCCCGGAGGATGCGTTCAATATCTTCTGTAGCTTTATGACTTTCCGACACACTCATATCTGGAGACATCTCAACAACAACATCCAAAAAGATATTTGCACCGTAAGTACGACCACGGAGCATTTTGACGGATTCAATCTTATGAACTTTCTCAATAGCAACTTTATATTTTTCTAATAGCTGTTCATCAAATCCATCAGAGAGAGAAAAAGCAGATTCTCTAAAAATGTCAAAAGCCGTCTTTAAAATAAAACCACAAATGACAACGGCTGCTAGTCTGTCCACGATAACCCAATGAAAGCTTCCAGCAACAATTGCCACTGCTGTGCCAATTGAAGTTACAGCATCACTCAAATTATCTCTGCTTGCAGCCATAAGAGCGGGTGAATTTACCTGTTTAGCTAAACGACGATTGTAATAAAACACTGCTAGCATCACAACAGCCGCAATCACACCTATTACAGCTCCCAACGGTTCAACCTTAGTCTGTTTATTTTCAATTAGGTTTTGAATAATTTCCCTTAAAACCTCAAAACCAACTAAAGCCATGATAAAGCTTGAAATTAAACTGGCAATAGATTCAATTTTCCAATGCCCATAAACGTGATTATCATCTGCTGGCACCCGTGCCATTCTTAACCCAATTAGTAATGCAATGTTTCCTAAAATATCAGTAACATTATTGAAGCCATTCGCACGAAGTGATTCAGACCCAACTATATTTGAAATTCCTAACTGCATAATTGACAAGGCAATATAAGCGCTGATAGAGATCCAGGCTCCTTTTTCAGCTATTTTCAGGTTTTGTGTGCGTATATTTTGCATTTTTTTATCATATCAGAAAATTTTTGTCTTTTCCGTTTGTCAGCCCAAGAACTTGTGATTCATAAGCTTAGTAAGCACCTTTTCGGTACAGTAGAAATAAGCCAGCTCTTTAGGTCTGGCTCTGTGAATCTTGTTAAATTTGTAGGTTATCTGGATCAATCTGTGCACCCATCTCGCGAAGCTTTTCAATTCGCTTACGAGTTGTGGGATGTGTTGAGAGAGACATTTTCAGTGACATGGGATTAAAGAAAGCAACTGGACCAATGGTTTGGTTAAAGTTTTTTAAAGATTGTTTGTCTTCTTTACGGCTGCCACGCTCTAAGGCTAACAAGGCGCTAGCCAAGGCAGTTGGATTACGAGTGAATTGAACTGAGCTTGCATCCGCTCTTGACTCACGTTCACGTGACATGTATGACTCAGCCACCTTGGCTAATAGTGGAGCTACAATTAAGAATATAAATGAAATAATGATAATCACAATTGCAAGTGGGTTGTTACCACCTTCACGGTTATCATTAGAACGACGTCCTCCTCCCCAAAACATCATCCGACCAGCTGCACCTGCAATAAGAGCAGTCGTTGAAGTGAGGGCAACCAGTTTTGTCATAGCCTGTGAATCACCTTCAACAATATGACCAATCTCGTGACCGATAACACCTTGAAGCTCTTCACGATTATCAAGCACATCAAGAAGTTCCTGAGTGATCACAACTTGAGTATTACCCAGATTGTCCGCACAGGCATAGGCGTTTGCCACGCCTGAGCCACGGAGCAAATAGACTTCTGGAATTTTGGGTAGGTTGGCAGCAATTGCCATTTCTTCAACAATATTAAAAATTTGCCCCTCTGCCAAATGAACAGCATCTCCAGCTGGGGCTTCTAATAGAATTCGAGTAGAGTAATTTGATACAAAGAACATCACAATAATCGAAATAACTAAGGAAATAGCTGCAATGATAAGCATTTGGGTAGCCAATTGTTGATTGCTAACACGTGTTGACAATGTGAATACAACCCCGATTGCAATACAAAGGATCCAGATAATAGCAAAATTAATTATCCAAGCTATTCTAATTCCTTTTTTGAGCCGTGAAATCTCATCACGAAACGTAGTTATTGCCATAAAAACCTTCCTAAGCAAGCAGCTTCGCGTCAAGGCGAAGCTGCTGCATTGTGAACACTCATAGATAGACTAAAATTGAACTTTAGGTGCTTCCTTAACAGCTTCATTTTCTACTTCAAACATTTCACGCTTGTGGAACCCAAACATACCAGCTATCAAGCTTGTTGGAAAGACTTGAATTCCAATATTGAAAGCACGAACACTATCATTATAAGCTTGACGAGCAAATGAAACTTTGTTTTCAGTTGAAGTTAATTCTTCTTGAAGAGCTAAAAAGTTTTGATTGGCTTTAAGGTCTGGGTAGTTTTCAGCTACCGCATTGATGGCCAAACGAGCAGATTGGTACTGTTTCTCAGCTTCATCGACAGCTTCAGGACCAACGTTCTTTAATGCATTACCAATTGCATTGCGGGCTTCAGTTACTTTATTGAATGTTTCTTGTTCGTGCTTTGCATATCCTTTAACAGTTTCAACCAAATTTGGAATTAAGTCAAAACGACGCTGAAGTTGAGTTGATATTTGAGCTGCAGATTCATCAACACTAATGTTCAAACGAACAAGTCTATTTCGTCCACCCCAGAATAGCCAAACGACTGCAAGAATGATGACAACGATAATTATAAGGGATATAGTCATGTTTAAATCCTCCAATTTCTTATGTAAATTATATCACATTATAATGAGTCTAAATAGGCCTTTAGACTTATTGTTACACTAATTTTCAATCAAAAAAGTTAGGCTAAAGGTCTAACTTCATAAATTTACTTAAAGCTTCTTTTCAAGAGCTACAACGCTAGAGGTAACCGCTTCTTTTTGGCTCTCAACCAATTCTACACGATCTGAGATTTCTGTCAAAGCCATGTTTATCCCACGCTCAAGTCCAAGTTGACCTTTGCGAGGTTCAAAGAAAGCCTTGGCTTCAGCAAGCATTTCAGCTGTCTTGAAGGTGTTGCCTGAATAAGTAATGTAGTGATCAAAGCTCATGTCACCTCCAAGCTTCTTTACTACCCAATCCCAGTTAGCTTTCAACCAGTTCCAGACCTTCTTCTGTGTGAAATCTTTCTTGATCAAGTAGTTATACCAGAAAAAGAGATCTTGTGGTTTTATTTGTTCAGCATCTTTTTGAGCATCCAAAATTGTTTCAACAACTGAATCGAGCTTTGTGTTTGACAGAGCTGCACCTAATTCACGTTTGTAGAAGGACTCGCTACTAGATTTATAATCTGCAAAAAATTTATCAGCTAATTCAACTGAGTCTGAAACCTTGATCTCATTAATCAAAACAATTGGTCGAACATCCGCTGGAATCTTTGAAGTATCTGACTCAAACTCAAGATAAAGTTTTTTTGCCTTTTCTACAGCGTCTTTGTTTTCTCCAATAATTAAGTTAGAAAGAACAAGAGTACGGAGAGCCTCATCGTCTGCGCTTTCACCCTTGATTTGTGTCCAACCAAGTCTAGCATATTCCTTCACAAACAGTTTGTTGCGAAGCGACTTGAAGGCAACATCGGCTTCTGCCCCTTCTTCAATAAATATAGCCAAATCTGCCAAAAGTTGATTTACCGCATTAGACACAGTGTAAGACTTCTCGCCAGAATAGTAACCAAGAATCTCGATCAAAGTCGAATATTCAACGCGTTGAGCTTTAGTAAGAAGTTTCAAGTCTTGGAGAAGTTGGAACTTTGTCAGGTCGTCTTGAGAATCAAGATTGGTTAAGATGGCGTCAAGTAAGGTTGCATCATAGTTTACGATATAGTGAGCAGTATTTTCTTGATTAATCAGGAGTGGCTTACCCTCTTCAAGCTTGAAATTAGGAATTTCAAGGCGTTCAGCTGTCATGACCTCAGGAAGGGCATCATAGTTTGAACGAAGTGGTATTTGCCAGATGCGTCCTTTTTCCTCACCTTCACCAGTAAAGAATTGCTCTTGTGAAAGGACCAATTTACCGTCATAGTAATTTACCGTCAACACTGGATAACCAGGTTGCTCCAACCAAGAATTCATAAATACAGCTACATCACGACCGGAAGCTTCTGACAGGGCAGCCCAGAGGTCTTTACCTTGAGTATTACCATATTTATGTGTATCAAAGTAGTCATTTAAACCTTTTGAGAAGTTCTTATCACCCAACCAAAAGCGAAGCATGACCATAAGACGTGCACCCTTGGCATAAACGATGGCTGGATCAAAGAGAGTATTAATCTCTTCAGGCTCATTTACTTCAACATGCACAGATTGAACACCATCAATTGCATCACGATTCAAAGCAAGGTTAGCTTCAACTGCTGAAAATTGTGACCAAAGATTCCATTCTGGATGGATAGCATCAACTGCTACATATTCCATCATGTTAGCAAATGATTCATTCAACCACAAATCATCCCACCACTTCATAGTAACCAGATCCCCAAACCATTGGTGAGCAAGTTCGTGAGCCACAACGGTTGCAACATATTGCTTAGTCGATTGGGTCGCATGAGGCTCCGCAATCAAGCAGGCCTCTCTATAAGTTATGCAGCCCCAGTTCTCCATCGCACCAGCTGAGAAGTCAGGTAGTGCAATATGCCAGCTATGTGGCAATGGATAGGCCACACCAAAGTAATCTTCATAAAATTCTATAGCTTTAATTGCAATATCTTTGGCAAATTCGAGAGACTCTGGTGCGTGTACTTTAGTAGAAAAGATACCAACTTCAACACCTGTCTTTGTCTTTCCCTTGACAGCTTGCATATCTCCAAAGGCAAAAGCAAGTAAGTAGCTCGACATCTTGACCGTACGCTTAAAGAAATGAATTCCGTCTTTTTGTTCAATTTCAGGCATGTTTGAAACAATAATATCGTTTGCTTCTTCATCAAATTTTATGGAAAGATCAAAAGTTGCCTTGGCTTCAGGTTCATCAATACAAGGAAAGGCTTGACGGGCAAAGTGAGACTCAAATTGAGTTGAAACCAGTTGACGTTTCTCTCCATTTATTTCGTAATAAGAGGGGTAAATACCCATCATATTGTCAGTTAGCTTTGCTTCATATTCGATTGAAAGAGAGACTATGCCTTTTTCAGTGAGATTGACTAAGACTTCTTCTGCTGCACTATTCAAAGTGAAACTAGTATCAGTGCCCAAGAAAGTGATTTTATTAATTTCTAGATCTTTGGCATGAAAGGCAACTGGTAGATTCTTTGCCTCTCCAGTAATGACTGTCTTACCTTTGATAGTCTTTGCTTTTCGGTCGATATCTAGAAAAACTTCGTAATTTTCGGGGATAAAGTTTTCGATTAAATGTTTAACTGCCAATTTGAACTCCTTATATAGTATTCTTTATATTTTATCATTTTCTGACAATTTTTCCCAACTAAAAATTAGCCCTTATTTAAAGACTGATTATTAAAGTTATTTACCTGCAACAGTTCTCTTTCTGGACAGTAAACGAACGAGACAAAGAACCCAGCTAATCAACACAACAATCAAGGCAATTTCAAAGGAAAAATGGATACCATTAATGAAAACACCTGGCTGATCCTTGAGGTAAGTTGTTACCTTTTTACCAAGTTGGCTAGACATTGACATAAATAGGGAAATAGTTGCTACAGAAGTCCCCAGTACAAAGGCAACATTTCGAATCAAGGAATTGACTGAACCAACAATTCCTAGATAATTACGCTCGACCGTTTCCATGATGAGAGCATTGTTAGGACTTTGAAATGTGCCCATAGCTGATCCCTGGATAAACAAAATACCTGCAACCATGTATGGAGATGAAGTTGCGTTAATAAAAAAATAACCAACTTGCGCGACAACAATTAAACAGATTCCAATAAAGGTAACAAGTTCCTTATCAATCCGATCAGACATCCAGCCAGAAATTGGCGAAAAAATCAACATTCCCACTGGGTAGCACATCATGATTAGACCTGCAAATCCTGGCACAAATCCCTTGAAGTCTTGAAGATAAAAAGGTAAGAGAATACTTGAAAACATGGCTACGGTAAAGTTAAGTAGAGCCATGAACAAGGAAATTGATAAAAGCTTTGATTTGAAAATGTTCAAATTCAAAAGTGGTATAGTCTTTCGCTTCTCGGTAATCACAAATGTTACAAAAAAGATTATCGCAAACAATGCCGCAATTAAGATAATTGGATTTGTCCAACCAATTACTTGTGCAAAGTTTAAAGTCACAAAGATCAAGACCAAGACAATCATCATTTGGAGACCACCAATTAAATCAATATCTTTGATACTCCCATGCGATTCATCCTTAGGGAGGGCACGATTGCCATAAATCCAAGCAACGATTCCAATAGGTACATTTATCCAGAAAATATAATTCCAACTTGCGATTTGAAGAATTAAACCTCCAAGTGCTGGACCAGCAATTGCACCAACCGATACAAACATAGCATTGATTGAGAGAGCACGAGCTCTAGTCTCAATCGGAAAAATTTGTGCAACAAGTCCAAAGCTAGTTGCCATCATCATTGAAGCCCCCAAAGCCTGCACAACGCGTGCTATCAACAAAATTGTAAGGCCTTGACCCAAATTCAATCCTGCAAGGAATGAACCAAATATAAAAATTCCCCAACCAATTTTTGTGACTTTAGACTTCCCAATCAAGTCTGAAAGTCGCCCGAAAATCAGAATAATCGCTGAAATAACGATCAAATAAATAGTAACAACCCAAGTCACTTGAGAAGTCGTGACATTCAATTCGCGCGACATTGTGGGAAGTGCAATATTAACAATTGATCCATCCAAAGTTGACATAAATGTAAAAATACCAATAGCAATCAGTGCTTTGATACGAGGTTGGACTTTTCCTGCCATACATGGTTCTCCTTAATAAGCTAAAAGTAAAGCTATAAAAAGTTTACACTTTTTATTCCGTAGAGCAATTGTAATTAATTAATATAATGTATATTTATTGCTTTTTATGTGTCTTTTCCCCCCAAAAAATACTAAGCTGTAGATTAAATAAGGGCAAAAAAAGGAGCCTCTGGACTTATCCACCTGATGCTGAACACTAGTGACATGGTCCAAGAGTCCTACTCCTAATAATTAGATCTAGTTATATTTTATAAGAAATTTGCGAATTCATTTGAAGCAACTTCTAAATTTTCACGATCCCCTGAAATTAATTCAATCTTAATTTCCCTCACAGCACGCTCAACCAGGCCTTCAACATCTAACTTTTGCTCATAAAACTCTGCTTTATTGAGCTTTGGATTTGTCTTTGGATTAGGTGGTGCAAAGATAGTACAACAGTCTTCAAAAGGAAGAATTGATAAATTGAAGGTGTCAATCCTTTCGGCGAGTTCAATAATTTCCAACTTGTCCATTGTAACAACTGGACGGATAATTGGTGTATTGGTCACAGCATTAATCACTTCCATTGACCCAAGCGTTTGTGAGGCAACTTGTCCAAGTGACTCTCCATTAATAATAACCTTACCTTCACGGAGTTCACGAATCTTATCGACAATGCGAAGCATGAAACGGCGGGTCAACGTCATTAGGTAAGTTTGAGGCACCTTATCACGAATTTCTTCTTGAACCTCTGTAAAAGGAACTTCAATAAATTGAATTGAGCCACCGAATACCGTTAACTTTCCAGCCAAATCTTTGGCCTTTTTTAAAGCTCCAGGAGACGTGTACGGAGGACTAGCAAAGTGAACTGCTTCAATTTCAACCCCACGCTTAAGCGCCAAATAGCCTGCAACTGGTGAATCAATTCCACCAGATAGCATAAGATGCCCGCGTCCAGCAGTTCCAACAGGCAAACCACCCGCACCCCTGATTGTCTCATAGCTCAAGAAGATCTCTTCTGAACGAACCTCAACACGTAAAGTTATATCTGGAAATTTCATCTGTACCTTAGCATAATCAAAATTGTCAAAAATTAAATCACCCAAAACCTGATTGATTTGCATTGAGTCCAACTCAAAGCTATGATCCGCTCGACGGGCTTGAATCTTAAATGTCATATTAGGCAGATAAATGTTATTAAAGAGAGCAACGACAGTTTCTTTCAAAACCTCAAGATTTGCATCAATCTTCAAAGACGGGGAGAAGTTTTGTAGACCAAAAACCTTTCTCAAACGTTCTGCTACAACATTGTAATCAGCACCATTCAGGATTACATGTGCATGATCACGATTCGCAGTGACCTTTACTGGTAGATCAGAGAGAACATCAATCATATTATGAGCCAGACGGTTGATGAAAACTCCTCTATTTTTTCCCTTGGTTGAAAGTTCACCATAACGAACCAAAACCTCTGTATATTCAGTATTAACCATGAAAGATATTATATCATATCTCCCCCATAACTTAGATCTTACAATCCTCAATTTTAATCTAAAAATATAAGCCCAGTAAAGTTTTCCCCCCCCCTTTAAGCATGTTATAATCATATGCATAAATATAAATGATTACGGTTAGGAGAACGATAAACCTTAATGATATAGATTTTGGCCCGATTTATTTACAAAGAATTACGAGAAACAAAAAGAATACTGTAGCCTGATTTTTCTGGGTCAGTCGTGAATTGTGCCTCAAGTTATAACTTTTTGATCCTGGGAGTTCGATTTTAATCATTGATAAGTTTTGGCAAATTGCAAATTTAATTTAGCCACCCCGATACATCTGAAATGGTGTCTGATACTTGAACATTTTTCTTGGATAACAATTCATCCAAGTCTCAATTTTAGCAACTGCTGAAGCTGTTGTTTGCTTCGTTCCTTTGGGTAAGAAGCGTCGGATCATGCGGTTATGATTCTCATTGCTTCCACGCTCAAAGCTGGCATAGGCATGACAGTAGTACACCGGACAAGTCACTGCTTCATGTAAACGGGCGAATTCACGGCCATTATCTGACGTGAGGGATTCAAACTGAACCTTCTCTTGAAGTGCTAAAAGTGCCGTATTGACAGATTGGGCAGACTTATCTGGAATCAGACGAATGATTTCGAAGCGTGTTTGGCGCTCTGTGAGTGTCAAAAGACAGTCATTTTTTTCTTTGGTCAACAGCACCGTATCGATTTCCCAATGGCCGAATGCTTCACGATGGTTAATTTCCTCTGGACGTTGGTCAATGGACAAGCCATACGGACGCTTGGGGTGAGTTTTTCGGAGCTTCTTAGCCTTCTTATAATGCGGATAAAGTAAATTATGATATTTTACATCAAGCCAGCCTTTGTCCACCCAGTGATAGAGGGTGCGCAAGCAAACACCTGTCAGTTTTTGGAGAATCACTTCTAATGATTTCTTATCTCTGACACCCGCACTTATGGTTTCATTGAGGGCCGATGTAAGCTTAGAATGACGACCACAGTGGCTTTTATTGGCGCTGTGGTATTCTTGTGCATGAGACGCAGAGTACTTTGTCTTTATTTTTAAGTGCACTTCCCCTTTACGAAGTTCATTGTTTATTGTTTGGGGCGCTTTATTCAAGAGCTGAGCGATCCGACGATTACTTAGCTTCTCCTTGTTGTGCCAACGTTCAATCAACTGACGTTCTGTATAAGTAAGTTCCTTGCCTTTTGTGTTAAAATAACCGTGCATCTGAATTCCTTTTCTACTTGTCTTCTTTCAAATTCAAGTATAAGAAATTCAGGTGTTTTTTTCTTGCTTCAGGTGGCTAAACTAATTTTACAATTTGCCATTGATAAGTTTTTTAAAGTACTTAAGAATATTAGTATTTTACCTAATGATTACACATGTCTAGTTCAACTATAAAGATACCAAGAATCCGATCTACTTGTCTGAGGTAAAAATGGCCTTTACTACACACAGTAATATCGCTTTAGAAAAGCATTATATCAAGTTTTTTTGAAGAGAAGTATGAGAAATCCATACAATGCTTTAATTTTAGCTCAGTAAAAGGAAGACATTTTTCATCATCTGGCGAAGATCTTCTACTTACACATGGAATCAGATTTATATTTGATTATTTGATGGCATCGTTTATTGCCTCTTGAAGAAGATATCGAAAAATGCATACTTTATTTAGAAATTCAAAAGAGAAATTCAAAGTTGATTTGGTCAACGCTCGAACCAGAGATTTTCATTTAAAGTGTGTTAGAATATTAGGTGATTGAAAATTTTGATTTGGCACTTTTCTCTCGCTTTATCAAATAAAAATAAACTAGGGGTTTTATATTAATGTCAGAAAAAATAGAGCTGAATGACCAAGAAATAGTCCGCCGGGAAAAGTTAACCAAATTGAAAGATATGGGCATTGATCCTTTTGGGCATCGATTTGATCGTAGCCACTTATCCACAGAGCTTCATAAAGAATTTGATACAAAATCAAAAGAAGAGCTTGAAGAAATGAACTTGACGAGTGTAATCGCTGGTAGAATGATGACCAAGCGTGGTAAAGGTAAAGTTGGATTTGCTCACTTGCAAGACCGTGAAGGCCAAATTCAAATCTACGTTCGTAAAGATGAAGTCGGTGAAGAAAACTACGAAATTTTTAAGATTGCTGATCTTGGCGACTTTCTTGGCGTTGAAGGCCAAATCATGAAGACAGACACTGGAGAAGTGACTATTAAAGCTAGAAAATTGACTTTTTTATCAAAAGCACTTCGCTCACTTCCAGAAAAATATCATGGTCTAACAGATACTGAAACCATCTACCGAAAGCGTTACTTAGATTTAATCTCAAACTCTGAATCAATGAATCGTTTTCGTCTTCGTAGTAAGATCATAAGCGCAATTCGAAACTATATGGATAATGAGGGATTTCTCGAAGTTGAAACACCTATCCTTGAAAACGAAGCCGGTGGTGCAGCTGCCCGTCCTTTCTATACGCATCATAATGCGCTTGATATTGATATGGCTCTCCGTATTGCGATTGAGCTTCACTTGAAACGTCTGATAGTTGGTGGTATGGAGCGGGTTTATGAGATCGGTCGTATATTCCGTAATGAAGGTATGGATGCAACTCACAACCCTGAATTCACCATGATGGAAACTTACGCAGCTTACATGGACTTTCAAGATGTAATGGACGAGACAGAAGGAATCTTCCGCGCAGCTGCTCGTGCAGTAAAACCTGAAGGTGATCTTATTTTCAAATACGCTGGAAATGACATTGACCTGGGTAAACCATTTGCACGCGCTCACATGCTTGACTTAATCAAGGATCGTACAGGTGTAGACTTCTGGGAAAAAATGACCCTTGAAGAAGCTAAAACTCTTGCAACAAAATACAAAGTGCCAGTTCAACCTCATTTTACAACTGGCCACATCATTAATGAATTTTTTGAACAGTTTGTTGAAGGAACATTGACTCAACCTACCTTTGTTTATGGTCATCCAAAAGAAGTTTCACCATTAGCCAAGATGAACAAAGAGGATAATCGTTTCACAGATCGTTTCGAGCTCTTCATTGCTCAACATGAATATGCCAATGCTTTCTCAGAATTGAATGATCCAATTGACCAACTTGAGCGCTTCGAAGCTCAGGCACATGATAAGGAGCTTGGAGATGATGAGGCTACAGGTGTAGACTACGATTATGTTGAAGCTCTTGAACATGGTATGCCACCAACAGGTGGGCTTGGCGTTGGTATTGACCGTTTAATCATGCTGTTGACAGGTGCAACAACAATCCGTGATGTGCTTCTTTTTCCAACTATGCGATAATGTGTTTACGGTATTAATTAAATAAAGTATATTAAAAAATTCAGGTTTCAAGCCTGAATTTTTTAATATACTTTATTTAATATTTCTTTAATATAATATTCAGAATCTGTAATTTGAATATTATTTTCGTCAAAATTAAGCAATGTAATGGATTTATCTCTATAAGCAATGATAGCTGGAAATTTATACTGATTCGGTATCGCATCAGCAAAGAAAAGTCGAGTAGTTTCAACCTCTCCATCAATTGATTCGTCAGTCAAAACAGTGACGCTTGCAATATTGTTATCATGAGGATAGCCAGTTTCTGGATCAATAATATGGTGATAACTTTTTCCTTCTTGAGTAAATGCTCGTTCAGAAATTCCAGATGTCACAACTGAACCTGCTCCACTTTTAATGACAGCTATTGTCTCCTTCGTAGATCTCAACGGATCCCTAATCCCCACTCGCCATTTTAAATCTGGTTGATGAGGTGCATTACCCACTAACAGAAGATTTCCACCAAGATTTATGATACCTGATTGAATAGACCGTGATTTCCATAAATCAGCAACTCGATCAGCAATGTATCCCTTAGCAATTGCTCCCAAATCAAGCTCCATTCCATCTTCCTTGAGAAAAATCGTCTGATTAATTGGATTGAGTTCGATATTTACCGGGTTGGTAAGCTGTAATTTTTCAATTATCTCAGATTTACTAGGAACTCTAGCATCCTTGAAACCAATGTGCCATAGCTTTACCAATGGACCAATGGTAGCATTAAAACCAAAATGTTCTAAGCTTTTTTCAATAGCTTTTTTCACTAGTACAAACGTTGCTAGGCTGACCTGCACAGGTTCGATACCAGCCTTATCGCTAATTGAAAGCACTTCAGAAGTCTCTCGATTTACGGTAAAAATCTTTTCATAGTACTGAATAAGTTCATTGCTTTCATCCAGTAGTTCTTTATCTTGACTTCCAAAAATCGTTAAATTAATAACTGTTCCCAGTCCTCGATAGTTCTTTGTAATCTTTGAATGACCAAGTTCTGTGATCATCTTTACTCATCTGCACTTTCCATTGCGTCTAAAGCCCACGCTAACTCTTCTTCTATATTTAATCGATTGGCTTCTAATTCATCATCTACTTCATCATCTACTGAAGCACCAGTGTCTGCGTCAATTTGGCTAAAATCTTCAATGGTCCAGACTTTATTCTCAGATTTATCGCTAGAATTGCTACTTTTTAACTTTTCTTCTTGATTTGATATAGGTTTGATAATATTTACATAAGAGATAAAAGCAGTGAAACAATGTTCGAGCCATGTAATTGTTCGCTCATCAATCAGGTTCCCATTTATATCAAATGCCTTTGCAGCATTTCCCAGTAAAAATTGATTTCCTGGAAGCACAAAGGAATTAAGACCTGGACTAGACAAAATTTGTCGAAGGTTTTCTTGAGCAAAAACAGTACCCATATTTCCTAATGATGCTCCCACAATCATGACTGGTCTATTAGTTAGAGGATGGAACTCCCCCCAGCTCAACCATTCAATGGTTGATTTCAAAGCTGCTGAAATTGAGTGATCATACTCGGGGGTTGAAAAGATGATACCATCAGAAATTTCAATAATTTGAATTAAATCATTGACACGTTTTGGTACTTCAACGGCATCTTCAATGAACATGGGAATATCTGAAATTTCTTGAATTTCAATATTTGCCTGAGTTCCAAAATGCTTTTTCATAAACCACAAGAGTTTTCGGTTGTATGAAAAACTCGCATTGGTGCCAACGAGGGCGATAAAGTTCATCTAATCTCCTTAAATATAACGTTTTATGAATATACAAACTAATCTTTATGTCTTGATAAGTCTACATCTTCAAGGGGAATAATTTTTGTGTTGTACTTCCATTTATAGCTGAAATACAAAATAATAAAGATAGGAAAGGCGGCATAAGTCGCCAACGCTTGGCCCCATTGGGCACTGAAAAGTTGTGCTGGGTCAAGATTGACCATAATGGCTAAGGTCATTAATAACGCTAAAATTGGGCCAATTGGAAACCATTTAGCCTTATATGGTAAATCATTCAAATCTTTATTTTGTACCATATAAGCGCGACGGAAACGAATATGACTAAAGGAAATACCTACCCAGGCTAAGAAACCAGTTAGGCTTGATAAGTCAACTAGAAAGATATAAATTTGAGTTCCAAAAATTCCTGTCAAAAAGGCCAGAACACAGATTATTGAAGTCAGAATCAAGGCATTAATAGGGATTCCGTTTTTTGCAACTTTACCAAAGATGTTTGGGGCTCCTTTTCCTTTACCCAATGAGTAAAGCATACGCGTTGAAGCATACATAACCGAATTGGCTGATGATATCACTGAAGTCAGAATAACAGCATTCATAACAGAAGCAGCCAGGGCAAAACCGATATTTTTAAATACAATAGTAAATGGGCTCATGACGGCTGTTGAATTTGGGTTGAGCAAACGTGAGTCCTTATAATTAATAATAGCTGCAATTACGATAATTGTCAAAATATAAAAGAGCAGTATACGCCAAAAGATTGAATTCATGGCCTTAGGAATTGATTTTTCAGGATTCTCCGACTCACCTGCAGTAACACCCAATAATTCCGTCCCTTGAAAAGAAAAACCAGCAATCAGAAGCACTCCAACGAAGCCATAAACTCCACCAATAAAGCCATGATTCCCTGCTGTCAGATTTCCAACCACATTTACATTACCTTGACCTAGAATACCAAAAATAGTCAGCACACCTATTGCCACAAAGAGAGTGATGGCAACTACCTTAATCATGGCAAGCCAGTATTCAGTCTCACCAAAAGCTCCAACCGCTAAGACATTGATAATAAAAATCAAAATCGTTGCGACACCTGAGAATATCCAGGCTGGGATGTGAGGAAACCAGAACTGAGTAATTAATCCAACCGTTGTCAAATCAACGGCAATCGTAATCGCTCCATTAATCCAGTAGTTCCAAGTTAAGGCGAAACCAAAAGCGGGATCTACGTAACGTGAACCATAATCGCCAAACGAACCCGTTGTCGGTAAATAAGTTGCCATTTCTCCCAAAGAGGTCATGACAAAGTAAACCATTATGCCAATGAAAACGTACGCAGATACCGCTCCCAAAGGACCAGCTTGTGAGATAGTTGCACCTGAAGTTAAGAAAAGTCCTGTTCCGATCGTCCCACCGAGTGCAATCATTGTAATATGACGTTGTTTCAGATTTCTTTTTATCTGATTATTGTTTTGATTATTTAATTCTAGATTTTCCATATGAAACTTTCTTATTATAAAGATCTCAAGCTATCTAACTTAAACAAAAGACCAATTAGTCTTCACTAACCGGTCTTTTTTAGAATCACCGGCATAGATAGCAACAGCAAAGCTGCATCTATACCTTCGTCAGACACAACTCATTATCTATGCAAATGATGGTGTTGAATAAACATGTGATTCTTCCTTTCTTTAGTTAAAGTCATATGTATAATACAACTTAATTCTGTTTAATTATACATAACCCTTTGTCATTATGCAAGAATTTAACTTATTTTTTTGCTATACTGAAATCATGAAAAATAAGAAAAATATTCAAATATTAACTGGAGCAATTATTATTTTGCTACTACTTAGCCTCGGCGCCTTTTTTGTTAATAAAAAAGATACTGCAGGATTCACGCTTACCTCGCTTGATGGAAAGATCACGAAACAAGCAGATTTAAACGCTCTTAGCTTCCCACAATTGTCAACCAAAGTCGCTAAAGATGAGGCTGAAATCGAGTTAATCACGACTGATGGAAATATTGATATTAAACTTTTTCCTAAGCTCGCGCCTATGGCAGTTAAAAATATTCTAACACTTGCCAAACAAAACTACTACGATAACAATCAGTTTTTTCGCGTCATGAGTGGATTCATGATTCAAACGGGTGATCCAAGTAACACAGGAACGGGAAGCAAGGTCATAAGTACAGTCAATAATGGAAAACCTTTCGCTACTGAGATCTCAAATCAACTTTATAATATTCGTGGAGCAGTCTCACTTGCCAATGCAGGTACAGCTGATTCATCAGCTGCTCAATTCTTTATTAACCAAAATAATCAAGATGCAACTGGACAATTAACTAAATATCTGTACCCAGATTTAATTAAGAAAGCCTACGAAAATGGTGGGAACCCAAATCTTGACTCTGGTTACACAGTATTTGGGCAAGTTGTGTCTGGCATTGACGTAGTTGACAAGATTGCTTCTGGTGCTGTTACGGCGAATTCGCAAGGGGAGAAGTCTACACCAACTAGCCCCGTCACCATCAAAAGTGTTTCTATTTTGAAAGACTATAATTTTTCTAAGTAAACGGAATTAATATAATTTTACAAAAAATGCATATCATAATTGATGTGCATTTTCATATTTCTTTAATTCCTGATTCAAGCAAACAAATTAAATCTTCTGGAAGCCCACAATCAACTTCGATGAGATTTTCACGAAAATGATTATCAAATCTAACATAATGACAGTGTAAAGCTTGACGTTGAATCTTGTGAGTATCCCCTCCGTATAAATCATCGCCTAAAAGTGGATAGCCAATATAAGCGAGATGAACACGAATCTGATGCGTTCTACCTGTATGGAGCGTTACGTCAAGAAGTGCCAAGCCATTTTTTACCATAATAAGTTGATAGCTTGTCTTTGCTGACTTTGCTTCTAAGAGGCCATCAAATCTAACACGACGTTCAATAATTGACCCTTCAGCTCTACCAATAGGAGCATCTATAACTCCTGATTCAGCCAAATTCTCATCCCATTTCACGATTGCATAATATTTTTTGGTAAAATCCGAATTCTGGGTCTTGAGAATAGAATGAGCAAAACTATGCTTGGCAAAGATCATGATTCCGCTAGTATCACGATCAAGGCGTGTTGCTAAGTGAACTGTCTTATTAGGGTACCCGTGAGAAATAAAATACCCAGCAACATAATTACACATGGAACCAGTTGGTGCTTTTAAACCTGTGATTGATGGAATACCATAAGGCTTATTTATTAATAGGTAATCTTCATCTTCATAAAGAATCTTGAGATCAGTTTCTTCCGCAATTAGTTCATCATTTACTGGCTCATCAGGTGTAATTATTTTAACGATATCTCCTACTTTAACTCTGAAGACTGCATTTTCTTCTTTTCCATTCACTAAAATTTCCCCTCCGTTAAACTTTATCTTGGAGAGAAGTCTTTTAGAAACATGATGTCTTTTCAGAAAAAATTTAACTTTCTGATTTTCAATATCTGCGTGATACGTAAATTCCATTAATTAACTTTTACTAATCCAAATCTTCATAGTTGGCATCTTATTCTGAACCGATGAAGTTATTTCTCACTCGAGACCAAAATGGAGTATGTGCACAATTTGCAAAAGCAATAGTATGGCCATCTAAACTGTATACCACTTCTTTTAGATTAGTCATTTTATATTCTTTTTGATCGATGGTGAACCAAAGTTCATTTTCTGATTCTGGTATTATAGTGATACTGTCTTTCTTGGCTACAATCATAGGAGAGCCTAAGGTACGAAAAATTCGATTATTAATTGAAGCAATTTCAGCCATCTGCATGGCTTCAACTTGAGGATGCATTACAGCACCTCCGATCGACTTATTATAAGCAGTTGAGCCTGTCGGTGTCGAGACAACCAACCCGTCCCCTCTAAATTTTTCAAAAATAAAACCGGATATATTCACTTCAGCAACCAAGGTTTCTGCACCACGACGGACTGTAGACTCATTCAGAGCATAAAAAGATTTACTATTTCCATCATCAAGGTTAACTTTTACCTTTAGCAATGGATAATGTACTGCATTTCTCGGATCTTCATTTTTCAACGCAGCCACTACTTCATCTAATTGGCTGGATAAGAAATCTGTATAAAATCCAAGATGGCCCGTATGAACACCAACAAAACGAATCTTATCAGCCTGAGTTTCATATTTATGAAACGCTGAGAGCATCGTCCCATCACCGCCAATTGAAATGACAATATCAGGGCTTTCTTCATTAAATTCAAAATGTCCATCCTGAACTAATTGTGTTTGAATCAATCCTGGTGAAGCTTGATGTTCTTTGGTCCTTAGACTTCCTGATGCTAAAAGCTTTTCACGAAGCTTCTTGGAAGTCTCTTGTGAATGCAAGCTTTCATTATCATAAATCCAAATTTTCTTTACCATTCTCGTCCTTAATTATTATCTATTCTAATCATTGTCAATCAACCCGTCAGGTAGAGGACGTTCTCCATCAAAAAGCAGTTGAGCTTCTTGGATTTCTTCACGAATGTTTGACATCTCACGGTCCAAAGCATACGCAATTTCGGCCGTTCTAGACAAACGATCGCGAATATCTGTGGGAATTTCTCCTTCATACTTGTAATTTAAAGAATGTTCTATAGTTGCCCAGAAATTCATTGCAAGAGTACGAATCTGAATCTCGGCTAAGACCTCTTGATGCCCATCGATAATGTCAATAGGATACTTTATTATTACATGATAGCTCCGATAACCTGACTCTTTTTGATTATTGATATAATCTCGTTCTTCAATAATCTCAAAGTCTTGACGTCTGTGCAAAATTTCTAGCACATCATAAATATTTTCCACAAACTGGACCATAATCCTAATTCCAGCAATATCTTCCATTTCAACAATCTGGCTAGGCTTGTAACCTCGTCTTTTGGCTTTTTTTTGAATTGAATCCAAACGTTTGACTCGTCCTGTTACAAATTCAATTGGCGGATAGATGTTTCTTTTTTGATATTGCTTACGAACGCCACGTAGTTTTATTTTTAGCTCGCCAACTGTCTGCACATACGGATCTAAAAATTCTTCCCACTCTTTTTTATTCATGTGATTTCTACCTCCCTGATGCACACCGACTTTGCAATACACTACTATGTCAGATAATTTGACGAGATTATGATACAATCAAAATATATTTTAACACAAAGAAAGTCAAAATGCCTACACATTTAGAAATTGAATTCAAATCTCTCCTCTCAATGCCTGAATATGAACGATTACAAAAATTATTCAGCCACGTTAAACCCGTCACGCAGACAAATTATTATTTTGATACCAAAGATTTAAAGATGCGCGAGAATCATCTTTCCCTTCGAATCAGATGTTTTTCTGAGACTGCAGAAATGACTTTGAAGGTACCACAAGAAGTTGGAAATCTAGAATATAATATTGATGTACCTCTAGTTGAAGCAAAAAGTTTAATCGAAAATAAGTCTCTTGTTAAATGCCAGCAAAATATCTCAAGTATCTGTGATATAATTGCCGAACGAGGACTCACTTTTTCAGATATTACCTGTATTGGTTCCCTCAGAACAACACGCCGTGAATATCAAATGTCAATCGGTTTAGCCGCTCTTGACTTCAACGAGTACCTTGGAACTTCTGATTATGAATTTGAACTAGAAGTTGAAAATGACAAACAAGGTCAGAATGACTTTGATGAATTTTTGGAAAAAAATGGGATTGAATTTCGATATGCTCGAAGTAAGGTTGTTCGCTTCCTAGATACTTTGAAGCATAAAAGCAGAGAGAAAGATTGATATGGCTTCTCTTTTTTTTTACTTCATTCATATGAAATAAACGGAAAGTTATAAGTCAGGAGTAAATCATAATAATTTTCTACCTTAATTACCCATCTTTATAATTTCATCCATGGAGTCATCCAGTTCAATCTTTTCTTAATTCATTTTGTGTTGCAATTATGATCCATGCTATGATAGGTTTTTCAAATTTTCCGATGAATTAAAATATAACTATCATAAACTCATGTTTGAGTAGTACAGAAAAATTCTCTATCACTAAATTATCATGACAGTTACCATTATGACTCATTGATTGGATAATCTTATTAGATTTAAGCGTTAAAACATAATGCTTCATCTGATATGTCCAACCATGTTGGAGTGGAAAGTACAGCGATAAACACATTCAGAGATATTTTCTATGGTCAGAATTAAAGTTGTTAAGATCGCTTGATAAGTATGATTGCTTAGTGATTTAAAAGCTGGAAACCTCGTTGTTAAACAAGTAAAGATAAGAATTGAGATAACATTTTCTGAACTTTGTTTTCGTAATATTCAAATTTGTGGTGTCCGTTGTAAGTTTTTGATGTCAAATAAAGGTCTTAAAGTTTCTGTGAAATTTTTTTCGGTTGTACAACTTGTCCCTTACACGGATTAACCTGATGTGATTTGCGCTAATAAGAAGTTACATGAAGACTTATTTTTTCATCAAGCGTTTACCTTCTTGTGATCCACGTAGGCTCTACATTGCTTAAGCAATTTTATCATTGGGCAATATCTTGCGTTAGCGTATTCTTGACGAATTTCAAACCTTTCTTGTTCAATTGCTTCATATTTGTTTGAACATTCAAAATGAGATACTTAATAATATGTTGCTTTGGCATACTTTTCAAAGCCAATGAATACTTTACCATAAGAAAAGACCTTCCTAATTTGGAAAGTCTATATTGTTGGAGTCACATCAATTATTCTTCCGTAGTTTTATTTCTTATTGCTGTTTCGCCGATGTAGTCCGCAAAAGCTTCACCAAAGTCAGAGGCAAGGTTCATCATCTGCCCTTTTTTGACAAATTTCACAAACGGAAGCTTTTTTAATTCCGCCGCTTTTGAATCTGTCTCCCCCGAATTCAAGTAAAGACAGGCGTAGTTTTTCTTTTCTGAAACAAAAACAACTTCTCCAAACTTACTAAGATGACGTGCATCCTTTTTTGAACGGAAAAATACGTAAATTGGCTTGCGGCCATTCATTTCAAAATCCTCGCTTGTATTACCTGATACCTCAATAGGTTCTAAATTTTCAATTTCTTCGATGATGGTGATGACCTCCCTTCAATGGTAAATTTTCATCAATATTAATGTGCTCTGAAACGCTTGAGACAATCACACTTGTTTCTCCAGAAAGTATTTCTTGCAAGTCATTTTCAGCTAATCGAAATGCGTAAACTTTAGGATTCATATTAATTCTCTTTTTCAAATCCTTAAATTCAGTTCGGGAATCAATAAAATTAAGATTTTCATTTAAGGTCTGTAAATCAGCTTGTAGATCAAAATCAGACAAAAACTCTTCACGTGCCTGACAGTAAGCTTGAGCTTGCTTAGTTTTTAAAATGTTGTCCACTAGCTTTTCAATTTCATCATCTATTGCCAGTAGTTTTTCATCCAAATGTAACATATATTCTCTTATTATATCAAAAAAAGTGGCTCATTTCAGCAGCCACTTAGTTATGGTAAGCCTCGAGAAAACTTACTTCAAGTCGTTACGCTCCATGATTTCATCGATTAAACCATAGTCTAAGGTTTCTTTGGCATCCATCCAATGATCACGTTCGCAATCCGCATGAACTTGATCAATCGGTTTTCCAGAGTTTTCTGCTAATATTTTTTCAAGGCGATCACGAGTCTTCTTGATTGAATCTGCAATGATCTGAATATCAGTTTGTTGAGTACCTTGTCCTGTACCACCCATTGGCTGGTGAATCAAATACTCAGCATTAGGTAGCATAAAACGTTTGCTCTTTGTACCACTTGAAGCAATGATCGTACCCATTGATGCAGCCATACCCATAACAATAGTTTGCACATCAGACTTGATAAAGTTCATAGTATCAACAATCGCAAGACCAGCTGAAACAGATCCACCAGGTGTGTTGACATAAAGATAGATATCTTTAGTATTATCTTGAGCATCAAGGAAAAGGAGCTGAGCAATGATGGCGTTAGCCATTGCATCTTCCACTTGTCCTTGAAGCATAATAATGCGGTCTTTCAAAAGTCGGCTGTAGATATCATAAGAACGTTCACCGCGGCTAGATTGTTCAACAACATAAGGAATTAATGCCATTTATATTTACCTCTTTTAAAATTGATAGGCTAAAGCCCAAATTTCACTTTTAATTTGTGATAAATGTATTATAACTCATTGGTCAAGAAAGGTCAAAGATTTAAGTCGGAAAAATATATTGATTTTTTTTTACTTATATTAGCCCGGAATGTTTAAAAAATGGTTATTATGTGGCAATTTTCAATTTAAAGTTAAAACATAAAAAATAAGCTTGTATTTTCCCGGAGCTCTTTGTATAATGACTATATGACTATTTCAGTGTTATTAGCTTTTTTATTTGGTTTTATTATCTCTTTTTTACTCTCCCTTTTCACCTTCTTTATTATTAAACGTTATGATGAAAATCGATATAAAAAAGATTCAGCAATCATTAAGTTGCATAAGGAAATTGAAGTTCGACGTCAACTCAATATTAAGATTATTGAAATTCTCAATCGCCCTGTTTCTGTCTTGGATAAGAATTTTGTTGATCCACGTGAAGATGTTAAAGTAGCTTTTGCAGACTACAATTACTTGAAAAACTTTACATCTTTGCATAATCTGTATATGCCAGTATATTTCATGGATCAGTTCTTCAAAAATCTTTCAAATCATTTAGCCATCTTTGAAGATCAGGACGATTTAAAAAATGGTGGCTATATTTTTCGTGATTCTCGTCGTATCTTTGAAGACTTTTCTATAGTCATCACTAGTGAGATGGAATCAAAGAAAAAAGAACTAAAATCTTTAAAAAATATTTACCCTGAAATTTTAAGAAAACAAAATTTTGATTTGTAAAATTACTGCAGTTAAAAGAGGTCCCTGTTCCATAGTGGCCTCCTTTCTTTACCAAATTTCATTCAAAGTTATTTCCAGTGTAACGTATTTTCTCTTTGCTTCATTATCAAATTGTTCTCTACCGAAAGTTCAAGAAGTTTTTCATGTGCTGAAGCATTCAAAGCTAAAGCAATACCAATTGACAAGACAAAAAGTGAGGATCCCCCTTGGGAGAGAAACGGGAAGGTGACTCCAGTCTCAGGAATCAAGCCAGTTGCTCCACCTACATTTACAAAAGTCTGGACTAAAAGCATAGAACTTACGCCAATACAAATAAATGCATTAAAGGGGTGACGGGCACGAATCCCTACTAACATGATTCTTAATATAAGAAAGAACAAAATTCCTAAAACAATGAATCCGCCTATAACTCCAATTTCCTCTATTACAATTGGAAAAACAAAATCAGTTGAGGCAAAAGGAAGGTAACCTTTTTTTTCAATTGAATTGCCAAGACCCAGGCCCGTCCATCCTCCATTTGAGATGGCAAAATATGAATTTGCTAGCTGTTTTCCATAACTATTTAATCCCGAAAAAGGATCAATCCAAGCCATAAAACGATTATTGAAATATGTAAAAGAACTGAGTGAACTTGGTACTATATTTCCTTTTGTTATTGCTACTAAACCAAAGAAAGCGGTAAATATGATAACAAAAATTCTAAAGATCCCATTTGCCCATTTTGATGAGATACCAGATACACCAAGCAAAATCATTGCAATGATGATACAAATAATGCCATTTCCAAAGTCAGGCATAATAATAACTGCAGCGATTAAAAAAACAATCCAACGACGCCACCCAGAAAATAGATTGGCTAAGAGGTGCTTTTTAGGGAAAAGTTCAGCTAAATCTTTTTTTGCGATGTTTTCTTGTCGTTTGGTTAAAATTAACGCCATATACCAGACAATAAATATCTTTAAGAATTCAGCAGGTTGAATGGTACCAAGTCCACCTGGTAATGGTATCCAACCATGGGCACCATTGACAGGTTTAAATATAAAACGAGCTGCTAAGAGAAGTATACCTTCAATAATAACAAAGACTCCAAGCAGTGTGTTTAATTGAAATGTTCTGATATTTATACGATAAATCAAACTCATCACAACTAGCGATAGTATCAAAAATACTGATTGGGAAATAACTTGTTTATAGATATTTGCACCTAGAGCGACCTGTTCTGGTACGGTGACAGAAAAAACTACTACCAAACCAAAAATAGCAAGAAGTAGGAAAGGTAATAGAATTGAATAGTCTAAGAAATTGGATTTACTTATTTTTTCTGGTTGATTCATGTTGTTGTCCTTATAAGCTAAATCTTATTGTACCATATTCGCAATACATTATAGAGCCATAAGAAAAATCATATTGTAAGCCGAAAAACGAAAACAAGAAGCTTGATATTTTAAAGTTCCACAGTTTATAGTGTTAACCTTCATAGGCTTACCTCCCCATCAATTATAATAATTCTCCCAATTTTCACAATAAATGTTGCTGTGAAAGAGATTATTGAAAAGGTGATCCGTGAATGCAATAAAATCAAATTTTCTGTCATGCATACGTTCTAAAATAGAGATTTATAAATATCATGATCAATTATTATGAATCGTTAAAAATGAAATAGCAATTCACACAACTTAAAGTTAATTTTTCAATTAATGGCAAATTGTAAAATTAAGTTAGCCACCTGAAGCAAGAAAAAAACACCTGAAACCTTTATACTTGAATTTGGAAAAATAAAGTAGAAAAGG
>NZ_JACHHV010000015.1 GCF_014202895.1 Lactovum miscens
TTTTTGACGATAATCAAGTACCCAACGGGTAAGGAGGGCAGGATTATTCAGTCTCAGCTCGTGAGCGAGTGTTTGGTACGATTTCTCGCTTGTTATTACCGCATTGAGTTTGAATGGTGTTGAATAAGCTGTGTGTTGACGTTTACGCTCAAGCCCTTGAATCCCATAAGATTGATAGGAATGAACCCAATTTTCAATGAGTTGATGCCCTTTCATATGATATTTCTGAGCAAGAAAGGGAGTGCCTCCAATCCCATTAAGATAATCTTGAACAACTTTGAATTTGAATTCAAATGAATATTTTGCCATAAGAAAAGACCTTTCATTTTTGAAAAGTCTATATTCTTGGGTTCACATCAATCAACTTCCTCTTTTTTATTTTTAAGAATCAATTTATATAAAAAATTACTTATTCTCACAAAGCCAGATTATCTTCCTCCCCCGTACGAATCCGAATCACTCGTTCGACAGGTTGAACGAAAATCTTCCCATCTCCAACCTCTTCAGTCTTTACTGCATTAATGATGACATTTACAATTTCATCTACTTCTTCATCAATACACACAACTTCAATTTTGATTTTCGAAAGAAGAGTCGTTTCAATTTTTTGGCCTCTAACATACTCAGTAAATGCGATTTGCTTCCCATATCCAAGAACTTGCGAAACAGTCATACCATGAGTAAATCCTTTAGTGGAAAAGGCTCTTTTTAAGTCTTCCAATTTATCAGTACGAATAATTGCTTCTATTTTTTTCATATTAACCTCCAATTTGTTATGAATCTAAACCTAAGAAGGTAGGATAGGCCGTCTCTTCATGCTCACTATCATCAAGTCCAATTGCTTCAGCACGATCACTTACTCGAATTGGCATTATGATGGAAATCACTTTAATAATAATAAAGCTAACCAGAGCAGAGAAAATTACAGAAAAAATTACAGCAGAAAGATTGGCAATAAAGAGTTTTGATGACCCGTAAATCAGTCCTACAAATCCATGCTGCGGTGACAAAGCCGGTGTCGCTAAAATTCCCGTCATGATTCCACCAAACATCCCGCCTATGCCGTGACAGCCAAAGGCATCAAGTGCGTCATCATATCCAAATTTTTGTTTCACCTTGCTGATCATAAAGAAGCTTAGAGGGCTGACTAAAAATCCAATAATCATTGATCCCAAAACAGAAACATATCCTGCACCAGGTGTTATTGCAACTAGACCAACTATTGCCCCCGAGCAAGTCCCCACAACTGAGGGTTTGCCAATAATAATTTTTTCAAGAATCATCCAAGACAACATGGCCGCCGCCGCAGCTGTATTTGTTGTTACAAATGCATTTATTGCGACAGAGTTAGCTGACAGTGCCGATCCTGCGTTGAACCCAAACCAACCAAACCAAAGTAACCCAGCTCCAAGGACAACAAAAGGAATATTATGTGGGCGGTATTCAAGCCTTTCATAATCACGTCTTTTTCCTAATACAAGTGCAAGAACCAAGCCCGTCACCCCACTCGAAATGTGAACCACATTTCCGCCAGCAAAATCAATTGCATGGAGTTTTGCTAGGAAACCACCACCCCAAACCATATGAGCCAGTGGGTAATAAACCAAAAGCAACCAAAAAACCATGAATATCAGAAGAGGGGTAAACCGCATTCGGCCAACGACCGAGCCTGTAATGAGTGCAACACTGATAATTGAAAACATCATCTGAAATGCACTAAAAAGTCCGTCAGGAATCTGATTTGTAGAGAAAAGTGAATTTTTTGCCATATCCACTCCATACATGAAAAGATGGTTAAAATTTCCAATCCAATCAGCACTACCAGAAAATGAGAGCGTAAATCCAAAAATAATCCACAATAGTGAAGCTAATGCCATTGGTGCAAGTGACATCATCATGTTGTTAAGTACATTTTTCCTTCGTCCAAGTCCTCCATAAAAGAATGCAAGTGCAGGCGTCATCAACAAAACCATGGCTGAGCATAGGAGAATAAAAGCAATAGAACCAGTATTCATTAGAATGCTCCTTTCAATAAGAATTCATATCAAAATCATAGCAAAATTATTTGATGAAACAATTATTTCATTCATTCCATGTTATAAAATCTAACATTTATAAGTTGAAATTAACTTACTGCTTTATTTCTATTAATTTTCTTGTAGAATGATTTCAATTTTTCCAATAGCTGTTATAAAAATATAAAAAAACTAAAGGTGCAAAATTTTAATATCTATTCCCCCTAGCTTTTTGATTTTAATAATTCTTAATTTTGGTTCTATAATTCGATAGAGCTTCTGACAGTTCTAGCATTGTATCTGAATTAAACTTTTCACAAATTTCTTGCGCCAGAACAGTTGCAATCACATTTTCCATAATCACTCCAGCTGCTGGAAGAGCTGTTGGATCTGAGCGCTCAACAGAGGCACGATAAGGTTCATGTGTATCTATGTCAACCGACATTAATGGCTTATAAAGAGTAGGGATAGGCTTCATTACACCTCGGACAATGATTTGTTGACCATTTGTCATCCCACCTTCAAAACCACCTAGCCGATTTGTTGATCTTGAGTAACCTTTTTCTGACCAAACAATCTCATCCATTACTTCAGATCCTAGTCTGTGCCCCATCTCAAAACCAAGTCCAAACTCTACACCTTTGAATGCATTAATTGACACTACGCTTGCAGCTATCTTAGCATCTAACTTCCGGTCAAACTGCACATAAGAGCCCAACCCAGCTGGGATATTTTCAGCTCTGAATTCGACAATCCCACCTATAGTATCTCCTTCTCGCTTAATCTTATCAATGTATTCGCAGATCTCATTATAACGCGACACATCCATTATAGATAGATTGTTTTTACTAGCTATTGATTGAATCTGACCAACTGTCAAATCCAATGGATAGTCCAAATCAATACCACCAAAATTCACAATGTGGTTCGCAACTTTTATATTTAGTTTTGATAATATTTTTTTTGAAACAGCTCCAACAGCTACACGCATTGTTGTCTCACGTGCACTCGAACGTTCAAGAACATTTCTAAGATCTGTAAAATTGTATTTCATACCACCAACTAAATCCGCATGACCCGGCCGTGGATGCGTCATGCGTCGTCTTAACTTGACCTCATCAGATACTTCTCCAATTGCCATTACCTCATTCCAGTTTCGAAAGTCATGATTCTCAACTGTCAAAGTAATCGGTGAACCTAGCGTCTTCCCATGACGAACACCAGAAGAAATTTCTACCTGGTCCGACTCAATTTTCATACGAGCCCCACGACCGTAACCGCTTTGCCTACGTTTTAATTCAAGATTTATATCATCAATTGAAAGTTCTAAACCAGCCGGTACGCCTTCAATAATCGCGGTCAACTTTGGACCATGTGATTCTCCAGCTGTAAAATATCTCATAAGTTTCAGTCCTTAATTTTATTAAATTTTTCGATTTATTGAATTATTAAATTCTCAAAGTAAATGGGTTTAATTTGTGAATTTTAAATAAAACCAATATATAAAAGTTTAAATCCACTTTTGATAAGTATTACCTTTTAGTTCATGCTCATTAATAATCAATTACAATGAATAAAATGCATTCCAATCATTTTGAGTGCACAGCATTTTTGTTTGTATAAAATATTTGAAAAATATCACATCAAAACCTTGTTACGATCATGATTTTGCAAGAATCCATGAATCTAGTACATTATTAGCTCTTTTCAATCCCCTACAATTTGTAAATAAAGAGGAATTAACTCTTTGATTGTTTCTAACATTTCTCGCATATATTTTGATTCATTTTCAATATTAAATTGTAAAGCTGGCCAAACTCTACCAATTTCAAAATCTGCCTTCTTTACATTTTTAAGATGATGAGCAAAATCAGCAAAATTTGATAAGTCAAAAAATTCTTTAGACATATGATCTTTTGAAACTTTGAAATCAACAGGAAATTTTCCATCAAAATCCAAAAGTCGATCACCAAAAGTGATACGTTCCTTTGGATCATCAATGATACCAAGTAAAACAGCCACATAATCTTGACAGATTGAAATTTGAAAATGTGGCATCATTTTATAGCCACGTTTATTTTCCGAAATTCCTGACAGGGTGATTTCTGGTGGATTCACTCGACGTCGTATATGCTGGGCAAGATGAAGATAGAAGTTTCGATCGGGCATTTCTTGAGACAAAACTTCAATCATCTTTTGTCCGATTCTTGACATAACAGGGTGAATTTCAGAGCGAATGGCGGGTAACCGCATCTCCAGTGTCTCTAATTCAAAAACTTTAAATGATTTTTCAGTAAACATATTCTCCTAGTTTTTACAATTTCTGGTGCGAGATATCGTCCATTTATTTTTTTTATGATTACATCCAAAAATTTATATTATTTGTCATTTTAATAGTTAATCTTACATTACATATCCCTCTCAAGTTGGCAGGAAACTCATGTTGATTCTATTTTAACAAAACTCAACTTATCTTATAGTATAGAGTATAGAAAAATTTTCTTTGTTCTCAACGATGTTTACTATAAAGAAATACATATTTATTTTCAAAGAGTCTCAACTTTTATTTTCGAAAATCAGTATTGGCTAAAAAGTTTAACTCCATTCAAATACAATGGAGTTACAATTATAGATTTGTTATTAGTTAATTAATAGTGAGGTTTTTACTTCAAATTTAAAAATTCTCTAACTAGAGTTAAATCATATGTAGTGTTTCAGTAGAAAATAATTTTGTTTTTATTAAAACCTGTTAATGCCCTTTTACCAAAATCTGGGATACCAAAAAGGGTGTCTATTGTTAAAAGAATATTTAGATTAAAGTCACCCGAATCAAGGTTAATCCTTAAAAGACTGCATTAACAACCACACTTTCAGTATAGTTTTTTTCATGTTATCAGGAAGTCTTTAATTTTTTCAATTTCAAGTGGATAAATTTTAGCATTACCAATTTTGGGTACAAGGATTAGGTTGAACTGACTCACACGGACCTTTTTGTCATGAGTCAAAATTTCAAAAAGTTCATCTACTTCCCATGGTTCGTAACCGACTGGGAGTATAAACTTTTGCAACATTTGACGAATTTTTTCAGTTAAGCCTGGCTGAGTTAATCCTTTTTCTTCGGCAACTTTAGTTATTTGAAGCATTCCAATAGCTACAGCTTCACCATGCATAACTTGCCCATAACTAGTAAAGGCTTCTATTGCATGGCCAATTGTATGACCAAAGTTAAGTAACAGTCGGCTTCCATAATCATGCTCATCTTCAATTATAGCGTCTCGTTTGACTTTAATCGCATGTTCAATTATGTATTCAGCGTATTTTAAAATACTTTCATTAGAACCAGAGATTAGCTCAAGTTGACTCCAAAGTTCTTGATCTGCAATCAAGGCGCACTTGATTACTTCTCCCATTCCTTCACGTAAACAACGCTCATTAAGTGTCTGAAGAAAATCTGGGTCAATTAAAACTCCATCAGGCTGTGAGAAAGTTCCAATCAAATTCTTTGCCTGAACAGAATTAATTCCTGTTTTACCACCGACGGAACTATCTACCTGAGAAGTAAGTGAAGTTGCAATTTGCAGAAAATGAATTCCACGCATGTAAGTCGAAGCTATAAATCCAGCTAAATCTCCAGCCACACCTCCACCAAAACCAATGATTCCGTCAATACGAGTAAGCCCTATTTCGGCACAAAAATCCCATGCAGCTTCTGCGGTATTTAAATTTTTAGAAGTCTCTCCAGCTGGAAAAGTAAAAAGCGAGACATCAAATCCCGCTTTTACCAAATTTGACATCAAACTTGAAGCATACAATGATGCTACAGTTTCATCCGAAATGATTACGATTTTCTGGGCCTTCCAGATAGAGGATACCCAATTCCCAACAGCTTTAAAAGCACCAGATTCTATTAATACCTCATAAGGATGATTTGCAATATTTATTTCTATTTTCATTAATTTTAAAATCTTTCAGATTCTGCTATTTTTTATTAGCTAGTTGCCTTTTTTCGATTTTTTATGTAACTTGAGAAGCCACCAATTACTGCTGGCAAAAGTGAAATCACAACAATCGCAAGCATAATGATTTCAAAATGAGATTGCACCCAAGCATTTGTGCCAAGTAAATATCCAGCTCCAAGTGCCACAATTACCCAAGAAAAACCACCAAGAAAATTAAAGAGGACAAACTTCTTGTGGGGCATCTTGCCTGTTCCTGCAACAAAAGGTACAACCGTACGAATGATTGGCATAAAACGTCCTAGAAAGATCGCCCAACTCCCCCATTTTTCAAAAAACTTATGAGCTTCTTCAATATATTGAGGTTTTAAAATACGACTAATCCATTTAATTCTTGGTATAACATCTCCGAAGCGACGACCAATTTCATAGTTAATCAAGTTAGCAAGGAAAGCTATAACCCCCATCACTAAAATCAACAACCAGATGTTTAATTTCCCAGCTGACAAGGCAGCAAGTCCACCAACGAAGAAAAGTACTGAATCGCCAGGTAAGAATGGGAAGATTACAAGTCCTGTTTCAATGAAAATAAGAGCACCTAAGCCGACATAAATCCAAATATGTGTTGCAGGAGTTTGAGCAAAATTTTTAAATATCGTATTAATCTGATCAAAAAGCCCAAAAAGAGAGAGGCTAGTAAACGTTGAAAGCATTATTTCTCCTTAAATGTAAGTTGTTGATAACTCAACACAATAATCGTATCACAAATGAAAGTTAAATGGGAAAATTCAAAATTCAATCTTTAAAATTTTAAAAATGATTTATAGTTAGTTGCTATATTGAATTGATTATAATTACGCTAGATATTGAATTTATCATACCATTCTTTATTGAAAAAACTTACTAGAAATAATAATGAAAACTAAAGCAAAATTCAAATATCAATATAGCCTCTGAACAATGTGAGTTGACCATCATTTGATTATTTGATATTGAAATTGAACTATATCTCAAATACAATAGCTTACAGCATTGGCTGTAAGCTATTTATGTTTTAGATTGAGATAAATATTTCATCTCAATCTACGCAGTTGACCGTTTAATAAAGCTTTTTTGATAATTCATCTTTTATCAATTTTACTGGCATATCTTTGCCCGTCCATAACTTAAAAGATTCTGCTGCTTGATAAACCAACATTCCTAAGCCATTGACTCTTCTAAGGTTCTGTGAATCAGCCCACCTTAACAAGGGTGTCACTTTGCTCTTGTATATAACATCTGCGACTAATAAATTTGATTCAATTTGTATGTCATCATTAATTGGAATTGAACTACCATCCATTCCTACTGAGGTTGCATTAATGAAAAGCTGAGATTCATTGAGCAAACCATTTAGAAGATTTTGATCATTTAAATCAAATAATTGGATCTCAGTTCCAATAAGGCTTGAGAGGGTTTGAATTTTCTTTGCCAAAAGATTGTACGAAGGTGATTTTCTGGCAAAAACATTAATTTTTTTAGCTTTTTTTAGTGCTGCTTCTGTTATGATGGCCAGAGCAGCTCCACCGCCACCCAAAATTGTAATTACTTTATCTTCAGGAAAGAAATTCTCATCTTCAAGAGATTTAAAAAAACCAATTCCATCCGTATTGTGTCCGGTGAGCTTGCCATCTTCATTCACAATAGTATTAATTGCTCCAATCAGTTTGGCACGTTCAGACAGATTTTCAGGAAACCACATAGCAAGTGATTTATAGGGCATTGAAAGGTTTACCCCATACATATTCAAGGAACGAATATTATGAAGTACTTGAATCAAGTCTTTCTCGTTAACTTCCCACGCTAAATAGACACCATTTTCGCCAGTTTCCTTAAAAGCCAAATTATGAATAAAAGGTGAGAGACTATGCTTAATAGGGGTGGCAATCACGGCTGCCATCCGCGTATATCCAGTAATCTCCATATTTATAAAAGTTCTAAAATTTTCTTAGTTTCTGTCACAGTGTACTGTCCCAGTTCATTTTTTACAGGCTCAAGCCTTGCAAAAGTCCACGGGCTGTCTACTAAACGTGAAATTTTGCCAATTTCCCCCATTATGACTATTATTAAGGGAATCGTGTATTTTTCTCGAAATAGACTTGCTCGCATGAGAACATCCCAGACTTCTGATTTGCTTCTGGCCGTCAGAGCCAATTTGATAACTGAAGGATTCTGGCCAGCAAAAGATGTCAAGATTTTTTCAAGATTATCTGGAATATTTTGAAAATTATGATAGGAATATACTAACTTGTCCTTAAAGTCTGCCAGTTCTTCCATCATAAATGGCTTACTATAAGCCTCAACATCAACAAATTCAGGGTGAAAATCTATTAAAATGTGTCGTAAAATGGAAATGTAGACTGATTCTGAAAGTTCAAAATTTCCACCTTCTTGACTCGTTCTCAAGGTAAATAAAATTGGCCACTGAGCAAATTTTTTAAAAATTTTCTCGGCAACCAAACTAATCCCATCTGGTGTAAAATAGTCTGCACGCCACTCAATTATGTCTGCGCCTTCAAAAAGTGACAATTCAACTTCGTCAATCTCTAGTTCAGAGGTTGGGCAAAATGGAACAATAATTTTCATGTTGTCTTTTTTTAACAAATTAGATGCTTAGATTGTAATTTCGGATAACTTCTTCCTCAGCATCAGCGTAATTTTTGAAATTCGCAAGGAACTTTTGCGAGCTGTGCGCTTCAAAATTACTATCTGTCTCAACTACTGAACCGATTAATTTTTTTCCAATAAAAAGGTCAACACCCTCTTTAGTATCTCGAATTGTAATTTCAATATCTTTTTTATTCATAATCATAATTATAGCAGAAAGCTGAGTTACACTCAATATGTATCTTCAATCAGTAAGTGCCAAATAGTTATCTATGAGTTTTTAAAATTTGTTTTTGGTTTATTTTTTGGTTTATATTGTATAGTCTACTCTAAGCTTTTGAGAAGTAAGATATGATTGTAAAAGTGAAATATAGCCTTATTTCGCCATTTTTTAGAATGATGCTATAGCAAGCTTCTCTGATAGGGTCTAAAGAGTCTTTGCATGTTGTAAGCGGACGCTTTGAATTCAGAAAGGGACTTTATAATTAGTCTAGAAGTTAAAACTTTGATTCCGGTGCGTACTGAGTAACACAGCCATTGCCTGAACCACTTGCCTCACTTCTACGCCGCCCATATTCTTAATTTAGGGGGCATAGAGACAGTAATAACACTTTCAAGTGTCGATGACTTTATCATATTCTTTTAGAAGTCAGCATTGCTTAAAAAGTTTGAGCGGGCTCCAACTACATTCAATATAAGATTGAGCTTGGATTAATTTTTCAAAAAATATACATTATAGTTGTTTAAGCCAGATGATAACACTAGCTAACTTATATTATTCAATTTTTATTATTAAAATATACAAAAGCTTATTGCACTTGTTTTCTTAGCTCCTCAAGCTCTTTCTTATACTGTTCATAGGAGTGGGTATTACCAAATTTTTCGTAAATTAGCACAATGTCAGATAATTCTTTGATTGCCGCTTGAATTTTGCCTGTATGTTCGTACAATTCAATTAAGATAAGTTTTTGAATAACTCTTACTTTAAATTCACTTTCATCCTTTCTATTTTCATCAAGCCAATTTAAAATTGCATAGGTTGTTTCAAAATCATTGTTTCGAATAGAAATAATAGCAAAATTTCTAGCTCCTCTTAATATCAAGTCTCTATTTTCAGGAATATCTTTAAAAAAATATTCTCGGTGAAATATTTCTTTCCCAAGGAATCTTACATTTGGATAATCCATTTGTGAGATTGTTGCGTTAAAAAGGTGTAGTTCATATTGTTGCCATTCTAAAATATTATAAAGATAATCAATAATTATTCTTTTTTCTTCATACGTTAACTTTTTACCCAACTCATGTGTGGCTAAAATTCCCTTAATTGCAAGATAATTAAGACGGTTAATTAGTTTAAAATCATCATAAAATAAATTTAATTGTTCTTCTCCTAATTTTTTTAATTCTGTAAAATCTCCTGTCTGTTCCAGATATCCTATCGTATTAAAAAGTTTTTTACTAGGATCTATATTAAATTCGTGGAACCTTTCTGCAAAGTCCTCTATAGGAACATTAATATTTTCTAATAATGCAAAAAGTTTTTTTGCTGAAATATCATTTTCTCCTCTCTCAAACCGTGAAAGTTGAGATTTTGATAGAACATTTCCAACTGTTTTTCTTATTGAAAAATCCTTTTCTTGCCTTATTGTTTTAAAAATTTCACCCAATTCTTTGACCATTTTTCCTCGTATTAAAATTTTAACATTATTTTATTCTTGTAATATGAAATCATATTATTTTGCAAATACTAAAAATTTCAATAGGCATGTCACAAACCTAAGTAATACCTGAAATTTTTGTATTTATATTTCGAAAAATGTAAAAGACACTGATTCAAATATAAGAACATTCTTATGTAAAGGCAAGCATCTAACATTTATTTATGATAAGTACATGAAGAATCACCGAGTTAGGGGGTATTTTTTTGAGGCTGTTAGGTGAGCTCCACAAACGATTTATCGTAAACTAAAAAGGCTCAAGTCAATTAAAATTTTAAAAATTATGCTACTAAGAAGGTTCAAGCTTCCTATAACACTAGCCCAAAATACCACGGACATTCCTCTATCTCTATCATCCTGATAATGTGCGTACTTTCTAAAACTTACCCTTTTTATGAAATTGTGAATATCCACTCTTATTGCTGTGGCTATACAAGTTCTGACGATAGTAGAAACCGCCATAATCTGATGCATTTGTTCAATAAATACCAATAACTGATAAATAATTTGTTATCTGTATTGAGCTTAGATTAATTCTTACCAATAAAAATGCTCAATTATAAAAGTTCGAGCCAGATGTTAAAACTGGCTAACTTATAATTGCATTTTGCCAAAATTTGTAATTTATAGAAATATATGCTTGATTAGCTCAATTATTGCTCTTTACTCATTTAATAGAGTTTTGTCTGTTTAGTAAGAACATCATAAGAAACCCTAATAAACTGATTAACGAAATTATATAAAAGGTTATTACAATACTTGTTAAATTTGCTATAAATATAAAAAGTGAAGCACCAAAGGGTACTGAAAAAGTAAAAAGTGTACTAATTCCTCCAGAAACTTTTCCTAAGTTATCTGGGGAAATGTTATTTAAAATCAGTGAATTTACTCTTGGACTGGTTTTAGAGGCGCAATATGCAATAGAAAAAAGAACCATAGGAGCTAAAAAAGTTAAATGCATCAATAAAATCCCAAATAGTGTTGAAAAACCAAATACATACAGGATAATAGTATTCATTTTTGTTTCGTTTAAGAAATCATTCATAAAAAGTGAACCTACAATCATTCCTGACGACAAAAAACAATTAAAAATGAGAACTGAGACCCCATAATTATTACCAAAAGGATGAAGGTTTGTCAATGCCAAATCTGTTACGGGGCCGATGCCTGATAAAATGAAATTGATAAAAATAATTGATAATATAGTAATTACAAATTTATTATTCTTTTCTTTAGAAAAAACCGATTTAATTTGCGAAAATGTTTCTCGTATGTTTAATCGAGAAATACTGCTAACAGCACTATTAAAGGTCAAGTATCGTTTAAAAAACAAAAGTATCAGAGCAGAAATTAAATATAAAAATGCATTAAGGATAGCCACAATTGTAAATGACTGTCCTGTTAAGGAAAGAAACATTACTCCAAATGTTTGGCCAACTATCTCTAAAATTGATCCAAAACTTTGAAGTTGTCCAAATGCAGATGATACTTCATTAGATTTTAAATTTTTTTGTAAAATAGGAATTCTGAGACCATTTTTATATGAACTTAATAAATCAGATATAAATTTTATAATTCCTATTATAAAAAAGGAAATAAAGTTATGAGTTAGTCCAATAATAATAGCAATAAGCAAAAAGAAAAACATTTGCATAATTCCGATAAAAATCATCATTTTACTTTTATCTTTAGTCTTATCCGCCCAAAAACCGGTATAAATTGATAAAAATGCTGGCAAAACAATAAATACTTCAGCGATGGATACCATTAAACTTTTATTTTGGAAACTCGTTGCATAAATGAGGAAAACGATACTAAACAAACTTGCTCCAAACATGGTAAAAACACTACTTAAAAACAGCGAAAAAAAAGTTTTATTGTTTTTTAGTAATTTCATATTCTTCCCTCAAACTTTCTACATAATTTAATCCAGCATATCCATTCTAAAATCTGTTTCATAGCCTTTAGAAGAAAAATTAAATAAATTTTCATCTTTTATGAACATCCTGCAAGTCTCTAACTGTGCACAAACCCAACATAAATATTTTTTATTATTTGTTTTCCTAATCTAATATAGTTGTATTAAAAAAGCAATCCACAAAGTTTCTTTTAAAAAGGAAACACATTTACCTATTTGAACATCCATTCCTTCCGCAATTGTAACTACAGTATTTTTATATTTTTCAAAGTTATAATCATTAAAAACAGATCCAAACACTACTTCCATTTGCAATATAGAGGAAATAAAAACTTTTTCTAATTCACACAAATCAATAATATTTAATTTATTATTTATAAGCTTTTTATATGTTGCTTTTTGAAATAATGATATTGCTTCTGAAATTGTTTATCCTTCAATCAATAATACTTTAACAAATCTTTTATATTAATTTCATAACCAAACCGCCTAAATAGAGACTCAACAAGACATATTTTTTATTGACTAATAAATTTTCAGATTCAAATATATTTAGTTGATTAATGCTATACAAAATAGCTTTCCCTAATTTTCTCAAGTCTTTAACGTCACCTTCCATGCATCCCACTTTTTAAAATACTATCCAGGTGTTTTTGTAGTTATTTTTGGATACTATTTAGTTAATGGGAGTACTCTAAATCAATGTAACAGACTTCTAATCATCATTTATTAAAAAATTATTGAGATGTATGTTGCCTTGAATAATTTTGTTGAGTGCGCTATTTGAATCATTTTCAATAGGTTTTCATTTGCATTTAAATACTTTCTTCCCCAATATTTTTAAATTAATTAAAATCCCTTTGCCATTGATTTAAAGTGCATACTTAAAAGTATTCATTAATCCACGAATTAAATTTTCCAATAGGTTTGAAAAATATGATTGCTTAATCTCTTATTAGATTTAAACTCATTTTTTCTTAATTCACCATTTAGTATATTTTCTCATGCAAGAATATTAGGCTGGCTTTCTTTCAAAATAACAAGTTATTTATTCGCTCTCTATATCGTAATAGCTATCTTCTGCATTTGTTTGATAAATAATTTTTTAGATCATACTTCTCAAGAATACTTACTTTAGAATAATTTTGTTTTTTCACTTTTTCTACCTCCTTCATTAAGTGATATGAAAATTTTAGCATTTGAAAATTCTTATAAATACTTTTGTCCCATATTTGCTAAAAATATAAAAATGTTTTTTAAAATTTTTTGAATTTATTCTCACATTTTTGTAGTTTATGTGTATTTAATTTTTAAATAATTTGAGCAAGTTATATTGCAAAGATTGAAAAATATAAATGCCTTGGTTAGTAAATCGCATAATCAAATTAGCTACCCAAGGAGAGAGAAAGCACCTGAATTTTTTTTACTTGAATTTTAAAAACCAAGTAAAAGTAAATCAGATGTAAGACTTTTCTTGCTAAAAACAAAATATTTTGTGATTATTGAACGATGTAAATTGTACCTTGGCATAATAAGTGTTAATCATACTGTACGGCGTTTAGGGAAGATACCACAAGAAATTTATCAAAAACTTAAGCAGAAACGGAATCGATTGAAGGTTAAGATAAAGCATTCTGCTAAGATGATTCAAGCTTCTTGTGATACATGGGTTTTGAATAATCTAATTTGAAGGGTATCTGAGAGAAGTTATTACTTGAGATATTCCCCAATAAGTCTTCTCATTTTGTATTTTAAAAACACAAGAAAGTTCAGCAGTTGATGAAAAAGTAGCACATTGTGTAGGCCATATCGGCGGAAAACACCTAACTAGAGAAGTAGGAAGAGATAAAAAGAACAAGCTTCACAAGCTTTTCAAGAATTTCGTTTCAGACAAGAAAATTACTATGATTACAATGGAGTTCAAGTATTATGAAAATAGAATTCAGAAGAAAGCCTACTTTAAATCCTTTCTGGACATGTTTAATAATGAAATACTCAGTTTTAAGCTTTTACAACATCCGAAGAGCAAAGTAAATTTCACTGCAACGAATGATGCAATCAAAATCATTTCTGATTGTCTCTTTCAGCAGACTTTTCATTCAGACTAAGATTAAGTTTATTAGATGAAAAGTTATGTTAAAGTATTCAAGTTTCCTTACGATTTATGAATTTATAAATCGTAAGGAAACTATTATGATAATGCAGTGATATAAAATTCTTTGGCTTACTCAAACAAGAAATCTGTTACGGTCGTTTCTTTAATTCCTTTAGAGTACTTGAACAGGTAATTTCTTCTTGGGTTTAGTTTATGATACAAAACGAGTCAAAAAAATTGAACTGGATGAGCCCAATTCAATTCCGTTTAACCTATTCAAAATGAAAAAGATAAGAAGTTTAATCTGTCTTAATGTATTGCACTATATAAAGTACAATTTTTGAGGGGTGCATCAAGGCTGTTGCCAAAATTTAGACATGGATGAACCGTTATTCAAATTAGATTTAAATTTTACCTCTTTTTAGGAAATTAAAAATTCAAACCTATTCGTCTTCTAGAGGTTGGATTGTCTCATGCTTAATTATTAACTTCGAGATGCCCATTGCAATGGCTACGGCAAAACCAAGTGGTACAGCAGAATTGAGGGGGAGGTGGGTCACTTCAATCAACATAAAGAGAGCCATTAGAGGTGCTTGTTGAGCCGCAGCCAACAAAGAAGTTGCGCCAACCAATGCCCCTTGCCAAACTGGAAAACCAGGTAAGATTAAACAAATAATTGCTCCAACACATGCCCCAATGGCTAGCGCGGGTGTTAGTGTTCCCCCAGCCGCTCCTGAGCGAATGGTGACAACAGTAATAAATCCTTTAAGGAGCATAAGTAAAAGTAAAATGGTTATAAATCTCGTAGATTTAATGTTCATAGCCTCTTGAGCTAACGCGCGTCCATTTCCCATAATTTCTGGAAAGCGCATTGAAATTATTCCCGTGACTAGAGCTGCAAATGGTAAAAGCCATAGTATATGTTTATTATGACTCTGATGAGCTTCTGCCCAGAGAAAAGTTTTGCGGAAATAGGCTCCAATTAAGCCACTGATAGGCGAAATTACTATAACTAGGATCATGAAGTAATTTGAAAAGGATTGAGACCCCACAGCATAGTATGCACTGTTTCCCTTAAAAAGACTTCCTATTAACGCGGCAATAATTGACATCGAAAGGCTTACTGAAACTGCCCGAGCTGAGATCTTCTTGTGCAGGATTTCAATACAAAAGAACATCCCCGTAATTGGCGCTATATAAGCACCTGCAAAACCTGCACCTGCTGCTGCTGCAATCAAGAGTGACTTGTCTTCTGCACTCAGAGAAACAAGTCCAAATTGCTGAAGTAATTCATCCCACTTATTGGCAAAAAGTGCTCCCAGCTCACGAGGTGCTAATTCTCGGCCAACAGATCCTCCAGTGCCAACATAGAAAATTTGTGTCAGGACATGCAAAACAGTCCTCCAAAAAGGCATTTTTGCTCCAACCATAGTTTCCGATATTTTTGGAATTTGATGTTTACGACGGATAAAATACCCAATCAAAGCTGCAATAAAGCCACCTATCAGGATTGATTCTAGACGCTGAGGAGGATAGGTGGCAAGTGAAGAGGGATGAGTGGGACTTTCTTTGAAACCTAAAAACAGTCCTTCAATTAAGTCCAAAAAAAGGCTCAAAAGGCCTGCCCCTGTTCCTGCTAAAAGGCCCAACACTAAAATAGATAATGGAAGTATAATAAGATTTTTATTTTTCATAAAATTTTTAGTCCAGCTTGTAAGCTTTAACTATTTTAGTCTATCAAAAAAACCCGCGATTAGCGAGCTTTTTTTGACTAAGCAATTTCTTCCAAAATTTGCTTTATTTGAGCCTTTGTATGAACCCCAGCTTCTTGGCGAACAACTTGTCCATTCTTCATGAAAAGAAGAGTTGGGATCGCCATCACGCCAAAACCTTGAGGGGTTGCTGGATTTTCATCTACATCCATTTTTACGATCTTGAGTTCAGATTCATCAAGTTCTTCTGAAAGTTGAGTCAAGATTGGGGCTTGCATACGACAGGGGCCACACCAGGTTGCCCACATGTCAACCAATACTGTACCATTTGCTGTTTCTTCAACAAAATTGGCATCTGTTACATGATATTCCATGATACTTATCTCCTTTATGACTTGCGTCTACTAACTTATTTTAATTTTACCATTTGCTTTGCAAATAACAAAGTATATGCTCATATAAATTTATATTCCATAAAAGTTAGTCAAAAGAAAAATTATTTCAATTGTGCAATGGTTGCACCTGATCCACCTGCGTTCATCGGTGCGTACTCAAAACTTTTAACATGCTTATTGGCTTGAAGTTTCTTCTTAACAAGTTCACGAATCACGCCTGTACCAATACCATGCACAATCGTAATTGTACTTAGATTGGTTAGGAGAGCTTGATCAATATAATTGTCAATCTCTAAGCTTGCTTCTTCATAACGTGTCCCGCGAAGATCCAGCTGAGCTTTAATATTAGTTGAAACTCTACGACTGATATTTTTTAACTTAGTAGATGGTTTTTCGACCGTTTGGAGAATTTCAAGGTCTGACTCATCCACTATTGCAGTTATTGAACCAATTAGAACTTGCCAGCGGCCATCTTTTTCAAGACGAATTATTCTCCCATGTTGGCCAAAACTTGTTACAAGCACTTCCGCACCTACTATAAGACCACGTGATGCTTTTGCCTTCTTAAGAACACGATTTTTGGATAAATCAGGAATCAATTTATCCAGTTCAGCCATGCCTGCAATCACTTCATGTGGTTTTAACTGCATCTTTTCATTTAGTTGTTTGAGAATAGCTTGAGCTTCTTCACGAGCTTTACCGGCAATTTCTGCAGCTTCAGTTCGGGCGGAATCAATAAGCTTGTCTTTTTCACGTTCCAAAGCCCTTTGTTCACTTATCAATTGCTTGTTAATCTTTTCAGAGTCCAATTTCAAACGTTTAATTTCAGCGGTTGCTTCTTCTTGAGAATGGACTTGACTCTCGAGACGTTCAATCATGCCGTTTATGTCAGTCTCATTATCATTTAGTTCAACTTTTGCGGCTTCAATCACAGACTCGGAGAGCCCAAGACGTCTAGAAATCTCAATAGCATTTGAACGCCCTGGGACACCTAAACGGAGGCGATAGGTAGGGCGCATATTTTCGATGTCAAATTCCATGGAGGCATTCTGTACACCTTCAGTCTCAAGGCCATAGGCCTTAAGCTCAGGATAGTGTGTAGTTGATAATGTTTTTATTTTACGAGAGCGGAGTTCTTCAAGGATAGCAGTTGCAAGAGCCGCTCCTTCTTTTGGATCTGTTCCTGCTCCTAGTTCATCAAAAAGTACTAATGAATTTTTATTAGCTTTTGTTAGAATCTCGATGATGTGCAACATATGACTTGAAAAAGTTGAAAGGCTTTGTTCAATGGATTGTTCGTCACCAATATCAGCAAAAATTTCATCAAAAAGGGCAATTTTAGTTCCTACTCCGGCTGTAACTGGTAATCCCGATTGAGCCATCAAGGTTAATATACCCAAAGTCTTAATTGTTATTGTTTTACCACCAGTATTTGGTCCTGTTATCACAATAGAATTGAGATCATTTGAAAAAAGAATGTCATTTCGAACAACTTTATTAGCTTCTATTAATGGGTGTCTCGCTTGATAGATCTGAATATCGTGATCATGAGCAAGGGAAGGTATAATAGCTTCATTACGCCTCATAAACTCTGATTTAGCCTTAATCAAATCAAACTTACCAATAACCCACGATGCTTGTTTTAAATCCGGCAAGAATGTAATTAATTTATCTGAAAGCTCCATGAAAATTCGTGAAACTTCATTCTTTTCTTCAATTCTTTTTTGATTGAGATTATTATTTCGAGTAACTGCTGCATTTGGTTCAATAAAAAGTGTAGCACCTGAGCTAGAAATATCATGTACCACACCAGGAATTTTCGACTTATTTCCTGCACTGACAGGGAGAACTTTACGATCGTTACGAATGGTAATCAAATTCTCGGTTAGGTCAGCAGCATGATGGTTAAGCATATCCTGCATAATTTTGTCAATTGCTGACTGCTCTTGGCGAATTTCAGTACGAAGCTCATATAGCTTGCTTGAAGCAGTATCTAAGAGGGCACCTGAATCATCGAAAATAGATAGCAAATGGACAAGTTCATTATTCTCAAAGATTTTGTCAAGTAGAAGACCAAGACTTGGAAATTCAATATTGGTAGCCTCTTTAAAATATTGTTTTATACGTCCCAAGGTTGAAATAACTCGTTTGATGCGTAAAAATTCAGGTCCGGACAAACTAGCCTGAAGCTGCAATCTCTTTAAAATTTCTGAGATATCTTTTGTATGCAAAATATTTAGCGGGCCATTTTGAGATATCACCTCTTCAAATTCAGCCAACTGAGAAAATTCCTCTTGGATTTTATCAGCATTTGTAAAGATTTGTAAGTTACGTAACTCATTTTTCCCTTGCTCAGTAGCTAAAAAGGGTTCAAGCTTCGCCTTTACTAAATCAAATTCTAAAGTTTTTAATATTTTATTATTCATTATAAATATGTAGATTTTCAAATTAGTAAATATTCAAATGCAGCACATTATTAATAAATAAATGTAAGAGAGCATTTGAAGAGATAGGTGTATGTAATATAATATATTGAGCAAAACCTGATGAAGACAAAAAAGTTTGTAAATCATTTACAGGTAAGAGAGCTAATAAAGTTAATAACAATTGCAAGGCAAAATATGTTACCAAGACGCTTAATATGCCCGCAACTAAACGACCAAGTTTTCCAAAAGATAAAAAATTGCTGAACTTACGGAAAAGCAAGAGGAAAAGTCCCGCAAAGATACTTGCTACAATAAAAATGACTAAAAAAGAAACAGAAGAAAAGAAAGATTGGCTAGCCTGAGAGGATACAGTTTTATCAATGATTTGATAAGTTCCTTTGGGTACTTCTAGACTAAGACGTGTTATCGTTTTATTCGCCAAATCTTTATAGAACAGACTCGCCACAACAAATGAAAAAATAGTTGATAGAAGGCTCATCAATTCAAGGAATAATCCACGGTGCCACCCATTAATAAAGGCGCCTATCAAAAAGACAATTAAAATTAATGTTAAAGTCATAAATTTCTCCTGAATTTAAATTTAAAATTCATTTTGCAAATAATGATGAACTATGCCCATTCCTCGTCTTGTGGTTAAATTCAACGGTTTTCACGATATCGTTGATTGCTATCACAGCTTCACCAAAACCAACAGACATTAAAGGTACTTTCCCTTCATAGTCGCTAGCATCCCCTGCTACATAAACTCCTGAAATGTTTGTTCGATTGGCAATGCCAGCATGAATTTTACCTGCACGGGAAATTGCAAGTTTATCAATCAATTCATTATTTTCAGTTATAAATCCATGGAAAACCAAAATTTTGTCAACCTCTAAAGTCAATTTTTCATCATTTTTACCCCTTTGTAAAGTAATTCTATTTTGAGACATTTCTTTAAGTATATAAGGCGTATGAATTTGAATCGATGAATTTTCCAATTTAGAAATCGTTGATTCGACTGCTCTAAATTTATCGCGACGGTGAATCAGATGAACCTCACTAGCAATTTTTTCAAGCATCAATGACCAATCCAGCGCAGAATCTCCTCCGCCAAAAATTGCCAACTTCTTTCCTCTGTAGGCCTCAAGATTTTTAACAAAATAGGCAAGAAGACCAGACTCAACTGCTTCATTTTCACCTTCAATAGCTAAAAGTCGTGGTTTCAAAAGTCCATTACCACTGGTGATTAATATGGCTTTTGATAGGAAGTCCCCCGCCCTCGTCACTACTAAAAAATCTTTTTCTTCTTTCTTTTCGATTTTTTGAACCTGTGCACCAGAAATAATTTCATGTTCAACTAATTGAAGTTGCTTTAAAAGATTCTCACGTAGTTCAATGCCATTAATTTCAGGAATACCTGCGATGTCATAAATCTTCTTTTCTGGATATAAGTTTGCGGGTTGGCCACCCAATTCATCAAAATTTTCTAAAATTTGAACCGAAAGTCCTCTCATTCCGGCATAGTAAGCAGCATAGAGTCCTACCGGACCTGCTCCAACAACAATTAAATCATAAGTTTTCATTTCATTCAGTATAGCAAAAAAAGTTATAAATGGTTGACATGCTAGTCGTCTAAACTTTTTAAAGCTTCGACATCATCAGAAACAACATCCACAAAAGATACTTCATAAGTTTCATGAACTCCCCATAGCATTTTTGTCAAGCGATTAATAAATAGCATGAGCCAAGCAAAGCTACTTGCAAATGAAATGATCTCGAACGCCGTTAAACTTAAATAACCAACAAATTTCCATGAAATATAAGAAATTGCAAGTAGTAATGCAATCCCATATGAGATATTGATAAATGATTGATTCGCTTCTGGAAAGAGCCACCGTATTCCAAGAATTGCAATACCCATAAAGAAAACAATCCATATGGCAATTTGATCATGCCAAAAATGCTCTGGTGTCGTGTAATCAATGGTATTAGGAATTAATCCAACACCTGAAATACAAATAGCCGTCAAAGTCAATAGGGTCCTCAATGTATTATGACGCCAGTTTGTTCCAACTCGATCTGCTAAGGCTACAAAAACATAGTCAATTAAGGCAATAAAAAGTGCACCTGAAATAATTAATGTTAAATTAAATTGAAAACTTGAATTAGAAATACTTGTTCCTAACAAAGAAAAATTACCCTTCCACCAATATTGATTGCCATTTGTTGCCATCGAAGCCACAAGTCCCCCAACTGCAACAAAAATAAGCATGTTAACCAACATTTCAATAGAAAAATTATCAACTACAAAAATGATAAAGTAGTTGATAATACCCGCAAACATGGCAAAAATAATAGTTGAAGTAAAAATATCAAATCTCACACCGTGAAAAATTTGATTAAAAAACCAAAATAAGGCAACTAGGGCAAGCGTTGAAATAATCAGCACTGAAACAGTAACCGTCGCGAAGGTCCGCCAATAAATCTTTTTGGTCATGTAATGATAAAGACTTTTGCGTTTCGCAATGTAAGCCAAAATGAAAGTGATAAAGGCTGCCCCATTGGCTAAAACATCAACTGCTGTGCCAATTGACATACTACCTATAAGAGGAATGGTTGGATACCTTAATATGAGAGCAGAAACAAAAAAAATTACCACTACTATTGCAGTTGGTAAAAGAAACCAACGAGGAGCATAATCACTTTGATTTTTTGCATTAGCTGCATGAATAGTAAAGGAATCCTTCGCTATATCCACAACTTCAACTTGATCAGAGTTCTCTATCAAATCAAGTTTTGTATATAGCTCCTTAGGTAAAATAATTTTTTTATTAGCTCCCATTTTTTCTCCTAGTTTTCCATTAAAATTTCTAATTGATAATTTCCTAAAATTTGCTCTTCTTTGAAGATTCTATATTTTAATAAAAGTCGATTATCAGATTGACTAAAATCAAGAGTTTCAATCTTTAACCAACCTAAACTGTCATAATAAGTCTCAGTCACTTGGGAGACTGAAAAGTGCATAATCGTCCTAGGATTGGTATAGGCAATACGTTTCAAAGAAGTCAAGTCATAAGAAATTATCATTTTAACTTTCCTTTTATCAATGTATTCGAGGAAGGTTTGGTTTCCACGCACTAGTTGATTTCCCTCAAATTCTTCTCGAACTAATTCTTCTTTTCCATCAACTTCAATAAGATTCTTTATTAATAATTTCACAGAACTATTTTACACTATTTATGCCAACTTTAATATAACCTCATATTACTATTGAAGAACTTCATAAATCCCTACCTAAGAAATAAGCATCTGCCTACTCTTTTATGATAAAATTAACCTATGAAAAGATTTGAAAAGCTCTTCCGCGATCCTATCCATAACTTTATCACAGTGGAAGATCCGATCATTTATCAACTTATTAATACAGCTGAATTTCAAAGACTTCGACGTATTAAGCAACTAGGGACAACTTCTTATACCTTTCATGGGGCTGAGCATAATCGTTTTTCTCACTGCCTTGGCGTCTATTGTTTAGCTAAGAGAATAACGGATCATTTCACCAAAAGTTTTCCAGAAATTTGGAACTCTGAGGAAAATCAGGTAGTCCAATGTGCCGCCCTTCTTCATGATCTGGGACATGGTGCGTACTCTCATACTTTTGAAAGACTTTTTGGAACTGACCATGAAGTTATCACTCAGGCTCTGATCACTTCTACAAAAACTGAAGTAAATGCTATTTTAAAACAGGTATCTGATGATTTTCCTGATAAAGTCGCCAGTGTGATCAATCATAGCTATCCTAATAAACAGGTAGTTCAGCTTATTTCTAGCCAAATAGATGTAGATCGGATGGATTACCTCCTCCGAGATTCATACTACACAGGTACCAACTATGGTCAGTTTGATTTAACTCGAATCTTACAGGCCATGATTCCTGTCGATAATGGCATTGCCTTCCGCTTTAATGGAGCTAATTCTGTTGAGGACTATATTATTTCTCGATATCAAATGTATAAACAAGTTTATTTTCATCCTGCATCCCGTGGAATGGAAGCTATGTTAGCTCAAATTTTAAAAAGAGCGCAATACTTATTCAAAGAAATACCTGGTTATTTCGAATTGACTTCACCCTGCTTAATTCCCTTCTTTAAAAATAAATTTACTTTAAAGGAATATTTAAGGCTTGACGATGGTGTTCTTGAAACATATTTTCAAAGTTGGATGGAGTCTGAAGACAGTATTTTGGCTGATTTAGCGACATCTTATACAAACCGAAAAGTATGGAAATCTTTTAAGTTTTCCGATGAAGTTGAATTAGATAAAATGAAGAAGATTATCAGTCAGTCTGGGTATGATCCGACTTATTATTCCGCAATTCATTCTGTCTATGACTTACCCTATGATATCTATAACCCAAGTGAAGATAAACTTCGTAAAAATATTGAATTAGTTAGGAAAGATGGAAGCATGGTTGAACTTTCAGAAATATCTCCTTTAGTGACAACCTTGTCAGGTAACATTTATGGCAATAAGCGTTTCTATTTTCCAAAAGTTATGTTGGAAAATGATAAATTCTCTAAATACATACGAAATGAGGAATTGATTAATAATGATTAAACTTGTAGCATTAGATTTAGATGGAACTACACTTGATTCCGAAGGTAAGTTAACCTCCGAAGTAAAGGAAGCTGTTGAAGCTGCTAAAGTGGCAGGTGTGAAAGTCGTTATTTGCACTGGACGTCCATTACTAGGCGTCCAATGGATTCTTGACGAACTAGGATTACGTGATCATGGAGACTTTGTTATCACATATAATGGTGGTCTTGTTCAACGTGCTGACACTGGTGAAGAATTTATAGCTCAAGGTATATCTGGTGAAGAATTTCTTGATATCGATAATGCAGCTCGTAAGGCGGGGCTGCACATCCATGCTGCAACTCGTGATGGCATTTATACGACAAACCGTGATATCGGAAAGTATACCGTTTACGAAGCCTCAGTTGTTCAAATGCCTTTACACTACCGTACTGCTGAAGAAATCATGAAGCTCGATTTAATCAAAGTCATGATGATTGATGAGCCTGAAATTCTCGATGAGGGAATTGCTTACTTGCCTTTTGAACTTTTCGAAGAATTCAACATGATCAAATCAGCACCATATTTCCTTGAATTTGTTAACAAAGATGTTAGCAAGGGTAACGCCGTACTTCATCTGGCAGAAAAGCTTTCAATCGACGTGGATGAATTAATGGCCATTGGTGACGCAGAAAACGACCGTGCTATGCTTGAAAAAGTCGGGCATCCAGTGGTTATGGAAAATGGAATTCCAGCCCTTAAATCTATTGCCAAATACATTACAAAATCGAATGATGAATCTGGAGTGGCGTATGCAATTAACACATGGGTTCTTCCTGATTACAATTAATAGAATGCTAAATGAAAGAGAGGCTTACGAAAGCTTCTCTTTCATTTATTTAAATATGTTTATATGAAGTCACATTGCATAATATATTCCAACATTTTAACGTTACCCTATTTCGCTTTTAATTAAATCCTATATTATAGATAGCAACCTTTTTCCAAATATTATTCAAAAAGGACTCAGAAAAATTACTACATCTCTTATGTTAGCTTTCATACAACTTTTGTTTTTTAGAATTATTCTAGTTCACTATCGTCTAAAAGTTTTAAAAAAAGATAAGAAATTCATCTCATCTTAAAACGTCCAACTTATAAAAGCATACCAATTTGTCTTTTTTTTATTTGTATTTATGACTATTAATACTATGCGGATCCAGGATACGAGGATCCTGATCCCCCGTAATAGTCGAGCTGTCAGCATTTATTTCAAGTGAAAAATTATCAAGTTCATCAATCAACTTATTCAACTTTTTGAAAGAATTAGGTTGATGTTCAAAAACATACTCACTCATAATTTTCTTAGCCTTGAGTAAGTGAGTCTTGGCTTTAAAAACTTCTTCAGTTGCTTTGGTTGACTTCATAGAAGAACTCCTTTTTAATTCTAAGCGAGATCTAAACATTTTTTCAGAAATCTTGCTTTCGACTCATTATAGCATTTATTTTCTAAATATCATAAAATGGATTAGTGTTTTCAATGGATTTAATAGCTTTTACAGCTAATTGATGCTCAAAAATTATTGAATCTAATTTTTCTGTCACTAAGGGGACAAAAAGATGTTCCATGTAATGTCCTGGATCAAGAACTGTCAGACTTGTAGAACAGATGTCATGTCCAACATGATAAAAGACATCCGCTGTGATAAATAAATCTGCTCCTTTTGCTAAGGCATCTTTCCAGAACTTGCTCCCAGCTCCACCACAAATAGCCACGCGATGAATTGAACGCGTCAAATCATGATTATAGCTGACGATTCGAAATCTTTCTTGGTGAAAAATTTTTTTGGCTTGATCAATGAAATCTTGTAGCGAGATCTCTTCTGGGAGATCTCCAACTCTTCCCATTCCATTTTCAAGTAAGAACGTCACATTGGTCAAACCTAGTTTTGAAGCAAAGAAGTCATTAATTCCTCCTAACACAATATCAATATTCGTATGGCTGGTGTATACTGAAATTCCCGCAACGACTAGGTCCATTACAATTTTCTCTTGACTGTCAAGATCTGTCAAATTAGATAATGGTGTAAAGATGATTGGGTGTTTGGCCAGAATCAAGTCTGCACCAACCCTTTTTGCTTCTTCAACTGTTTGTTCACGAACATCTAAGGTCACCAATATTTTTTTGACCTCATTTTTCAGACTACCAATTTGCAAGCCAACTGGATCTCCAACTTCTGATAACTCTTTTGGACAAAACTCTTCATATAATTTTACAAATTCTGAAATTATCATTTTATAAACCTCTCAATTTGATTTTTCTCGGCTATAATTTTCTGCTTTTCAGTTTCTTGACTTTCAGGCAAAACAGATAGTACATAGTTAATTTCTGACAAACGTTGGCTCCATTTTTTTTTAAAAATTTCATGCTTATTTAAAAAAATGCCAAACTTCATCTCATCTTCATTAAGCAACATATCACCAGCTTCTGCTACGATGATTTCGTAAATCTTTCCACGATCTTCTAAAATCTGCTCATTCACTAACTTAAAACCATTTTTCATTAACCAAAATCGAACCGCGGCTTCTTCATTATTTGGTTGTAAAATAAGATGTTTAACTTTTGTAGTAAACTCTTTTCTTGCTTCCAAAATTTCAGAAATTAATATACCACCCATACCAGCAATTACAATTGTGTTAATGACATCAGCTTCTTCAATCGCAAAAAGGCCATTAGCCAGACGAACAGTAATTTCAGGAATATCTTTAGTATTTTTCAATGAAATCTCATAAGGTCCTCTAGCCACTTCACCAGCTACTGCATAAGATACTTTCCCTGTCTCAACCAAGAAAATCAATAATTTTGCGTGATCAGATCCAATATCAGCAATACGTGCTCCATCAGCTACTAAATCAGCAATAGCCCTTAATCTTTTTCCTAATCTAAACATGGATCCCTTCCTTCATTCTAGCTTGACCAAAGTTACAATAAACAATCAGCGGACAGAAATTACATTTTGGATTTTTAGCAGTACAGTGATAGCGGCCAAAGAAAATAAGATGGTGGTGGCTTGAAACCCATTTATCTTCAGGAATAACCTTCATCAATTTTTCTTCAACTTCGATGACACTAGCCTCCTGCTTCACCAGAGATAAGCGTTTTGAAACACGTTCCACATGGGTGTCTACAGCAATTCCAGGAATTCCATAAACTTCACCTAAAACAACATTTGCTGTCTTTCTTCCTACTCCAGGTAGGAGTTGTAATTCCTTCTTATCCTTTGGCAATTCGTTATTTGAATAGCCCCATTCCAACAGCATTTCAGCGGTCTTTTTTAAGCTCTTTGACTTATTATGATAGAGACCAATTGTTTTAGTAAACTGTTCAATCTCCACAATTTCAGCATTTGCCATACTTGTGACTGTTGGAAAGTGCTCAAACAAGGCTACAGTTGCTTTATTGACACCTTTATCCGTAGCTTGAGCGGATAAAATGGTTGCAACCAATAATTGGAAAGGCGTGTTCCAATTTAGTTCCCCATGAGCGTCTGGAAACATTTCATTAATAATTTCTAAAGCCTCCAGAAATTTCTGTTTACTTATCATTATTCTTACTCCATGGACCGTCAATTGGAATTGTTAAATTACTTGAAGGTTCAGAATTCGCATTTTTAGTTTGCATGCTAATTTCGCGCTCCTCGCGTTGAATTTCAACCTCCTTAACTGTCGAAATTCCTTCCATCTTCCAATGCCGTAAAATAGCCCTTACGTAATTCAAGGATACCTTACGATTAATAGAAGCTTCACGAAGCGCAGCTAGGATTAAGTCCACATTAAATTGGTCTATTTCTAGCCATTTTCTCAATTCTTCAAGTTGCATGGGACTTATCATACCCATTTCGGCTTCAAAAGCATGTGAAATTTTTTGCAATTTACTTGTATTTTTAGCATTATCAGTTTTTCCAGCCCTTGAAATTTTACCTTCCAACAAACTATCTAATTTCTCCATGGCTGGTGACACATCAAAAATCATATCCATTTGTCCCGAAATTTCAATTACTGTAACTTTTAAGACTGCAGAATCTTGCATTCTCTGAATGATTGTATTAACTTCATTTAAAGTTTTACCAATTTTTTCAGCAATATCACTTGGTGCACTTTCTTTCTCATAGAGAAAAAATAACCAAACCAAAAATTCTTCAGATGAATCAAAAATCTCATTGAAATTTTCCAACAGAGCAGCTGGAACTACAAGATGTCCTTTTTTATATTCTTCGTAAAATGTCATATTATTTTTCCATAACTCTCTAAATACTCTCGATTAAACTTCTAATAATTCCAACCAGTGTTCTTCGATTTCATCTTTCTCAACTAGCAGTCTGTCTAGTTCTTTTTGTAATTCACCTAATTCAACGAAATCATCAGTATTTCTTAGCATTTCTTCATGAAGCAAAATTACTCGATTATCAATCATTGAAATTTTTGTTTCGATTTCAGCAATTTCACGTTCAATTTTTCTTTGTTCACGCGCCTCAACCTTTTGTTCAGTTCGATTATCATTTTTTTTCTTATGCTGAGATTCAATGGTTTCATTTTGTGCTTCCTCTAATTCCTTCTTCTCCAGATAATAGTCATAATTACCTTTATAAAGTTGACTACCATTAGTAGATATCTCTAGAACTTCAGAAGCCACTTGATTGATAAAGTAGCGATCATGGCTAACAAAAAGAAGTGTACCTTTGTAATCCACTAAAGCTTCTTCGAGTGCTTCACGACTCTCAATATCTAAGTGGTTAGTTGGCTCATCAAGAATCAAGAAATTATCATGTTGCATTGATAACTTTGCTAAAAGGAGACGAGCTTTTTCTCCACCTGAAAGCATCCCCACTGTTTTCTTGACATCTTCACCACTAAAGAGAAAAGAGCCCAAAATCGTACGGATTTCTGTTTCCGAAACTGTTCTATGAGCATTCCATAATTCATCAAGGACTGAATTTGAAGCCGTCAAATCTACCTGTTCCTGATCATAATATCCAATCGTTACATTGGCGCCAAGCTTAATTTCCCCGTCAATTAATTCAAGACGGCCGATAATTGTTTTTAAAAGGGTTGACTTACCAATTCCATTAGGACCAACAATAGCAACAGAGCCCAATTTGGGTAGGTTAAGATTTATGTTTTTGGCAAGAACTTGCTTATCATAACCAATTTTGGCTCCTGTCACTTTGAGTACTTCATTTCCAGAAGTTTTGTCGGGTGAAAAAATCACATTTACAATTTTATCTGTATTCTGAGGAACATCTAATCTCTGCATCTTATCCAACCGTTTTTGCCTAGACTGAGCTCGCTTTGTTGTTGAGGCTCGTACAAGGTTTTTCGCAACAAAGTCCTCTAAAGCAGCAATTTCTTTTTTCTGCTTTTCGTATTCATTTTCCTCTGTCAAAAGCTTAGCCTCACGCGCTTCAACATAAGCAGAATAATTTCCCACATAATGTGTCAAGTGACCGCGAGACATTTCATAGACTTCATTAGCCACCCGATCAAGGAAATAACGGTCGTGGGAAACAAGAAGCATGGCACCTCGGTAATTTAAAAGATAATTTTCAAGCCAAGCTAGGGTCGCAATATCCAAATGATTGGTTGGTTCATCAAGAATCAATATATCTGGAGCCATCAAGAGCATCTTTGCCAGGGCTAAGCGAGTTTTTTGTCCCCCAGACAAATCCGAAATCTTATAGTCCCACATTTCTTCAGAAAATTTAAATGCATTAAGCATGGCTTTCAAGTCCGATTCAAAGGTATATCCACCATTTCGGCTAAAACTTTCATTTAAAGTATCATAACGCTTAATCAAATCATTTAATTCTTGACCAGAAAGTTCTGCCATTTGAAATTCCATGGCCCGAAGCTCTTTTTCTTGGAGACTCAGATTTTCGAAAACCGACTCCAACTCTTTTAAAATTGTTATTTCAGAAGAAAGGCCTGTATTTTGAGCCAAATAACCTATTGTAACAGACTTTTGAATCGTAATTGTTCCACTTGATGGTTCTTCTTCCCCAACAATAATTTTTAGTAAAGTAGACTTCCCCACTCCATTCTTACCAACTAGTGCAATTCTAGATTTTTCTTGTATCGAAAAAGAGATATTTTCAAATAAAACATCTGCTCCAAATGTACGTGCTAAATCATTTCCTTGTAAAATTATCATATTCCTAATTATACCACAGGCCAATCTTTCGGAACTCAGGAATATACAAAGAAAAAGCCAATAAAAACAAAGTCTCAGTAACTTTAGCATTCATCTAAATATATTTAGAAAGCACCCCCCAACCTAGCTGAACATCATATCTGCTAAAGTTTTCAAAAAATTATATAAGTCTAATTACACCCAATATTTTTTAAAACTCTATCTCAAATAATTACTTTAAAGGAAGCCTATTCATAATATCCATCAGCCGTCATCATCGCAATTAAACGTTGGATAAATTCCGTTTGACTTCTGCTTTCTTTCAGATATTTCACGTGATACTCATCCACTAGGCATTCAACCATACGTGGAAAAATTCGATTGAAGTCAAATGAATCCCCACTACTAACCGCAAGTGCAATAACCAATATCACTTTATGTTCATCCCAAAAAAATTCGTCTTTGGGTCTGATAATCAATAGCCCCGTTTTTTTAGTCTCATATTTAATAGCATGAGGAATAGAAACTCCACTGGCAAAAGTTGTTGGTGACATCTGCTCTCGCTCTAATAACTTTTCACAATAATCTTCTTCAGTGTAACTATGGGATATAAACCAATCCCCAATTTTCCTAAAAGCTTCTATTTTTGACAATGAACTTTCTAGCTCAAGATTTGCATCCTCCTGAATAAGTTTAGGTAACAATCCTTCTAAAAATTGTAAATATCGTTGCTGTTTTACGTGCTTAATCCCATTCTGTATCATGTCAAAATCTCTACCATTTAAAAATTCATGCACCTTCACCTGCTCGGCATTCCTTATACTTGGCTCCTCAATAGAGATCTCTAATTCAATATTCTCATTGTTTGGTACAATCAATATCTCATCTCCAAACCTATTCTCAATAAGGTTTTTCATTTTATCAATATGATCTAAATAATTAGAAACGGAAAGAAAAGTCCTAATTTTATTAGAATTATTCTTTTGTTCAACTAAAAATGAGCCAATATGTAAAGCCAAAAATGCAATTTCGTCTTCGGCGATTTTTATTTTTAAATCACGCGCAATTATAGAAGAAAGATAAACTGCCATATCAAATAACACAGGATACTGCATCTTTATATTAATAGCGCTTAAATTACGTTTTACTTTATTTTCCTTTATTCGATTATATAAATTTTGCATATGCAAAAGTAATCGCGTCAAAAAAAGTTGATCCGTAAAATCAATCAGGAAAACATCACTTAATTCTTTCAAAGCTTGATTTAATACTGCAGAGATTTCTTGTTCTACATAGCTATCTACTTCCGCTTTATTATGACTAAGCTCCCCATCGCATAACAACGCTAATTCATATTTCCCTTTTTGACTGATCTCAAGTTTATAATTTTCATAAATCCAGCTTGAAATTTCGTTTATCATTTCTAAAGATGGACTTTTAAAATTTGAAATTTCCAATGTATCTTTTTGATTCAATAAAATTATCAGGTGCAAAATAAAATTTTGCTCAAAGTATTTATTTGTCTTGAATCCAAAGCGTGCAAAAATTTTTTTGCAATAATCTTTTAACTTTACAAGTGAAATTTCTCCTAAAAATTTCTGCATTTCACACTCAAGAGAAAGAGTTGAATTACTAGACTTCCGAATCATGCTAGCAATCAAAGCTCTCTTATGCTCATCTTCTCCTCTTATGAAATAGAAAAAATCGTGCTGGCGAATCACCAACTGATAATTTTGAGCCAGAACTTGCAAAAATGACATATCTGAACGTATTGTAGCTTCAGAAACCTTTAATTCTTCAGCGATATCAAAAAGATCAACTCCCTCTTCTCCTTTTTGTAGAAGAAGTCGCAAAAGCGAAAAACGCCGCCCATCAACTGCGCTAACATTAATTTTCTCTCTACTTACATCCTTTTCATGATTAAAGCGATATCCATTTCGATCTGTTTCAATTAAATCAGGGTAATATTTATTTGTCTGCACCACGTAGTTTCTAATAGTTCGATCCGTCACAGACAAAATCTCAGCCAATTTAGCTGATGAAATAAATTTACCAATTGGTTGTTTTTTAAGATATTCAAAAAAGATTTCTATTTTCTTCATTATTTTGCTATGTAATTATATACTTTTATTTAATAAGAAATATGCACGAAAAAGGATACTAACTCCTTTTCGTGCATATATAAATTTATTAAATTTCTTCTCCATTAGATTGGATAACCTTTTGATACCAATAAAAACTATCTTTCTTTAAACGCTTACCGGTTCCTTTTCCTTTGTCGTCAAGATCCACATAAACAAAACCATAACGTTTACTCATCTCTGCTTGGGAATAACTGATAATATCAATTGGCCCCCACGAAGCATAGCCAAAAATGTTAACACCATCTTTAATAGCTTCTTTCATTTGCAGGACATGATCTTGTAGATATTTTTTTCGGTAATCGTCATGGATTTTTCCATCGACAACTTCATCAACAGCACCAATTCCATTTTCGGCTACAAATAAAGGCAAATGATAACGATCCCAAAGCACATTGAATGTATACCTAAATCCTACTGGATCCATTACCCATCCCCAAATTGAAGCTTTTGTATACGGATTATCCAACAACAACTGGTTTGGTTTCTCGGCATGCACAACCCCACTGCTGTAATAACTAAAAGAGATATAATCAACCGTATTTTCTTTAATTAGTTGAAGCTCTTTCTCTGTCACTATTAAATTGATATTATGATCCTTAAAATATCGAATCATGTAGCCTGGATATTCACCATGGACAGCTACGTCTGAAAAAAAGAATGTGTTTCTGTTCCAAAGCTCATATGCTGCCATGACTTCCTCTGGACGCGAACTAGCTGGATATGTCCCATTAATGCCCAACATCATTCCCATTTTCATATCTGTTTTAATTTGATGACCACATTTTACAACCTCTGCTGTAGCTACAAATTGATGATGAACAGCTTGGAACATTGTCTCTTCTTGATTCTCATGTCCTTTCAAAATTCCAAGTCCGGCAAACTCGCCCCAGCCATAAACATCATTTTGCTGGTTAATAATTATCCAGTACTTCACTTTATTTTTGTAGCGCTTTAAGAGAACTTTGGAGAAACGAACAAAGAAATCGATGAGTTTTGGATTTGCCCAGCCACCATATTCAACAATTAAGTTGATTGGTATTTCATAGTGAGAAATTGTCATTACTGGTTCAATACCAAGCTCCAACATTTTATCAATTAGACGGTCATAAAACTCAAGTCCCTTTTCATTAGGCTCAAGTTCGTCTCCTTTTGGAAAAATACGAGACCAGCTGAACGAAGTACGGAAGCACTTAAAGCCCATTTCAGCCATAAGTGCCAGATCATCTGGAAATGTATGAAAGAAATCGATTCCTCGACGCCGTGGATAATTACCAGTTTTGTCGTTTAAGGCTGTTTGAATTTCTTTTAAAGTCACATTTTCCCCAAAAGATCCTAGACGACTATATTCCTCTGGTAGGATCATAATATCTGCTTGTGATGGTTCCCGTCCATCAACATCCCACGCTCCTTCTGCCTGATTGGCCGCAATGGCTCCTCCCCATAGAAAGCCTTTAGGAAAACTGGTTGTGGCATTAAATTTATTTAATAGCACCTTAAGCCACCTCTCCCTCTTGCTCAATCAATGCCTCCTTGTCGGCAAACTTGAAAAATGGATAATAGACGATCCAAGAAATTGCGAACAAGATAACAACATAAATTGGACCTGCAATTGAACGAGTAGATAAGAAAGCAAAGATTGGAGTTGGTAGATACCATAGACCAAAGACGTGACCTGGAATTGGGACTAACCCAATTTTCATCACAACATACGTTAAGATTGGGCCGACCAGGCCCATAATCCACATTGGAATCATCAAGAAAGGATTAAACGCAATTGGCGCACCGAAAACTACGGGTTCATTAATGTTAAATATTGACGGGATAATGGCAGCACGCGCTACCATTTTCATTCGTGCTGATTTTGCCATAAAAAGCATCATAATACAAAGAGCAAGAGTAGAACCACCGCCGCCAATCACAAAGATACCAATCGTTTCCTCAACAAAAATATTGGTTGGTGCATGACCAGCTGCTACCATTTTTGCATTTTCGGCAATTGCAGGCAATGCAATTGCCATTTCTACTGGATAAATGATCCAACTTGAAATTCCAAAAGAATAGAGGAATGAGTAACCCAAGAATATAATAATCACAAATCCAAAGAAGCTTCCACCAAGGTGTACCAATGGACTAAAAATTGAGGAAATAACGGTTGTAACATTAATGTTAAGCTGGAAAGTGAATAACCAGCCTATCACAAGAAGAACTAAAATTGGGATTAGGGTACTAAACCAAGTGGCAACAAAATCTGGTAGTGCAGAATCTTCACCAAAGGGATTAAATTTTGTTGCAAGATTCATAATCATTGCTACTACTAAACCAGCTACCAAAGCATCAAGCATTCCAGCAGTCCCTAGAAGATTAGCATTCAGTAAAAGATTCCCAGCCTTGTCATATGTTGGATAAAGTAGCATAAGGAAAAAAGCAACACCAGTTAAGCCAGAGATTTTAGCTTCATTTTTATGCCCCTTATTGTTCATTAAATTTTCTGGAACCAAATATGCAATAAAAAGTGAGAATATCCCAAAGCTGAAAGAACTAATTGGTGAAAAATCTGGCATAGCGGGCCAATAAGTTTTAATTAGTGACAGTATTGTCATAAATGATCCAATAAATATCATTGGAATTGCTGTTAAAATTGCAGACTGTATGGATGATACCCACGGATTCTTGGCCATTTTATTTACTTTAGGCGCAAATTTATCTGTCATCCAATTCATAAAAGTATCCATTTTATTTTCTTAACTCCTTATATATTTGAATTATTTCCTTAATCAAATCAATTTCTGATTTCGTTGTCATGAGAGTGTCTTGAGCATGCACAAATAATGGAGAATAAGGAAAGTCTAGTCCCTCAGCTTCTTTTTGAAGTGTTTCAGTTTGTAACTTATGAGCTAAAACAATCTCACTATTGGCTTCTTGCATAAGTAAGTTGCAAGATTCGAAATCTCCTTCTTGAGCTTTATGAATTGCTTGAAAAATAAATTCTTTTGCATTTCCTGCATGAAGGATTACATTCATTGATAACAAATACAGCTTTTCTTTCTCTATTTTTTTTATCTCTTCCATGCTTGATTTCCAATCTTTTCATTTATTAACACCACTAAACCATTACCATCTAATGTGCCATATATTTTTTTAGGAATTAAAGCATAAGCAACATTATATGCTTCGCAATCTCTTTTAGTTTCATCAATCATATAGGAAAGATGCGGCGCAACTAGCAATAAATCAAGCCCTGGGAGACTTTCCACTAATTCCGATTCAGATTTTGCTTTAATTTCATAATTCAAACCTGCTTTTTTGGCTGCCTTCCGAGCTGCTGCCGCCATAAATCCTGATGACGCCCCTGCACCACAAACAAGCAATATTTTTTTTGTCATTTTTTCTCCTTTTTCTTTATGGCTGAATAATATCAAATTATGAGAACGCATTCTTCTAACTGTTTTTCCTAATGGTGGAAAATTTCTTATTCTAAACATAAAAATACCTAGTCAGGTCAACTGTCTAGGTATTTTATTACAACAGGAATATAGCCTGCCAAGCTTGTTGAAAATGAGATCCATAACTTGAAATATTTTCAAATATGCATATTTTAAAATAACATAATATAATTGGTAACCATTGCTTCTATTAAAACGTGCTCTAACTTTAAGCGTCTCCAAATAAATAAAATTTCAAATTCTTTTATAAAATTGAGTACAATGTTCTATTATTTTTTAAATGATCAATTAATGAAGTCCTTAACGTCTCACAGGATTGATTCGAATCATAAGTGAAACTGACTAGGTTTGAGATTCTCTCAGAGAATGGTTAGTGCATTACCGACAGTCTTAGGAAAACTATCTGTTACATAGAATGCCATTTCAATCATCTAAATAGAAGGCTAAGAGAGATGCTCTTGTCGTTATCTAGGTTCGACTACAGCATATTTTTCTAACCGTCGTTTAACTAATCCTTTTGGTTCATCTGAATTCACTCTTCATGGTATCCTTCAAGTTTACTAGATTTCAATTTTCTTTTAGGACATGACCACTCAATTAAGTTACATACTTGCTCTTTCGGCACATGTACTAGATAAACTTATAATTTTTATTTACATAAATCATCCATATCATAACTTAATTGCAGATTGATACAATTACTGGGTTAACATTAATTTTAATTTTTGCAAAAGCTTTACTTTATTACTTCTATGTCTATTTAGCTGCATAAAAAAAGGCAAAACTGTTGAGACAGTTTTGCTTTTAAGATCTTTGAGTATTTTTTATTCATGCTAAATAAAACTCCTTCAAGATTGCTAAGACTTCCTCAACTTTTTTATCAGTTGTATCTATTATCTCATCCGCTAAAATTTCATAAATTATAGAGCGCTTATAGTAAAGTTCTTCTAACTCTTTTCTAACCAAATTTTCAAAAATTGGCCGACGATTAATTTTATCTTTTTCTAGTCTTTGAAGTAAGCAATTGAAATCAGCCTTCAAATATACCACGTTATTTTCATTTAATAAAAACTTTTGATTTTGTAAAGATTCTATTATCCCACCACCTGTTGAGATAATCTCATGTTTACCAACTAAGCTTTTCAAGCTTTCTTCTTCAATTTTCCGAAATGATGAAATTCCTTTTTTATTGATATACTCTGAGACTTCCATCTCAAATTTTTTTGAGATGTATTCGTCTAAGTCTATGTAATTTTTAGAGAAAAGTTTAGCTATAGTAGACTTTCCTGCTCCCATAAAACCGATTAAGATTATTGACATATTTTTCTTAGGTCCTCAAAGAAAGTTGGATAGCTTGTGGAGATAATTTCCTCAATATTGTCTGGTAAATTGTTCCCGTTTTCCGCAATTAAACCCGCAATAACTGCTGTCATCATGAGACGATGATCTTTGTTTGCCTCAACCTCCGAACTAGATAAATCCGTTTTTCCAACAATAATCATTCCATCTTCATATGGAGTAATATCTGCACCCATACTTTTCAGTAACGAGGTGACAGAACTTATTCGATCTGACTCCTTAAAACGTAATTCTTTAGCATTCTTGATAACAGTTTCACCAGTAGCCTGAGTAGCTAATAAACTAAGGATTGGTAGCTCGTCAATACAGCGAGGAATCAATTCACCTGAAATTTCTATACCTCTTAGATCTCCAGTGTAAGTAACATGAATGTCAGCGGTCTCATGGGAATGATCAAAATTTAAGAGTTCAATTTTGGCTCCCATCGTTTTGACAATGTCAAGTAGACCAGTTCTTGTAGGATTCACTCCTACCTTCTTTAAAAGAAGCTCTGAGCCTGGAACAATCAAAGTAGCTACGATCCAGAAAGATGCTGATGAAAAATCGCCTGGCACCGTAAGCGTTGTTCCAAAAAGATTTTGTGGGCCAGAAACTTTTATTTCAAGATCTTTAACTTCAATTTTTCCACCAAATAGCGGAAGCATTCTTTCAGTATGATCTCGCGTTTGCAGTTGCTCAATAAAATGCGACTTACCTTGAGCTCTGAGGGCTGCGAAAATCAAGCTTGTCTTAACTTGAGCCGAGGCCACCGGTATCTCATAGTTAATTGGATTCAAGTGTCCACCTTTTATTGTCACAGGTAAAGTTGCTTGACTACCTTGGGCACGCACATCAGCACCCATAAGACTCAAAGGAATCGCTACCCGATTCATAGGACGCTTCAATAAAGATTCATCACCTACAAGATGAGTTTCGAAATTCTGGCTTGCTAGGATGCCCATTAATAGTCTTGCTGTTGTTCCCGAATTTCCAAAATCTAGAGAAGTCCTTGGCTGGGTTAGATGAAAGTTACTTCCCTCAATTTCCAAATCATCACCAACAAACTTCATCTTTACCCCCATTTTTTGGAAAGCAGATAGAGTGGTTTTGACATCTGCAGAAAGCAAAAGACGATGAATGATTGTTTTGCCTTTTGCTATAGAGCCAAACATCACAGCACGGTGTGAAATTGATTTATCACTAGGTAATTCAATCTCGCCTTTCAAAGGATTCATAAGCTTTGTAATTTTCATATTTCTAAGTTCCCTCAATTTTTTTATTTCAAATTAGTCAAAAATGAAAAAAATCAGTCAAGACTGATTTTAAAATACTAAATAAATGATCACAGCAAAGGCAGACGCGAGAGCAGTCACTCCCCAGAAAACCTTGTCGATCTTCCATTCAGACCAGCCATTACCTTGTCCAGATATTCCTCCCAACTCCAAATGATGATGAAAAGGAGCCATGCGGAAAATTCGTTTTCCTTTAGTTAGTTTAAAGTAACCCACTTGAATTATTGTAGATAGTGTTTCAATAGCATACACAGCACCAATAAAGAGTAGTGTCCACTCTGCTCTCAGAACAACAGAAATAGCAGCTAAGAAGGCACCAAGGGCAAGTGAACCAACATCGCCCATGAAAATCATGGCAGGCTTTTTATTGAAAACTAAGAAGCCAAGAAGAGCACCAATCAAAGACATGATCATGATCAGCACATCCCATTTAGAAATACTTAGCGCAATGATAGCAAAAGCAAGCAAAGAAATAATCACTGAACCAGCAGCTAGACCATCAATACCATCCGTTAAATTAACTGCGTTTGACCACCCTACCAACCAGATAATTAAGAATGGAATAAATAGAATTCCTAAATGAAGACTAAAACCAAAGAAATTTATAGAATTACCTTGACCTGTTGGAAAACCAATTAGGATGTATGCCAATAGACCAATAAGAATTTGAGCAAGAAACTTTTGCCAAGCCTTAAATCCCTCGTTCTGATGACGATAGACTTTTAAGAAATCATCAATCGCTCCTACAAAAGCATAAAGCAAGAGAACCATCCAGACTACATTAAAATTGCTTTTAGATGTTCCCGTAATCAGAACAAATATAAGTGCCACAATAATAGAGATTATTACAAAAACGACTCCTCCCATAGTAGGGGTTCCAGCTTTTTTTGCGTGCTGTTGCACTTCTTCTTGCATTTCTTGACCAGACACTTGCGCCTTCTTCAAGAATTTAATAAATAAGGGTACTCCTACTAATGTTATTGCAAAACTAACAAGAGTAGCGAGTATACTCCAACCAATCATTCTGTATTTCCAAGTGTAACCGTCCAACTGTCACCTGTTTTAACATTGGTAAGTTGGTCTGCTGACTGTTTCGTCACGTGTCCAGGGCTACTCTTTCCTTTCTGTCCAGTATCTCCATTAAATGTCACTGAGACATTATACCATTTTGCCAATTGTTCAACCATTGACTTTGACCACCCATACATATCGGGCATGATGTGATTACCATTTGTCAGCAAAAGAATTTTTGAATTTGCATCAACTTGTTTCTTAGCAGGTATTGACTGAGCAACAATTGTACCACCATCACCTATTGCAACTGGCTGTAGAAGCTTACGACGTAATGCATCCATGGTGTCACCCGTACTCTTGCCGTTGTAGTCATCAACCTTAATTTTGGCATTTGGAATACTCATTTTTGTATCATCAAGAGTAGGTTTTAAAGTTTCTGCTTGAGTAATCAAATTATCTGCAAGTGTTGCTACATCTGGTAATTGGTAGTTTTGTGCAATCTTTGTAGTCATATAAAAGATATAGTCTGGATTTTCGGCCGGATAAAGGATTACAACTGAATTCAAGGTGTCATTTGTCCCTTCTAGATAACCTCCTTTTGTAGGATCAGGATTTGCAATTTGTGCAGTACCCGTTTTAATAGCTGGAACTTGGCCGTTAATCTTGAAGATAGATTCATGTCCTTTGTTTTTATAAACTCCATAGTTAGCAGTGCCATAAGTTCCATCTGAGCCAACAGTCACCATCAATTGATCAATTGACTTTGCAGTTGAAGAAGAAATAGGTTTACCAATTACTTCTTTTGATGATTGAAGGACTTGGTTTGTATTTGGATTAACGATCTTATTGATGAAATGAGGCTCCAACATTTCACCATTATTTGCAAAGGAAGTCCAACCTTTAAGCATTTGAATCATTGTCACATCTATACCCTGACCAAAAGCAGACATAGTCTGAGAGACACTGTCTGGTAGCATGCTACCAAATGACTCACCACCCATTCCCAAACGAGTTGGTTTTGCAAAGCCGAAACGTTGTAAGTAATTTCCCCAGACACCATAGCCTTCAGCAAGCTCGACTTTTCCCATTCCTGTATTGCTTGACCAAGCAAAGCCTTGAGCATACGTAAAAGTATCACTAATTGAGAAATGGCCATTTTCATTCCAATCCCAGTCGTTGATTGTTGTATCCGCTACCTGCAAGGTACGTTGATAAGTGTCATTAGGATGCCAGTTACCTGTATCCATGGCAGAAGCAACTAAGAAGGTCTTTATAGTTGATCCTGGTTCGTACGCACCTTGATAAAGATTGCTCCCCCATGAAAAATTAGGATCATTGTTTGTCGACATATTATTTGGATCATAGGTCGGACGTTGGCTGACTGCTAAAATATCGCCTGTTTTAGCCTCCATCAACACAGCTGAAACTTGCTGTGGCTTATCATTTGTGACAAAAGTGTTTAACTGATTTTCCAAATTGGTTTGTAAGTCTGAAGAAATTGTTAAGTAGACATCTGAACCATCTTTTGCAGTGGTTTGTGAGACGATAGCACCAGGGATTGCACGACCATATTGATCCTTTTCAACTGTTTCGGTGCTTGGTGAACCTTGCAGAACACTGTCCATAGCTTGCTCAACCCCACCATTTTTGCCTACCAAACCTGATGCTGGATCACCTGGATCCTTTAAACCAGCCGTACCAATAAATTGTGAAGCAAAAACGCCATTTTGATATTGTCGAGCTAAGTTTGTATCAAAGCCAATTCCTTTTAATCCCGCCGCTTGCTCAGCTTTTTCTATTTCTGCCTTTTTGTCGAAAGAAATATTGTTTCCTGCTGTTCCAAAATAGGCCTGAAGCGTACCCTTACGACGCAATTGACTATCAGAATCTGCCTTAGGGATATTGAGCTCCTTTAAAAGAAGATCCTCAAGTGATACAAATTCAGAAGGTTCGGCATAAAGTTTTTTACCGCTTGTGTCTACAAAGTTTTTATCCTCAGTGACATATATAGTGAAGACGGAAGAATCTACTGCAATTGGTTTTCCTGTACGATCGTAGATTGTGCCTCGTTTTGGATAAACAGTAAATGTTTCAGTATAATTTGCTTTTGCTGCCTTTGCTAAATCAACACCATTTATGGTATTTGCTGCCACAATCCATGTTAATCGGAGAATAATAAATATAAAAATAATGAGAGTTATGTAAAACAAGCGTTGAGCTACGGCCCGTCTATTTTCATATGGGGTCATTTTGCTTGCAGCTGCTTGTTTCTTAATTCTATTCACGGAAAATATTCTTTGTAAAAATCTAAGCATTATTTGGTTGCCCTTATAACATTGTCTGGAGACGCTTGAATAAACCCATCCGCTGTAACTGCAGCGGATACCTTACCCATTGAAGTCACATCATTGACATTCTGATTATATTGATCAATCTTTGTTTGGTTTGTATTCATTTCAATTCGCATTTCATTCGTCGTAGAGGTAATTTCGTAGATTTTCATTCGCACAAAAACTGTGGCAGCCATGAGAATAACAACAGTAATACCTACCATACAATAAAAAACACGTTCGAGATGGGTAAGTCGACTAAACCTTTTCCTCAAAAGAGGAGATAAAGTATTTGTTCGAATTCTAAAACTCTCTCTTTGTAAAGCCGTTGATATATCTAAGGATTTTTTATCAGCCATCTAAAAGTCCCTTCTTATTTAAGTCCGTTCAGCTACACGTAGTTTGGCACTATGAGCCCGATTATTAATTTCTAACTCTGATTCGCTTGCTAAAATTGGCTTTCGTACTATAACCTTAAGTTTTGCCTTCATTTCATCTGGAATCATAGGTAACCCGTGTGGAACATTTACCTCAGAGTTCTCTTTAAAAATACGTTTAACAATTCGATCCTCAAGGGATTGAAAGCTAATTACAGCAATTCGTCCCCCAGGACTCAACATGCCTATTGCAGAATTAAGTGACTTTTCAAGACTCCCCAATTCATCATTAACCTCAATCCGGAGAGCTTGAAAAACTCGCTTAGCAGGATGTCCCTTCTTTTTTAATGCCTTTTGAGGAAGAGCTGACTTTATTAGATCGGCTAACTCGGTGGTTGTTTCAATTGGCTTTATTTCACGAACCCGTTCAATCTTTCTAGCAATCTGTTTCGAAAATGGCTCCTCACCATAACGACTAAAAATACGCATCAAATTGTTAAAAGGATATGTATTAACGATCTCATAGGCCGTCAAGCTAGTTGATTGATCCATCCTCATATCAAGTTTTGAATCTAATTTATATGAAAAACCACGCTCTGCCACATCAAATTGCGGGCTTGATACACCTAAATCATAGAGAATCCCGTCAATTGAAGGAAGACCATGCTCTGCCAAATTGGCAAAATTATCATGTATGAGGGTCCATCGATTATCTAATCCTTTGCTAATTGCATTATCAATTGCCACCTTATCTTGATCAAAGGAATAAAGGTGACCTTCTGGGCCTAATCTGCTCAAAAGCAGGCGTGAATGCCCAGCTCCACCCAAGGTTGCATCAATATAATTACCATTTGGATTCACATCTACATTGAGTGCTCCAACAGTTTCTTCAAGCAAAACAGTAATATGCTCAAACTCAATTTTTACTTTTTCTTCAAATATAATAGTGTCATTTTACCATAAAAAGCATTCTTTTCCTAATAGCTTGCAATGGCGTAAGTGTCAAATAATTGGCTGTAAATCTTCAAAACTGAATTTTTGTTTATATTTTAAAGCCCATCCTGAGCTTATGAGATCCAAGATGTACTTG
>NZ_JACHHV010000016.1 GCF_014202895.1 Lactovum miscens
GCAATGAGAATCATAACCGCATGATCAGACGTTTCTTACCCAAAGGAACAAAACAAACAACAGCTTCAGCAGTTGCTAAAATTGAGACTTGGATGGCTCAATATCCAAGAAAAATGTTCAAGTATCAGGCACCACTTCAGATGTATCGGGGTGGCTAAATTAAATTTGCAATTTGCCAAATTCAAAATATTAACAGATTCAACAAGTTTAATGCAAAAAGTTATATTTTATTTTCCTGAGTTTCTTACCTAAATGATAAAGGTATCATTTCAAATATATATCAAAATCAAGACTTGAAAGAACTATTTCCAATAAATATGTTCAAGTACCTGGGTGGCAGCACGTCAGATTTTATGGTACCTAGTTTACACATCAAATTTACGAAAATCAAAAAATAAACCAGAATTTAATCTGGTTTATATACTTACTCAAGGATAACTATAATTCGATTACCAACAGGGTCTAAAATGGTCAATTTATTCTCAGTTGAGTCAACAAGTGATTTATTAAATTCAGCACGTTCTTTTATCTCATTAAAATAAGTCGTTAGATTAACAAAAACGTCAAATTCAAGCAAACCTGGCCAAGCAGGATCATTTTTTTCTAGATAAGGGCCAGACCAATCATTGAAGGCGAAATGATGGTGGTAACGACCCGAAGATACCCAACTTGCTGATGGTACAGCAAATTTTTCAGTCATATCAAATAATTGTTGATAGAAGATAGAGTCTTTTCCAGCAGAACGCACTGTCAAATGGACATGGCCCATGCGAGTCACAATTGGCATTTCATATGGCTCTTTTATAGAATTTGATGCTCCCAAAACACCATCGACATCAATTTGTTCAGTCACTCCAATAATCTTTTCACCTTGAATGTCCCAGTCATCAACGGCTTTGTCACAATAAACTTCAATTCCATTGCCTTCCAAATCTTGCAAATAAATCGATTCGCTGTACCCATGGTCTGCAGCGCCAACGATTGGAAATTGATGCTTAATCAAATGATTTAAAAAATTACCCAATTCTGCCCGTGAAGGAAGCAATATGGCCAAATGATAAAGTCCATAGGCCTCATGTTTTTCAGATTCAACTTTATTTAAACGAACTAAAATTTCTTTAGTTTCTGCAATGCCCAGTTGAACTTCCACATTACTGTGATTAATAATCGACAAACCAAGTACTTCTTGGTAATATTGAGACTCAAGTTCTAAATTGAAAACATTAAGTGCTACTTGTCCTAATCTAACTTGTGATTGATACTGATACATATTATTTCCTTTTTATATAATTATTGTTTTTCATTTTTGATTTGTAATTTAACCGAATGAATTAAATCAGCCAAAGAAATTTTGGACATTTCATCATCTGCTGCACGTTGGACCTGATCATACCCATCACTGAGCACAGACTTAATGTTTCTTCCCAATTCACATTCTGGATTTGTTTTCTGGTCAACTTGTAAAAGATGACATTCTGTTTCAACCGCTTGATAAACCTCAAAAAGTGAAATCTCACTCGCTTTTCGAGTTAAGGCTGGGACAGCTTTCCCTGCTTGTGTTGAAATTAGTCCAGCCTGACTTAGTTGTGCCATCAAACGTCTAACTACACCAGGGTTAGAAGATACACTTTTAGCAATTGCAGTACTCGTCATTTCTCGAGCACCTTTATATATCTCAATGTAGATCAATATATGAATTGCATCACTTGTTTTATAAGAATTCTTCATTATTTTTCTCCCTATTTAGCATACTGTCACTTATAAAGTATCAGGTATGTTTTTAGTATAACCTGTCACTTTAAAAATATCAACTAATTAATTTCGAAAAATCATTACTTTTTCTATCTTGTTTTATGTATCTTTCTATCCTTGCATTATTTTTCATGATTAACTCTCCTGGCATATCCATTATGTCTTATATTGATAAAATTTAACACCACACAAAATGTAAAAAATTCTCACTTTATTCAAAATCAAAAAGACAAGAAATTTATCTTGTCTTAGAGTTCTTATTCATTTGGTTGATCAGCATAACCATATTTATAGGAAAATATTTAATTCAATTCATTATAGACTTTAATTATGTTTTTAGCAGTAAATCCATAAGCTGGTAGTATAGTGCTTGCCGGAGCTGAAGCGCCCCATTTATCAACTGTTACTGTACTACCATCTAAACCAATATATTTGCCCCAACCATAACTTGTTCCCGCTTCAATAGCAACACGCTTGCGAGTTTCTTTCGGTAAAACTTCTTCCTTATAAGATGCTGATTGTTCATCAAAGAGATTCATTGACGGCATTGAAACCACACGAATTCCTTTTCCCAAGGTCTTTTTAGCTTCAATAGCAAGAGTTACTTCAGAGCCTGTTGCAATTAAAATGCCTTCAAGCTCGCCTTCTTCTTTGGCAAGAATATAAGCTCCGTGGTTTAATCCCTCTTCTGCTAATTCATTTGTTCCTTCAAGAATTGGTAAGTTTTGACGCGTCAAGATTAAAGCAGTTGGACGAGTTTTACTTAACAGTGCATGTTTCCATGCAGCTGTTACTTCATTTCCATCGGCCGGTCGAATCACATCCAAATTTGGCATTGAACGGACACTCGCTAATTGCTCCACAGGCTCATGAGTTGGACCATCTTCACCAACTGCTATTGAGTCATGTGTCCAAATGTAAGTTACTGGTAAATTTTGTAATGCTGCCATACGGACTGCTGGGAGCATGTAGTTAGAGAAAACGAAAAAAGTTCCGCCATATACTCGAGTGCCTCCATGCAAGGCAATGCCGTTCATCGTTGCTCCCATTGCAAATTCACGGACACCAAACCAAATATTCCGACCTTCATAGTTATCAGGCATGAAATCATTTTCTGCTTTGGCCATGGTATTGTTTGAAGATGACAAATCAGCTGAGCCACCCCAGAAATTAGGCATTTGTGCAGATAATTCTTGAATGACCTCTTGAGAAGTCACACGAGAAGCTTTAGATTCTCCCATTTCGTATTTACTTAATTCAAGTTCAGGTGTTTCATTGTCAAAAGCTTTTTCGTATTGTTTAGCTAGTTGTGGATATTTTAAAGCATATGCTTTAAAATTAACAACCCACTCTTGTTCCAAAGCTTCACCGCGAGATACTATAGTATCAAGGAAGCGCTTTGAAACTTCAAAAGGTACTTCAAAAGGTTCATAGTTCCATCCATAAACTTTTTTTGCAGCTTCAACTCCTTCAGTACCAAGTGGAGCACCATGAACCGCTGAGGTTCCTTGCTTTGGTGAACCATAGCCGATGATTGTCTTCACTTCTATAATAGTTGGTCTACTTGTCTCTTTTTTCGCAGCTGCAATTGCGATGGCGATTTCATCCAAATCATTTCCATCTTTTACCAATAAATATTGCCAATTGTACGATTCAAAACGTTTTTGAATATCATCGGTGAACGATTTCTCTAATTTACCATCCAAGGAAATATTATTTGAATCATACAACAAAATGAGTTTGTCTAACTTCAGTTTTCCTGCTAGTGATGCAGCTTCCTGTGAGACGCCTTCCATTAAGTCACCGTCACCATTTAGTGCATATGTATAATGATCAACAATATTAAAACCTGGCTTGTTGTATTGGGCTGCCAAATGTGCTTCTGCCATGGCCATCCCAACAGCGTTGGCAATACCTTGCCCCAAAGGACCTGTAGTTGCCTCCACACCATCTGTATGGCCTACTTCTGGATGCCCTGGAGTTTTTGATTGCCACTGACGGAATTTCTTCAAATCATCAATATTTACTGCGTAATTTGCCAGATGTAAAAGACTGTAAAGCATGGCAGAACCATGACCGGCTGATAAAACAAAACGATCTCTATTTGTCCATTTACGTCCTGTTTTTGGATTTACATTGAGAAATTTACTCCACAACACATAAGCCATTGGTGCTGCCCCCATTGGAAGTCCTGGGTGTCCTGAATTTGCTTTTTGGACCGCATCTATTGATAACGCACGAATTGTATTAACCGCTAATTGATCTGTTGTATCAAACATCATATTCTCTATTCATTCATTTAAAATTAATTATGTCTTAAACTCTACTTTATGTTTTATAAAAGATTAAGATTTACTATTTGTTATTTATAAATTTTTTTATGATTATATTCACTAAACTATAAAAACCAGAGAATCTCTGGCTTTTTTAATTTTATTTCGCTTTAGATTTATCACGTGCATTCAAGATAACATTGAGGATCAAAACGACTACTAAGAATCCCAAAATGAGAGTAATTAAAGCTGCTGAACCAGCTTTACCTGTTAAACCAAGTAGACCACCTGAAACAATATAATCAGAGTCGGCAAATGTTGATGCCGCTCCTGCACCAAATGAACCTAATGCTGGCATGATAAGTAATGGTCCCCATGCAAGAATCAGACCATTGACGAATGAACCAATAACCGCACCGCGTACGCCACCAAAGGAATTTCCGTACACACCTGCAGCACCACCACAGAAGAAAATTCCAACGACACCTGGAATAATAACAGTTGTGTGCAAACCAAGCATTGCAAGCATTGAAATTACACCCACGATAAAGGAAACAAAGAATCCAATCAAAACTGCATTGGGAGCATATGGAAAGACAATTGGAACGTCAAGTGCAGGTTTTGAGTTAGGTACTAATTTGGCTGCAATTCCTTGGAATGCAGGAATAATTTCGGCCAAAATCATACGAACACCTTGGAGTACAACCACAAATCCGGCTGCAAAAGTACCCGCTTGTGTGATTGCGTAAACAATATAGTTAGTTCCATTTGATAAAGTTGATCCTTCAACAAAATGTGGACCAGCAATCAACGCTAAAAGAATATAAACAACCATCATCACAAGTGAGATTGAAACCGTTGAATCACGCAAGAATCCTAGGTTTTTAGGAATGTTTAATTTTTCAGTCGATTTTTCAGGATCTGGATTACCAAATTTTTCTCCTAAATATCCTGCTAAAGCATACCCCATATTTCCAGTATGTCCCATTGCTACACCATCACTCCCAGTCAGTTTTCGCATATATTTCTGTGTCAACGCAGGGGTGATTGTAAGTAATGTTCCTTCAAAGATACCACCTAGTAAGATAGCTAACCAAGAAGTTCCAAGTCCAGCTGATGCTAAAACGACCGCGGCCATTGTTGAAACATAAAGCATCGCTTGTCCTGTCAAAAAGATATATTTAAAGCGTGTAATTCTTGCTAAAATTATATTTACAACAAAACCTACCAACATGATAAGAGCTGCTGGTGTACCAAATTTTACAAGTGCCAATGCCACAACTGCTTCATTTGATGGAACAAGTCCTTTGGCATTGAAGACATGTTGAAACATTGCTGAAAAAGGGGTCAGTGAATTGACGAGAATTCCCGCACCACCCGTTAATACTAAAAACCCTGCAAATGTTTTAACACCACCTTGAATAACTGCTGACGTAGGTTTTTTTTGCAAGAGCAGCCCTATCATAGCGATAATTCCGACAAGTAAGGCTGGGGTTGTTGCAAAAGAAACAATAAAATTTAAAATTCCGTTCATTTTAATTTCTCTCCTATATGTTAGTGATATGACACTAACCTTGTTAACGATGACTAATGTTTTCGCGGTCTAAGACACTGTTGAGTGCTACTCTTGCGACTTCTCTATCAATAATCGTGTTCAATGGAACAATTTTTTCAGCAGGAATATTTGGCAATGCCGAAGTTAATGTCGCCTCTACAAAGAAATAATCCGCTGAATCAGCAGTTGCTGAGCCAACATCCATGTGATCTAATTCGAACTCATTAATATCTAGTCCTTCTTCTTGTAAAAGCGCTTGTAAATTTAGCTGAACCATAAAACTCGTTCCTAATCCTGATTGACATACACATGCAAATTTCATTCTACTCCTCCTTTTTCTGATAAAATATTTTCTACTTCTGCAACTGTCGTTGCATCTAATAAACGTTGTAATTCTTCTCTGTTTGACAAAATCTGCGTAAGTGATGACAAGGCTCTTAGATGTGCCTCGTTGTCAATAGCCGATAAAACTATAAAAATTTTAATTTCATGCTTGGGATCGTCTAATAAGTTTACCGGTTTTTCACATCTAAGAAATGACATTCCAACTTTGTTCACACCATCTTCTGGCCGAGCATGTGGTAAGGCGATTCCCATACCTAAATCAACAAAAGGTCCAAATTCCTTAATTCGATTTGTAATAGCTGTGATATAAGATGGTTCAATCGAATCTGAATCAAGTAAGGGCTGAGCCGCCAATGCGATTGCCTCCTCCCAGTTCAGATCTTGATTAGTAAATTGAATGTTTTTCCCTTTTATTAAATCTTGTAACATTAAACTCTCTTTCTCCTCTTCCCTTGTGTTAAGGCTATTTTTTTTGTGAAGGATTTTTTTTACATCATCTAGGATGACATTCTCTTTCAAATACGGTTTTAGTGAATTTAGCAACTGATCCTCAGATAACAACGGTAAACTTGGCAGTTCAAAATCATAAACAATCTGATTATAAAGTTTCCTAATTTCTTCATCTTTTGGAAAAGGTGAAAACAAGTAAACTTTCTTGCTGCTCTCAACTTTTAGAGTCGAAAAAATGATGTCATATGAATGAACAGGAATTTCATCAAGTTGAGCAATTGAGGTTGCAATGACGAATTCCATATTCGGAAACAAGTCAGACAACCGTTTTTTCATAATCAGACTAGAACTTATACCATTGGCACAAAGAACAATAGCTTGCATGGAACTATGATGCTTTTTCTTGTATATTTCCCCTCCAAAAAGTATTACAAAATAACCTAATTCTTCTTCTGTTATGCCATTTGTTAATTCCGTCAGTGGGGACAAAGCTCTCTCAATCAAATGAAACAAGTCCGAGTACTCTTGTTTTATTCGTGCCAACAAATGGTTGCTAATTTCCAAATGATAAATCAGTCTAAAATAAGCTGGGATCAAGTGTGCTAGCAAAGCATCAAATGTTTTAGAAAAATCATCAAATTCCATTGCTGTTAATTTCATGACATTTTCCATTACTTCAAAACATGTCCGATATAAGAAATCTAACTTTTTATCTTCAAACGCTCCATCACTTGCACCAATTAAAAGAGCAATCAAATCATTTTGTTCCTGCTCATTTTGAAGTTCGAATAGTCCAAATTTAAAATGATTCACAAGTGTTGGAAAAATTTTTTCAATTATATGATGTTTCTGACGTTCAAATATCATACTTGTGAAAAAAAGTAATGGACGATAGCGACTATAAACAATATTCAAGTGATTTAAATTGATTAAGGCTTTGAGTTCACGATTTGTTTGAGCTATAAACAATTGATTCTGGCTATTTAGTACTTGGGAAAGGCTATAAAAACTATATTCATCTTTTAAATTTTGAATTTCTTGATAAGCAAATCTTCTAATCTTCCATTCCTTGCCAACCAAATAAAATCCTTGTGATTGATTGTATTGAATCTCAATGTCTTCAACAATGATCTTTTTTCTGAGTTGTTTCAAATCAGATAAAATTGTGTTTTTACTTGTATTTAGGTGATCTTTAAATGTCGTGATTGAAAGATTGCCAATTTCCAAAAAAATAAATAGATAAAGAAGACTTTGCCTTTCATTTTTGTCTATTGAAACCTGATTGGGTTGAAGAATTCCAAATCTAGCTTCCTCCAATTTTGAGATATTTTCAGGAAATGCATACACACGTCCATTACTTTCAATTTGTGTAGAATTTTGTAGTAAGAATTGTTGATTAAACTGGTCCACTATTGTGTCTATCTCTTTTTTATTTAAACAAGTCCTTTCTTTTATTGTTTCTATTTTCCAAAACCGCTTCTTCGAATAGATAAGATCATCAAGATCATAACCAATCATTTGTTTCTCCTTACTTGTTTATTATATTTTATTTCTTTTGCTAGAAAACGCTTTATCGGTACAAATTTAATGTTTCATTTTTTTAATAACTAGACCGCTTTCATTTTGTTTTATACTTACTAGATGTTGTCAAGAATTATAGATCAAAAATCTATTACCACTTATCATTTTAAGTGGCAAAATTGTAATATTAAGTTAGCCACTTGAAAAAGAATACCTAAAACTTTTATACTTGAATTTGGAAAAAGTAAGTATATAAGAATTCAGATGCAAGATCACTCTGGCATAAAAGGCAATCAATTTACACTTATAGAACAACCTCAAATTGAATGTTGGTACAATAAGGCTAATAACCATTATATGTTTTATATCGTTCTACTAACAAGTATTTTATACAATAGTATAGTTTGTAGTAATAAAAAAACATGGAATTTAAGCCTTTACATTTACACAATAAAAAAGTCATCACATTTTTGATGACTTTATATTAACGCAAATTTAAGGAAAAATTATCATATTTTAATTGAAGTTAGAAGTTTGATTTTCCCACTCTTGTGACATAAACTTTTCACTATTTATTTTATAATCGAGCATTTTAGGCTTAGATTTCATAAATTTTTGAATTGAAAGACTCGCATCTAGCCAGCCCAATGATCCAAAATGATCTGTATCTCCAATAAAATAGGGTGTATTGTACTCATTTGTAAAATCTGAAATTGTCGTAAAACCTTGAGACTTTAATTGAGCTGTTATTTTGTCGCTAAACTCTTGTAACATTGAAAATGACAGGCCTGTGTACTGATACCACATTTGATTCACGGGCTGAATTATAAATTGAACGTCATCGTGATTTTTTGCAAAAAGTTCAAGCAAAGCTTGAAAATCAGTATATTCAGGGCTTTTTAAATAGCTTACAAATTTCTGGTATCCTCTCATGCTTTTCCAACGATGCCTCAAATTTTTTTGCCAAACACTGTTGTTAATCATAAATGGATTATTATTTTGAATCCTCATTGCATACCTTATAGCATTCCGACTAAGTAATATATCTTTTTGACGCACTGGCAAACTTTTGGCAAGTTGGATTGCTGACGCTAAATTATTTTTCCGCTTACTTCTTGCAATACTAACACCAGAAAATAGATTGTCTTCTTTTTTCCATGATTCCTCTGAGAGAACAACGAGAGCTTTCAAAGCTGGGTTGATACTCTTTCCTTTTTCTAAGGCCATTAAACTGTCAGAAATTAACAAATCATCTGAAGCACCCTTAAAATTAAGTAATCGTTTGGCTAATATTTGTGTGCTCAAATCATTTGCATTGGCTGAAGCCAGCCAAGAATATATTTCACCTTTTGAAATAAATTGATCAAATGCAGATTCATTTAAACCATTCTGCGTAAACCATTGTGGGCTTATAATAAAAACAATTTTTCTATTTTTAAGTTCATTAGCAACTGAATTTACGTAAAAAAAATGTGTCAATGGTGATGTTCCAGGCATTCCAACTAAATATGGTGTATATCCAGATGGATATTTTTTAAAAAAGCTCGTTGGATGATAAGGGTTTACATGCTCCAACTCAGATGATCCCAATATTGGCAAATAATTTGAATTGTTTAAAGCTTGAGCTTTTGCAGAATAACCAATAAAATTTAGACGATTTCCAGGATCAGCAGCAAATTCATTGAGCTGATGCTTTGAATAGTTGGGGGTCACATTAAACGGAAAAAAAATCAATAATAGAACTAAAAGAACAGCAGTTAGAAAAGGTGCTAATTCTTTCAGAAGATTATTATTTTTCATTTAATTTTTCCTTAACACGTAAAACAATTTTATTTGCTGTATTCCAATTTTCTCTATCCATTTCACTTGGTGGTAATGTAATGTCAAACGCTCCTTCCAATTCTACAATGAGCATGATCGCCTTCATAGAATCAAGAATGGCTTCCTCAAACAAATCCATATTTAAATTTTCACGGAATTCATCTGTCTCCGCAACTCGTTCAATAATATCAAACACTTCATTTTCCATATTTTATTCTCCTTATAAATTTTAGTTTTTAATTAGATAACTACATAAATTTTAAAATTATATCTAAAAATTTGGTAAAGCAACTTTTAGATGTAATTTATACATAATTGCAATATTTGGAATGCCTGAGAATATCAGGAAACCGGCAAATACAAGATTAATAGTGATAAAAATACTTACAGCTGAGGTCCAACGATTACTAGGAATTTTCCATTTTCGTTTTTTCTTCAATCTCAGCCAAGTATCATAACCCATTAAGAGAAAGGCATGATAAAACCCGTATACGATGTAAAACCAAGTAAAACCATGCCAGAATCCCATTAAACCCATTGATGCCATGTACCCAAGGTTTGCAATCAAAGCCATATTTTTTGTCCATCTTTTTTCCATAATAGTCTTCATAAGACGCATGGCTACAAAATCTCTAAACCAAAAACTTAGTGACATATGCCAACGGTTCCAAAAATCCTTAATGTTTTTTGATATAAATGGTTTATTAAAATTGTGTGGAATATCATAGCCCATAATTGAACTTATTCCAATAACAAAAAGTGAGTAACCAGCAAAATCAAAAAATAAATATAAACCATAACTGTACATACTTACTAGCATGCTACAAAAAGAAGGATGAAGTGCAGCTTGAATCGAAATATCATGCAAAATATAGGTATCAATTAGGTAACCAATAATATATTTGTACAAAAATCCTTGAAAAATATAAAAAATACCTTTTCCAACCATTTCTGAATAGTTTTCAGGAATGGGATTTTGCAACTCTTTACGAAAACGCCTGAAACGATCTATTGGACCTGACGAGATTGTTGGAAAAAAATAAAGGAAATAAAAATATTCTTTCAAAGGGACATCTTTAATCAAGCCATCTCGAATTTCTAAAATGATACTCACCGTTTTAAAAGTGACGTAAGAAATTCCTAAAAACCCAAAAATTGATTGAGGATGGACTGGATTAATAACAGGTGTCAATTTGACAATAAATAATGGAAGAATAGAAAGTAATAAAATAATTAAAAATATTAAAAAAGTATTTTTCTTTAATTTTATTCGATAGAATTCATATATCTTAATAAGAATAGTTTCATATATTCCAAATCCAATCAGCGCCCACAATGTCACTGTCCCAGCAAAAGTCAACCAGAGGAAAGCAATTGTAAATATAATTTGATACCACATTGCTTTTTTTCCGTAGGCGTGAGCAATGATAATTGGAATTAAAGCTATGCCCAAATACACAAAATAAAATGGTGATGAGTACGGTTGCATATTAATTTTCTAAAACCTGCTGGGCAAGTCTCTTTCTATCTACTTTACCATTATCATTAAGTGGAAATTCATTTAAGTATACAAACTTAGTTGGTATCATATAGTCCATAATAGTGTTGAGCAGTTTTCCTTTAAGAAACTTAGTATAAACTCTTTCATCTCCCTTAGTTAATAATTCTTTTTGTGTTTTAATTGCGGCAATAAGTGAAGTTACTTTATGATTTTCATCAATTTTTGGTATGATAATTGTTTTTTCAATTCCATCAATTCTCAAAAGATTAGCTTCGATATCTTGCAATTCAATTCTAAAGCCATTAAATTTGACTTGAAAATCAATTCTACCACTATAATGAAGTAACCCATCTTGGTCAAGTGTTCCAGCATCACCACTACGATAGGCATTTTCATGATCTATTTCAAAGAAGGATTGAGCTGTTTTTTCTTCATTTTCAAAGTACCCTTTTGCAACAGAGTCACCAATAATAATCAGCTCGTCATCAATAATTTTAACTTTGACTCCGGGTTTTGCATACCCTAATGGTACTCTATTGTATTGATTTAGCAAATCTTTAGTTATTTGAATTTTAGAAATTGCTCCAGTTGCTTCTGTAGGTCCATAAGTATTGTAAATGAATGCATCTGGAAAAGCATTTAAAAGTTTTTCAGAAGTTTTTAATGTGAGTTCTTCACCGCAAAAAATGAATTCTTTAAGCCCTGGATGATTTGATTGAACAAAGGAAGGGTCAAGCAAGCAAATATCAACAAATGAAGGGGTTGAAATCCAAATGTTTATTTCTGACCGATTGATTCGATCAAATAATAACTTAAAATTTGTGGTCTCCTCACGGGAAAGAGAAATCAAAGTTCCTGCAGTTGTCAGACTTGGGTAAATTGAAAAAATTGATAAATCAAAACTATAAAGTGCCTGCTCCAAAAAATTATTGTGTTCAAATTTTGGAAAATCTTCGTTCATCCATCGTGTGAAACTTTCAAGATTATCGTGTGATATATCAACGCCTTTAGGAGTTCCTGTTGTCCCTGAAGTATAAATGATATAATTGCTGTCATTTCCAGAAACAGCATGGCTCAGATCAACCTCTTCCCAATTAAATACTTTATTTTTTAAATATTTTATTCTTTTTGGGTGAGATAAACTTTCAAAAAATTCAGATGATAGTTCTATGGTTGTTAATACTAAGCTAGGATTTGCTGATTGAAATATCATTTCCGTTCGTTCAAGAGGTGTGTGTGCATCAACAGGAATATATGAATGCCCTGTTGACGAAACAGCGAGCATCGTGGCTAAAGTTAAAAAGTCATTTTTTCCAAAAACTAAAATTGGTCGATCAGAAGGTTGTGCGTCATTAATTTGTTCCATAACTTGACTAATTGCTTGAAATAAATCTGTATAACTATATTCATCTTTACCTTCTGAAACTGCAATGTTTGTTTTATTATTAAATCCGGCTTCATAAATTTGTTGTAATAAATTCAATTGATTTTCCTTTTAAAATTCGTTATAAATAAAATGCGCTCCCCCAGTATGACTGTAGGAATAAAGGTAAAGCAAAATAATAATGATGATAAAATAGAACAGTGTTTTCCCCAAAAACTTCCAAATCGTTGAATGATTCATTCTCTTCCTTTCAAAATTCTAATTGATAATTTCATACTTGTCCCTATCTCTTCAATCTTTTATTTTATCAAAAAAGTTTTGCATTTCAATTTTCTAGTTTAATATATTATTTTTTTGATGTAATTTTGAACAAGTGGTTCTTTTGGGATATTGCCATGGCTATATTTTGTCGGATAGAGATACATAGATACAACATTTTTATTTTCTACAAGTAAGTGATAAATTGAAAAAGTGTCCGCCCATGAAACTGCACCATCTGTTTGTTTAGAAAAATTCCAGTTTCCTTCCATAAAGTAGATTTCCGTACTTGAGTTTATCTTTCTGTAATTTTTTGCAATGTAACGGTACATTGGCGTTTTCAGAATTGGTCCATTTGCAATTACACTTTGTAAGCTTTCTCCAAACTGTAGTTGCCCCTCAGAATTATATTCACCATCAAGAGAAATAAATTTATCTACTTTCGGAAATGATTTATTATTTTCATTGTCAATCATATAGTAAACTGCACCTGTTCCTCCAGAAGAAAAACCTACAATGTTTATCTCAGTATAATTGTAGTGTGTGACTAAGTATCTCATTGCTACTTTAATAGCAGCCGAATAAAGTTCGCCATTTTCTGTTCCTTTTACGGTTGCGAATTCGATAATTGGAGATTTGTCATCTGGATTAATATTTCCTGAAACTGTGAGTTTATTGTGATCAGAAATATTGACTTGAATGGTTAGGCAATCATTTTTAGTATCTATATTTGGAAAAATTCCTCCAAGCAAACTATTCATTGGAGATACATTTCCTCCTGATCCACTAATGTAAATTGTCGGGACTGCACCTTCTTTCTTAGATCCAAAGCTCATAGTTTCAGATGCTGAGCTGGTTTTTGTGCTTTTTTTCAAATCATTAGCTCTCAGATGACTTGGGGAAAAAACAACTATAAAAAAAACAACCCCAAATAGAACTAGTATTATCCCAATATATATAATTTTGATTATTCTTTTTTCCATTTATTCATTTTTATTTATATCTCTTATATCAACTAAACGATTATATCACAATATAAAGTTGTGATCTTTACTGAAAATACATATCTAATAGTTCCTATTTTACAAAGCAAAAAAATTTTTCAAATCAACTTATTGTGAACCGACAAACTCAGTAATTCGTTCACTTAATTATATTATTATAAGAAATCCAAATTGACCACCTCATAGAATTTAACTTTCGTTTTCTCTGCCACTATTGTTATTTGATTAATCGAGGCCCAGAAGCCAAATACTAAAATAAACACATTTCATAAAATAAAAATATTAAAGACTTAGCATTCAATTGTGAATAAAATTATTTTTAATTACTTAATTATTTTTCAGTATTCTAAACATTTTTTTGAAAACAAACACTAACCTTACATCTGTTGAAATGGCATATTTATTTACCGACACTATTTCTTGTTTATTTCAGTATCTCTTCTATTTCATAGTCATCTAAGTCTGTTATTTTTAAAATATCTTTAACCTCATCAGATTCTTGTAATGCAAGATCCATCCATTCAACTCCCCACCATTGATTAAACTTATATCCTGATTTTTCCATGACACCAATCTCCCGAAAACCAAATTTCTCATGGAATGAATGACTCAATTTATTGGGGTATGTAATGCAAGCATAGGCCCTCTGATAATTTAAAAACGTTAGAGTATTCAATAATCTTTTATAAAGTTTATATCCCACATGGTTACCACATTCGTTTTCATCTATATAAATAGATAATTCAACCACCCAATCATAGGCTTTACGTTCCCGGTAACGATTGGCATAAGCATAGCCTATAATTTTATCATTATCGTCCATCACAATGATATATGGAAATATAGATGATATTTTGATAATTCTTTGCCTAAATTCCTCAATGCTTGGAACTTCGTATTCAAAAGTAATCGCAGTCTTTTCAACATACGGTTTGTAAATTTTTAACAAATTCGGAGCATCTTCTCCTCGTGCAAGTCTGTATTTCATTTAGATATTATAGCACTTTGAATACATAGTAGACTTCTTCAAAATCTGTATAAACCGTTTTTATTTAAAAATGGACCGAGGTCCATTTTTTCTTATTCAGAGATAAGATCACGGCGACGATAACCAACAAGCCCAATGACAGTAAATAGTAATGCAATCAGAAGAATATACATTACCACTGACCAATTTGGTGTATTTGGCATTACGGTTGACGAGGGCAACTTCATCAAATTATTGAAAATATTAATATTTAAGACCCAGTTAGGAAAATCAAGTAGTTTTCCTATGATTCCTATGAAGAAAGCAACTGCCATATACACCCATATCAGACTGGCAGAACGTGGAAGAAATGCTATTAATAGGCTCAACAAGCTAAGAATAAAGAAAATTCCAAAGACCCAGGCCAAACCCGATTCAAAAATTTTACTTGCTGAAATGACATTTGAACTATTTTGTTGGGACAAATAAAGTCCAAAGATACCTGAAAACTGAGCCAGAGCACCTAACCCCCATGCGATAGCTACATAATTTAAATATACTTTGAATCGAGAAATTGGCATTGAATAAATTTGTTCTTGACGGTTTTTCCTTTCTTCTGAAATCATCCTAAATAATGAAGCAATTGCAAAACAGCTTGAAATAAGAGCCAGCACAAGATAAACTGTCCCCAAAAACTCTTGTTCCATCAGGGCTGAATCAGTCGTTGAAGTAATTGACAAAATTTTTGTCACGTAGTTATTTTTTGAAGCACCTCCTACTAGACTACCAATTTTATCAGTCATTGAACCATATGTAATACCTAAAACAAAAAGGCCTAAAATCCAAACGAAAATAGATGTTCTTTGTTGATGAAATACCAATCCAGTAAAATTATGTAATAAGTGTCCTGCATGAGCCTTGCCACGAGTCTCTTGTATGTAGCCCGCCGCCAAATCTCGTTTAAGTTCAAGTATGTAGCTAATAATTAAAGCGAATAAAGAAAGAGCAAGTGTTAGTGCAATTGGAAGCCAATTGTCTTCAACATAAACTCCTGTTAGATAGCACCAAGATAATGGGTTAAGCCAGCTGAGGCTTTCGTTACTAATATCAGTTCCCATGCGAACAATATAAAGAACAAAGAAGAGGCCTATTGCATTTCCTTTTGCAGATCCCGATTCTGGAAAAATTTGAGCTAAGAGCAAGGCTAACATCCCCCACATGAAACTTTGTGATGTAATTGTTGATGAAAAAAGTAGATTATCTGTAAAAATACCCATTCCTGCTGCGCCTTGAACTTGAATTGATCCTGCAAGCAAAAAAGTCATAAACAATTGAAGAACAAAAAGTTCAATTACTAAGGCAGTTGTGTTAGCTAATTTACCAATCTGGAAGCTTCGAAGCAATTCAGCAATTCCCTCTTCCTCATCCTTACGTGTCCGATTGACCACATAAACAATCGTAATAATAGCAAATACCATAACTGTTATCAAAGGCATAAGACTGCCAAATGCAGCGGCACCAGTAAATTGTTTAGGTCCAGTCACAAGAGTTGGTCCAAAAAGGCTGACAAGAGCGGGTCCATTAAAAAGGCTATACATAGATGCTTGATTAACTGGAGTAATTGCCACTTCTAACTTACCAACGCCCGACGCAGCAAAAGCAATCAGCGCAATTACCCAAAGAATAAATTTGACCCAATCACGCTTGAACAGTGTACGCATCATCATGGTTGTATTATTGAATACTAACATTATTTTAACCTTTCTTATGCAATCCTATCTTGCTACTTGCGTGTAATGATGCATGAAAAGCTCTTCGAGAGTTTGGGGATTTGAGTCAATCTTTATAACTTGGTAAGGAAGTAGAGTGGCCAATACATCTTGTATCTTATCTGAATCAGCTTGAAATACAGCTTTATTTCCTTCTATCTTAAGATCATGAATCATTTCAAGATTGCTGAAGCCTGTTATTGGAATCTTAGTTTCAACCTTAAATTCATAACGGGTCAAATGACGCATTTCTTCTAAGCTACCATATTCGACAATTTTACCATCTGAAATAATGGCAATTTTATCACAAAGACGTTCAACTTCTGACAGAATATGGGAGCTTAAAAGAATTGACTTTCCTTCTGATTTGAGTCGAGAGACTTCTTCTTGAAAGACTACCTCCATCAGGGGATCAAGTCCTGAAGTGGGCTCATCAAAAATGTAAAGTTCAGCATTGCTAGCTAAGGCTGCAATTAAAGCGACTTTTTGGCGATTTCCTTTAGAGTATGAACGAGCCTTTTTTTTTGGATCAAATTCGAACTTTTTTATCAACACGTCACGACGGACATCATCAAAACTTCCATGCATATTCAAAAGCATGTCAATTATTTCACCACCTGTGAGATTTGGCCAAAGATAGACATCACCTGGCACATAAGCAATATCTTTGTGAATCTTAATTGAATCAGACCAGACATCTTTTCCAAAAATTTTTGCAGATCCCCCTGATGCTTTGATAATACCAAGTAAAACACGAATCGTTGTTGATTTTCCAGCTCCATTTGGACCAACATAGCCCAGTACTTCACCTTTTTCAATATCAAAAGTGATGCCTTTGAGAGCCTCAACTGAGCCAAAGCACTTCTTTAAACTCCTAATTTCAACAAGCTTAGTCATTTTAACTCCCCTTTCCAAACCTTGCATTAGAATTTTATAATTACAATAACGCTAAAAATGAACTATTTCATATCTATAGTTCATATTTTACTTTATTATATTTAAAAGTCAATAATTTATGAGCTATTTCTAAAGGTAAAGTTCATGATGAACCATTTGCATTGACATAGTTCATTAATTGTACTAGTATTTAATCATGAATCAAACCGAAAAGAAGAAAAATTCGATTCTTAAAACAACGTTTCAACTCCTAAATGAAAAAACGATCAGTGCCATTACTGTAGATGAGATAGCAGAAAAGGCTGAAGTTTCTAAAGTCACAATTTTTAAATATTATGAATCCAAAAACAAACTCATGAAGACTGTTATTATGAAAGCCTTCGAGCATATGGGGGAAGATGTAAAAAGGCTCATAGCTTCCGACTTAAACTTTGAGGAAACCTACAAAGGGATTACCAAAATGAAATTCAAACAGCTCGGACGTTATACACCTCAGTTTACTGAAAACTTGATGTCTGAGTATTCCAACGACCCCGATTTTTTTGACACTGATACCATGGCCTTGCAAATGCAGGTCTATAAAGAGCTATTTAGTAAAGGCCAACGTGAAGGCAAGATTTCTGTAAACTTGACTCAGGACGACTTCATGTTTATTTTAAATATCTTCGTTGAAGGAATGAAGGGTCTGAGTGCTGAGCGCTTATTTGACAAAACTGAATTAATTACAAATTTCTTTATTAATGGTCTATCTAAATAAAAAGAATTTTCAAATTGAAAATTCTTTTTATTAGTCTTATTCTTGTCACCTCTAAACTGATGAATAAACAATACAACCTAATTTTTATTCTGCATATCAGCCTAATGATCAACCACAGCCCTGACATCGAAATAGGTAATAACTTTCATCATGTTTTGTTTTAACAAAAAAGTTTCACTTTAAATGCATATCTGTATCAATTAAAATCGTCACAATATATTGTTATTTATTATTTTTTGATATGTTGAAACTAACATTACGGATTAAAATATTGATAAAAATTGATTGAATGCTGATTACTTAAGAATCAGAAGTCTATTTAGATTAATAAGTTTTATTAATTATATGTGTTCTTTTATTAAAAATTAATTTTTGGCTCAAACAATTCTAATAACTTTATATAAAATTGTTTCGAAAAAATCATTTTATACTAATGATTTTAAATTTACTGGCAATTTACCGATTAAAAAACTTTGAATATATAATAAGGTCCTTAAATTCATCATTATAAATTAAATGCTCTTTTAATGTGGCTTCATGCTCAAAGTTTAACCTTTCAGCTACTGCACGACTCTTATTGTTGTCACTCTCAGCTATAATCGTTAACTTATGAAGATTAAGCTCTTTAAAAACTACTTCTATAAATCTTTTTACACTTTCAGTCATAATTCCATGTCCTTGAACATCTTTTGAAATCCAATAACCTATTTCTGCACGCATATTTTTGCGACTAATATTATGTAGATCTATAATTCCTACTGCCTTGCCATTGATAAGGATTGTAGTGACAATTGTTTTATTAAGAGCTATATCTTTCCTTGCCATTTCAATAAATTTACTCTCATCTTCAATTGAATGAATTTCATCTACCCAGGGAAGCCACCTTCTAAGACTTAAGTAATCGGTGTTAATTGTTTCATAAAGAGATTTTACATGAGAAATTTCAGGAAAGTCTAGGGTTACAATATCGTTTCCTATTTTAAATTGTGTGAAAGTGGACATAGTTTCCTCTTTTCATGAACAAAGATGCTCATATTTTATATCAAAAAATAAAAATCTAAATAATATGATTTCACTATATTATCATAATTATGTAAAAAACCACAATGATTAGACTACTTATTCATATAATTAATTATATATTTTAAATTAACAAGGATAAAAATAAAAAGATTTATATAATATAATGTTACAACGTTTGCACATTATTTTTTTAATAATGCTTAAGGCGATAAAGTCCACTAACAAATTAATACTAAGACATTATTTATAAAGCAATGTTAATTATTGCACGAATAACGTATTACACAAAAGAAACCATCCTTTAAAAAGGGTAGTTTCTAGAATTTATTTTAATTTTCCCAACTCTTTTGTTACTATATCTTAAGATTAGGATTTGCAAGACGGGAGTCTACTTTGACTTGTGCCTTTCATCCTATAGAACCTTCCATTGAATAGGAAATAAGCCGATTTAATTCAACCGCATATTCCATAGGAAGTTCCTTAGTAAATGGCTCTATGAATCCCATAACGATCATATCTGTGGCTTCTTTTTCTGTTAAACCGCGACTCATAAGATAATAAAGCTGCTCCTCTGAAATCTTTGAAACCTTAGCTTCATGTTCAAGTGCAACATGTGAGTTATGAATTTCATTGAATGGTATTGTATCCGACTTCGAAATGTCATCCATGATAATGGTATCACACTCAATATGAGACTTTGACTTAGCTGAGTCTTTGTTAAATGTAACTTGACCACGGTAATTGACAATCCCTCCCCCTCGAGCGATTGACTTCGAAATAATACTTGAGCTTGTATTCGGTGCATTATGAATCATTTTCGCACCAGTATCTTGATTTTGTCCAGTATTTGCAAAAGCAACTGAAAGCATTGTTCCACGAGCACCAGGACCATTTAAATAAACGGACGGATACTTCATTGAAATCTTCGCACCGAGATTACCATCTACCCATTCAACAGTTGCATTTGCAGCTGCACTAGCGCGCTTAGTTACCAAATTCAAGACATTGTCAGACCAGTTTTGAATGGTTGAATAACGCATGTATCCACCTTCTTCTACGAAGATTTCAACTACAGCCGCATGAAGTGAAGTTGCTGAATAAGTTGGTGCTGTACAGCCCTCAATGTATTGAACGGAGCCACCTTCTTCTACAATAATCAAAGTTCGCTCAAACTGACCAGACTTCTCATTATTAATACGGAAATAGGCTTGAACTGGTATCTCACATTTCACACCTTTTGGCACATAGAGGAAGCTTCCACCCGACCAGACAGCTGAGTTCAGAGCAGCCAACTTGTTGTCTGTAGGTGGAACCAATTTGCTAAAATATTTTCTGAAAATCTCAGGATATTCTCGGAGTGCTGTATCTGTATCCGTAAAGATAATACCCAATTTTTCAAATTCGTCCTTCATGTTATGATAAACCACTTCTGACTCATATTGTGCACTAGCTCCCGCGAGATAAGAGCGTTCTGCTTCAGGAATTCCGATCTTTTCGAATGTTTCCTTTATTTCATTTGGTACATCGTCCCATGTTCGTGCTGACTTGTCAGAAGCCTTTTGATAGTAAACAATGTCATCATAATTAATAAAGCTCAAGTCGGGTCCCCATTTTGGTGCGTCAATTTTCTTAAAAGACTCGTAAGATTTTAGACGAAATTTAAGCATCCAGTCTGGTTCATTTTTAGCAGCTGAAATCTGACGAATAACTTCTTCATTTAAGCCAAGGCCAGTCGTATATTCCAACGTTGCGTTATCATGAAAGCCAAATTTATATTCTTCGAGTACAGGGACTTCATTTGCTTTATTTTTTTCAACTAAAGACGGTACTTTTCTTTTTATATTTGTATCTGCCATATTCTCTCCTTGTAAGAGTCAAGCTGTGCTTGACTTTCTAACATCTTACTCAGCTTTTATTCATGTGTTTCTGAAAGATTGGCAGAGCCAACTTCCAATGCCTTTTTTAAGGCATTCCAAGGTAAGGTTGAACACTTTACCCTCTGTGGAAACTTGGCAACCCCCTTTAAAAATAGGGCATCACCTAAGTTATCAAGATCCAATTCTTCCTGCCCAGTCACCATTTTGCTAAACAAGTCAGCCAATTCCAGAACTTCTTCTTTACTTTTTCCTAAGACTACTTCTGTCATCATTGAAGCTGAGGCCGTTGAAATGGTGCAACCATGTCCAGAGAAAGCAATATCTTTAACCTTGTTTTCTTCTAAATTCACTGTCAGACGGATCACATCACCACAAGTAGGATTATTTAGATCTACAACACAACCAACTTGTAGCTTTCCAGCATTTCTTGGATGATCTGCATGGTCACGAATAGCCATTTGTTCAAATTTTGAGCCATAGAGTTCATTTAATTTACTAAGTGCCATTATAATAATTGCTCCAATTCCATCGGCCTTAATTCTAATGCTTGCCTACACCAAGGATATTTGTCTTTGACAAGTTCATAATCCGAACCTTTAGACAATAACTTTGCCCTTGCCGTCAACCGGAAACCAATTCCAGGATAATCGTTAAACCCAGATACTTCACGAACCGCTAATAAAGCAAGTACGGTATCATTGATTGCGATATCTGCTTCAAAGTGTTTAAAGCCCGCAGCTGGTGCCAATAGATAACCATTTTTGGTCAAAGTTAAGTAAGAGATCCAAGTTCCAGTTGCATGTGGGGACGCTTCAGATCCCCAACTCGTCAAAGCCACTTCGCCTTCATATTTTAGTAATTCTAAAAATTTATCTGTCAAAATCTCAAACATTGAAAAACTCCTTCGCTTGTAAAATTCCCTCAACTAGCTTGTCGCAATCGTCCTTTGTTGTATACAAATAGAAGCTAGCTCGTGCAGTAGCCGATGTTCCCAGATAATTGAGTAAGGGTTGAGCACAATGGTGACCAGCCCTAACCGCAATACCTTGCATATCAAGTGCTGTTGCTAAATCATGTGGATGTAGATTGTCAATGTTAAAAGCAATCACACCCGTACGTAGTGAATTATCTTCAGGGCCATATATTGTCAAGCCTGAAATTGCTCTCATCTTTGGCATGATGTAGTCAACCAACTCTTGCTCATGTTGATGAATAGCATCTATTCCGATTGAGTTGAGATAGTCTACCGCTGCACCAAGCCCAATTGCACCAGAAATATTTGGGGTACCAGCTTCAAACTTCCAAGGTAGCTCTGTCCATGTTGAATGATCCTCATAAACAAAATCAATCATCTCACCACCAAATTCAATTGGTTCAAATTTTTCCAAAAGTTCTTGCTTACCATAGAGCACACCGATACCTGTTGGTGCCATCATCTTGTGACCAGAGAAGGCAAAGAAATCAACATCTAAATTTTGGACATCAATAGCCATATGTGGTGTAGACTGTGCACCATCCACAACAACCAATGTTCCATATTGATGAGCAAGCTTAGTAATCTCCTTAACCGGGTTAATTACACCAAGAACATTTGACACATGAGTAATAGATAGAAACTTAGTCTTGCTTGTGAGTTTGGCAGCCAAATCATTTAGATCAAGTTTCCCATCCTTTAAGTATACAAATTTCAGACTTGCTCCTGTCGCTTTGGCTGCTTGTTGCCAAGGAACAAGATTCGAATGATGTTCCATCACCGTAATCAAAATTTCATCATCGGGTTGTAAAACTTGACGAGCAAATTGGGCCACCCAATTTAAAGATTGAGTCGTCCCCTTCGTCCAAAGTATTTCTTTAGCTGACCTCGCATTAATAAAAGAACGAAGCTTTTCACGTGCCCCTTCAAATTTAGCCGTTGCACGTTCAGCCAATGTATGTACACCACGATGAACATTAGCATTATCATTTCCATAATAATGCTTCAAAGCGTCAAGTACCTGTTTTGGTTTCTGAGTCGTTGCTGCATTATCCAAATAGACCAAAGCTTCATCATTGACAACTTGATCTAAGATTGGAAAATCTTTGATAATTTTCTCAGAGTCTAACATTAAATTCCCAACTTTCGATCAATTGTAGCTATAAATTCTTCACGGACAGACTTGACAGGAATGTTTGTTATAACAGACCCAAGGAATCCACGAATTACTAATTTTTTAGCTGCTTGCTCATCAAGTCCACGACTCATAAGATAATACATATCATCTGGATCAATTTGGCCAATAGAGGCTGCATGGCCTGCAGTGACATCATTTTCATCAATTAAAAGAATGGGATTAGCATCAGCTTTGGCTTTATCAGACAGCATCAAAACACGTGATTCTTGTTGCGCATCCGCACCTTTTGCACCATTAATAATGTGACCAATGCCATTGAAAGTCAACGTTCCTCTTTCAAGGATAACCCCATGTTGGAGAATATGACCAACTGAATTTTTACCATAGTTAGTCACACGTGTGTCAATACCTTGGATCTGTTTGCCCATAGAAATACCAACAGCTTTTAATTCAGCATGAGATCCATTTCCTTTAAGGTCACTGTCAAAATCACATATTACATTACCATCATTCATGACACCTATTGACCAATCAATCGTTGCATCATTCCCAATTAGACCTCGACGGCTAACAAAAGCGGTGACATTAACACCAAGACGGTCAATTGCAGAAAATTTGACTTGAGCACCATCTAAAGCTATTACTTCAACTGCTACTGATGCAGTCACCTTAGCTATTGATTCACCTTTGGTTTCGAGACGTTCCAAATAGTTAATCTTTGAATTGCGTCCGGCGATGATTAGAATGTGCTTGTTAAAATTTATCGCCTCTGAACCATCCTGATAAAAAATAGCTTCAATTGGTGAATCAACTTCAACGTTATCAGGCACATAAAGCACCATACCAGAATTAAAAGCGGCATAATGGGCAGCCGTCAAACGATCTTCATTAGTTGCTATAGCTGATCCTAAGTATTTTTCAATAATTTCAGGAATTTCTTCTATGGCAGAATAAAAGTCAGTGAAAACGACACCTTTTTCGATTAATTCAGGTGATATTTGTTCTAAAACTGTATTTGTACCAGCTTGAACCAACAGAGGATAATCTGGAATCTCCGTGAAGCTAGCTACAGAATTGTTTTCATCAGACTCAGCAAGTGTGATGTTGTCAAGCTTCCAGCTATTAAAACGGACCCGTTCGATGCGTGGTAATTCAAGAACTTGAGCATCATTAAAAGACTTTTGACGCAGGTCTGACAACCATTCCGGCTCAGCATGACTTTCAGAAAAAGCTTTAATCTCTTTATTTACTTCCCCCATAAGTTTATACCTCTTCTTTATAATCAAGCCCAAGTTCTTCTGCGATCTTGGCATAACCTTCTTTTTCAAGTCGTTGAGCTAATTCTGCACCACCAGTCTTCACCACTTTACCATCCATTAAGATGTGAACATAATCTGGAGTGATATAGTCAAGCAATCGTTGGTAATGAGTAATTATCATCGCACCAAAGTTTTCACCACGCATAGCATTAACACCTTTTGAAACAACCTTCAAAGCATCAATGTCAAGACCTGAGTCAATTTCATCAAGAATAGCAAAAGTTGGTTCAAGCATCATTAATTGAAGAATTTCATTACGTTTTTTTTCTCCACCTGAGAAACCTTCATTCAAATAACGCTCGGCCATTTCTTCCTTCATATTAAGCAAGTTCATATTTCTATCAAGTTTTTTAATAAAATCCCTGACTGAAATCTTATTATCCTCAGCACGACGGGCGTTGATTGCCGCACGCATGAATTCAGCATTTGTCACTCCTTGAATCTCAGATGGATATTGCATTCCAAGGAAGAGGCCTAAACGTGCACGCTCATCTACCGGAAGATCAACGATATTATTGCCATCAAAGAGGATTGATCCACTTGTCACATGATAATGGGGATTACCCATAATTGCAGCTGACAATGTTGACTTACCGTTTCCGTTAGGTCCCATGATGGCATGAACTTCATTTGTTTTAAAAGTCAAATTGATTCCCTTCAGGATTTCCGTATGAACCCCATTTTCATCAACGCCGACGTGAAGATCTTTTATCTCTAAAGTTGTCATAAATAGCCTTTCTATCTATAAGCCATGTCGGGCAGACAAGGCTTTTTCTCAATCCGATACTAATTCCACTAGATTTAGTGTCAAAAATGTTTTACAAAACTAATTATAACAAAAAGCCTCACCTTTTGTATAACTTTTTCACAGTTCCAAAGGTTCCTAACTGCAATGAATTTAACAAATTCACAAGACTGATTGTCCATCTTTTCTTCAAATATCTTCATTTTTATTAATATTTTTTTATTCTAGCCTATAATTTTGATAAAGCTAACCAGCTAAACTTTCTAAAATAAGCTTGGGTGTGTTAACCTCAAACTGACTGAGCTTTAAGCCGCCACCTATCTCTTTTAGCAACTATTTCCTTTATTAAAGTTAACATCCTAATAAATTAGCTCTAATGATTCAGAAATTGGTTTCTTAATCAATTTAAATCTCATCAAAACTCTTTGTTCAATTATTACTACGTTCCTGTTTTTATCTGACTTGATAAATTCTCCATCTCCCAATCAACTTCTCTTCCTACTCACCGATAGATTTATCCGTTATTGAGAATATTAAAAAAAATTGCGAATTTGTAAACTCGTAATCTTTTAAATAATTAAACCGCGAACTACCGCACAATCATCACAGAAATTGGTGAATTTTTAGCAATATATTCCGCTTGTGAGCCTAGCAAACGTTTGAGACCTTTTTTCTTATTTGAATTTGACCCGATAACAAGAAGATCAGCTTTGGAAGCAGGGATAACCTTTTTGACTATCACTGCGCCCGCAATACCTTCTTCTACGATGACTTCCACTTTCTCAACTCCCGCTTCTTTTGCACGTTGTTGATAAGCCTTGATATTTTCCTCTAATTTTGTACGTTCGCTCCGCACATGATCCTTATCAAGTGCCTGATATACATTCATTTCATTTCCTTCAAGAATTGAAGTAATTATTAATGTTGCATCTATTTTTTTAGCTTCACGGATTGCATAACGAAAGCCCATTTGAGCATCTTCTGAATCATCTACCCCAACTAAAATCCGCTTAAATTCCTCAGTTTTATCCATTTTTTCTCCAAAATCTAAAGTAACTATAGTCGATGAAGTATCATACTACCGACAAACAGAACAAAGATTACAAGTATCACAAACAAAATTCAATTTAACAACTTATCTAACTTCTCGTTGAATTTGATATTTTTTCAGAAACTCATAAATCTCAAATCCAATTATAACACCAGCGCGTTCATTAGCATATCGTTCACATCGGTTACGCCAATTTCAAAATGAACTGCAAAAACTCAAAAATCACACCAGTCAATAGAATAATTCCAAACTTTTTACCAAAAGACTAGCGTTTTACATTGATGCTGAACAGTGTGCCATGCTATAAGGAATAAAGGCAAGAATATTTCAAATATCTGACTATTACCACCGTCGGTATAAAAAGAAATGAAATTCAAGGTATGCCCCATCAATAATTCTACATGTAGAATAAGAATACCGATTAACTTGAAAAAACAGTCAAACAAGAATAATAAAATAGAAAATAAACAAGAATTCAAAAATATTCACATATCTTTCTTTTCCTTCATCTCTCTTGATTTTTTAAAAGTTTCACTTTCAGCATAACGTTTATTTCCCTTATACAATTCAATTATCGTCCAAATAAGCAATGCCAATACCACAACAATTAATAAGTAAGCAATGCCATGTGCAATAGTAATTTGATTCACAGTAGGATTTTTTCCAAAAAAGCCTTCAATCGCTGCGGGTAAACCTTCTAAATTTAGAAAGGTCAAGGAAATGACAGAAATCCATCCCAAAGCTTTAATAAACAACCCATTTTTAAATCGTTCTCCCATTTCCACTTGCGAATCTGTCATCATAAGAAGCGGTAACATAGAAAATGGTAAAGCAAAAGCAAGAAAAACTTGTGAATTATTCATCAAATTATTCAATGCAATGTGCTCATTAATTGAAGATTGTCCGGCAGTCAAAAGAACAGCAATCAGTACTGGAATAACTGAAAGTAATCGTGTTATAAGACGCCTTAGCCAGAGTGGTATACGCATGTGGACAAACCCCTCCATTATTACCTGCCCAGATAATGTTCCAGTGATTGTTGAGTTTTGCCCCGAAGCAAGCAGTGCTACAGCAAAAAGTGCCGATAATGCTCCTGATTTAGCTACAGAAGCTAAAACACCGTTACTTAAAGAATTTGCATCAGAAAGTGCATGATAAAGTCCAAAGAAAGATGGGTCCTTAACACCTCCTGACTTAAAAACTGCAACTCCTGTAATAAGCAATAATGCATTCACCACAAATGCTAAAGTTAACTGAATATTAGAGTCCCAAGTCGTGAATCGAACTGTTCGAGCCACATCTTCTTCATCATTGTGATCAATTTTACGTGTCTGAGAAATAGCTGAATGTAGGTAAAGATTGTGTGGCATAACGGTTGCTCCAATAATTCCCAATGAACCTTGGAGGGCCGAAATTCCATTGACTTGTGGTTGATTAGCAAACGTTTGACTTGTTGGTATCAGTCCTTTAACAACCCCCAACCAATCTGGATTGGACAATGCGACTTGATAAACAAAAACAAGCAGAATAACAAGAATTAGGCAAACTACAATTGCCTCAATTTTTCGAAAACCTACTCGAGTTAGTAGTAAAAGTAAAAGAACATCAAGAACTGTGATGAAAACCGCAACAATGATCGGTATGCCAAAGAGGAGATAAAGGGCAATTGCAGCTCCAATAACCTCCGCAATATCCGTTGCCATAATCGCAAGCTCCGTTAAAATCCAAAGTACAATCCCCAAAGATTGACTAGTTCTCGCACGTATTGCTTGCGCTAGGTCCATTTGGGTCACAATGCCTAGCTTAGCTGCCATATACTGAAGCAACATAGCCACAAGGCTAGAAAGCAAAATAACCGACATGAGGAGATAACCGAAATTTTGTCCACCGGTGATAGATGTGGACCAGTTACCAGGATCCATGTATCCGACGGCAACCAATGCTCCCGGACCTGAATACATAAAAAGTGTCTTCAAGAAACCTTTATCTCTGGGAACCTCAACTGTTCCATTAATTTCACCTAAAGATCTGCCGTTGGCATAATGAAGTTGTACAATTCCTTTTTTCTTTTTTTTTGCCAAATTTTCCCTTCTTCAAAATATTCTAATAAAGTTTCTCAAATTAATTATAACAAAAAATAATTATGTTTTTTCTGATGGCAAATTGTAAAATCAAACGAATACTTACTCATAAGAAAAGAGCTCCAAAAGTTAGATTTATAAAGTCCAACTTTTGGATGTCATATCAAATTTATTTCAACCCTTTTTAGGTAGTTGTTACCCAATATCTAGCAATAATTTCCCCATCTTCTCTCTCGTAATAAGACTCCAATATCCCACCAACTTTTTCTATGGTAGCCCTACTAGCTTTATTATCTTTTAGCGCTGTAATAAAAACTTGCTTAATGTTCCGTTTATTATATTTAGTTAATGCAAAAGTCAAAAGTTTATACATTATACCCTTGCCTCTGAAATTTGGGGAGGTTATATAACCTATATGACCTCCTTCAGTTGAGAGATTTCCTTTATCAAGCTCCCATCTACAATCAATTTTTGCACAAATATCTTCACCATCCAAATAATAAAAAGTAGTCATTGTTGAATAATTAGGAATAATAGTATAATTCTCTAATTTATTTCTTTCTACTAAATATTCCTCATAGTTATTGATCTCCTTTATCGTTGATAAAGAATACCTAAAACCAGAATTTTTTTCCTTAAGTAAATCATTGTTAAACTTTTCAAAGCGATTCTTGTCTTCTATATTCAACGTTCTAATTTTATACTCCATAAACATCCTCCTAGGTCTAAAAACACTTCAATTACCAATTATGGTCAAGTTACTTTCCAACTCATTTTTTGCATCTTATTATAAACTTCGTATATTATTTTATTTTCTCTCAAGAAGGTAAAAATAATTTCGACTTATAATTATCATCTAATCTTGCACCAAATGCAATACACATTTCAGGAAACTTAGAATAGCATCACTTGAACTAGCATATGTTCAATTATTAGGTGTAAAAATATTTATATAAACACATCCTTAATTTTCCAATCATACTGAGGTCCATATTTTTAAGTTATGATTCTATGGAAAATTGTGAAATTATTTTAGCATCTGAATTACTTTTCTGCTTGTTTTCGTTCAAATTCAAGTCTAAGAAATTCAGTTGCTTTTTGCTTACTTCAGGTGGCTAAATTAAATTTTCAATTTGCCATTTTTTTGTAGCCAACTTATTTTTACAATTTTCCATCTAAAGTTTATATTAATATGAAATCTCGCTTAAAAACTTTTTCAGAACAGAACTGATAGAGTTCTCCCCTTTTGTAAAGATAATCTCCAATAGAAGCTCTTAAGTTTCCTCCCAAGAAAGCACCATTTGAATCTCTAGCATCAAGTAATAGAAATTGTCGTGGTCGCTTCCCAACAACTAATTTATTTATCTTTTTTACACTTTCTTCTTTCATAAAAAAGGTTGCCAGCATTGGAAGTCCTCCCATTTCATCATCCCAAAAAACTTTATGACTCTCAAATGCTTCTTTTACCCAAGCATCAGTGGGTGTTTTATCTGTAATCTTCCAAACATCAACCGTATCATTTCCTAATTTTGCCCTCATTTTTGTTCTCCATTTTTAATTTGTAAAAATTTTAAAATATAAGCTTCTTGTTTTAAAAGATCTTTAGAATCACTATCTTCTAACTCTATATAAATTTTATAAGCTCCCTGATAATCCTTCATATCATATAGATATTTGACACCTATTGCACTTAACAAGTCAATTCCTCTATGGGTAATCTCTTCAGATGTGGTAAGTGTCAAATAATTAGCAGTAAATCTTCAAAACTGAATTTTTGGTTAGATGTTAAAGCTATTTCTGAGCTCCTGAGGGCCAAATGCGCTTGGTAAAGTGAAGTGTAAATCCCACTTCATCATCTTCTTGAGCTCTGAAGTTGGTTTCTGATAAGATCTAAATAAATGACAAAGTCTCCATAGATTACATTTCTCAAAGGCTAGGACATAGTTCTATTCAAACAACACAAGGGTACTATCTACAATTACTCCAAGGAAAAAACATCTGCAAGATACACATGCCTTAAATTTGTTAAATTCTTTATCGGATAGTTAAATATTTTCGACAATTTTCGACAAATAAGTTCCAAGAACGTTGACACAGAGCCAATCTGTTTAACGTTTTGAAAACTACCTTAGTAATATTGTGTTACTATTCATCTTAGCAAATCCTTTTATATCCCTATTTTATAATTTTTCTATCAGTTATAAACTGACAAAAATGTATGCAATTTGACACTATTTCCCTCAATGACGGATGAATACCTTTTTATGTTAATTATGCATTAGAACTAAAATTTTAAACAGTAATAAACTCTTTCAATTTTAATTTCGATTCGGAAATTATTTTATTTGGGTAGTTTAAATTTTCAAGAGTAGCTATTGCATTTGTAGTTGTAGAAATACCTTCCCTAATTTTATAATCACTCTTATTTGTAGTTTGTGAACTAGTAAAATAATAATATTTATTAAAATCTATGCCTGATTTTATCAGTTCAATATCATGAGTCGTTATCATATACAAACAATTCTCATTTTTTAACCAATTCATAAGGCTAGTCCCAATAGATACTCTTTCAGCTGAATTTGTGCCACTAAAAATTTCATCTAAAAATAGATAATTAAATTTATCAGATGACAAATTATCAATCAAAATCTTTATTCGCTTGCCTTCTGCAACAAAATGACTTTCCCCATTCATAACGTTATCACCAATGTTTATTGAACTTGATACTCCTCCGTATGATAACGAAAAATATTTAGCAAGTGCGAAATTCAAGCTTTGAGCCAGAATACAATTTATAGCGGTCGTTCTCATAAAGGTTGATTTTCCTGATGCATTATCTCCACTAATAACGATATTATTATAAAATTTAATAGAATTACTAACTGGATTTTTTAAAAGAGGATGATATATTTCTTTTGCTTTTAAACCCTTTTCATTAGAAAATATTGGTTTACAGTGATAAATGCTGTATTCCAGGTAATTCAAATTTGATATAGCAGCATCCAAATTTGATATTATATCCAAAATCTCTTTTATAGAATCGTTGTACTTAAATAATTTACTATTTAATTGTGAATAAGCAATAAAAGGAATCATAAATATCGCATTAATATATTCAAATATTATTGATGTTTCAGAAACGTCTGTTTTATAATTAAAAGCATACCCTAAAAAATTCAAAATTTTAAATTTATTCAAATCTCGAGCAAGAACATTACTATCTGGAAAATCTAACTTTTTTAAAACATTTGACACATGAATAATTCGTACTAAATATGACATTCTTTCTAATTCAAGCTCTAATGAATATTTTCTAAATACATAGAATATAATATTAAAGGAAACACTAAAAATAAATATCAAAGAACCAAGTATGTTATTTATAAAAGCTGTAAGAAGAGATAGTGCTGGTAACAACCCCAATATTATGTACATTCTATCATATCTAACTTTTTGTAATCCTGAGCCATATACAATTTGAAATGTCAAATTGTTGTTTTTCTTTCCTAATTTTGCCAGTACATTCTGGATTCTCTCTCTTACACTCTCATTTTCCAAAAGATATGATTTTAAATTCTCAAAATCATCATCTATTGAAAACTTGAGTAATCTCATTTTTGAATATAATAATTCTCCACCTAAACTAGTTTGGGTACTATTTATTTGAGAGAAAATTTGTTGTAGATCTAAATTATCCCATGTATCGTCGTCTATATAGCAATCATAAAGAATATTTTTTTTCCGAACTAAAAAACTAGATGCGAGGCTATCAACTGTGTCTCCCCGTCTTTTCTGAGTATGAAGCAGAGTTCCCCACATCTTTTTCAAGGATTTTTTTGTCTTTTGCGCTTCAAAGTAATTCGTTATCAAATTAACTGACAACGACAAGAAAACAAACGCTATACCAATAAAAATCCCGAATACCATTACCTCTCCTTATCTGATTATAAAAAGTTGAATAAGAAAAAAACTAGTTCCTATCAATGCTACAACATTCAAAAAAATCAACAAATATTTTAATACAGGGTTAAAATATCTCAAAGAATATTTTAAAGCACCTGAAACGAATAACATAGAAACAGGTAACGCTAAAACATTGAATTTGCTTCCAGAAGTTGGTTGATTTGTCAGTATAAACCCAAAATTTATTTTTATTGTTTCTGGTAAAAACAGTAATAATAAAATGAGGGATAAGCCAAACTCTAAAATAGTCCACACGATGAAAAAATCAGCAATATCATGTCTCTTAACAATATCATATTTCTTAATCACGTATCTCCTTATACTTATTATATTAAATATTCGATAAACTTTCTTGTTTTAATTTCTTTTCAAAAATATCATTAAATAATAATTTTTGGCAAATTGTAAAATTAAGTTAGCCACCTGAAGCAAGAAAAAAACAACTGAATCTCTTAGACTTGAGTTTGAAAGAACAAAAAGTAGAAAAGGATTCAGATGCAAGATGATTCTATCACAAAAGGCAAAGAAATTACTTATGCAGAACGTCAGGTAAGTGTCAAATAATTAGCAGTAAATCTTCAAAACTGAATTTTGGGTTAAATGTTGAAGCTCCTTCTGAGCTTCTGAGGCCCAAAATGCGCTTGACAAGGGGAATGGTAATCCATTTCATCACCTTCTTGAGTTCTGAAGTTGGCTTCCGATAAGATTTAAAAAGGTGGTGCCAGTCGTAAGCTGGTACCTCAATTTCTGGAAGTGAGTCATAATCAGTGTAGGCGTTAAAGTTTTGATTTTGACCTGCGCTGAGTAATTTAACCATTGCGAGCCCTAGCTTCACTCCAACGTCGGCCTTGTTTCTTCATGCGATAAGTATACAAACGTTAGTGGCTCTCACACGTCAATGGCTGCCTCTGTCTCCTTGAGAAGGTTTCAGGTGTTTTTTTATTGCTTTAGGTGGCTAACTTAATTTTACAATTTGCCAATATATAAATTTAAATCAATGCTGTGATACTCAGTTTTGTTCAAAAACAAATCAAAATTCCCATGATATATAAATATTGTTGTCATCTTCATTTCCTTAATATAAGAGATGAAGTTAAAAACAACAGAATCTTCCAGATTAGATAATACTTCATCCAAAATCAAAATATTTGGTTTACTTAATAGCGCTCGAATGAGTTTGATTTTTTGCAACTGTCCACTACTCAACGCTATTGTGACTGATGACACCTCCTGTGATAATGGTAACTCAAAACTCAGGGTATTAATTAGCCTAAGTAATTGGTCTGTTTCGTAAGACTCAATTCCTTTAATCATATTGTCTTTAATAGTACCATCAAATAAAAAATTTTCCTGTGGAACATAAACAATCTGACTATCAGGTTTCTTTTTTATTTCTCCTTCAAAATTTTCATGGTAACCTACTAATGTTTTTAATAAAATAGACTTTCCCACTCCGTTTGACCCTGAAATTCTAAGAATATCCTCTTCCAAAAGCGAAAACGAGAGCCTTTTAGTAAATAGGGCTTTGTGCTCTACATATGGTATAAAATTTTTTACAAACAGTAACTCTTTATCTTTCAAAGTTGAAAATTTATACTCACCCAAAGAATAAGTTTCGCTTGAAAAATTTAACGATTCAATCCGAGCAATCGAAACTTTCATTTGAGAAAATAATGCGGGAATATCTAATAATTTTCCTACTGGTAAGAACAGCATTGCTGAATAACTATTAAAAGCAACTAATGAACCTAATGATAATTGATGATGAACTACCAAAAGACTCCCAAAAAACAAGGTAATCAGTGGGATAATCACTGTTAAAAGTCCTGAAATATTACCCAAAAATGATAATATGGTGTTTGTTTTAATGTTTACATCTTTGACTTGCTCTACTGAATTAGTGAATTCTTTTTGTTCTACATCTTTTAATTTGTACAGATCAATTAATAATTTATTACGCACATAAGCATTTAAGAAGCCAATCAGCCGATCTCGGTATTCTTGAAGCTTTTTTGATAAAGTAAAAACTTTTTTAGAAGTGATATAAGATACGAATACAAAAACAGGGATGGTCAATAAAATCAAAAGAGTCAATTTTAAATCTAAACTAAGCAGGACAACCATATAAAGAATGATAAGGAGAATATTTGGAATGCTATTCAATAATATTGAAAGAAGTTGGTTCCCAATAACTTCACAGTCATTGATAATAGTATTGATAAACAGCCCATTATTTTTAGAATTTTCTTTTGAATCCAGAAATCTTTCAGCAATCTTTTGCCGAAAATCAAAGATAATGAGCTGAAGCCATTTAGAAGAAAAGTAACTAATAGCTACGTTAATAGGAATCAAGGACACAACCAATACCATAGTTATTATTAAAATCGTCCTTAAGTTCTGTAGATGACCGCTTACCAACACATTATCAATAATGAATTTCGTGATATAGGGAAAAACTGTACTGACTACTACCTGTAAAAATATGAATATTCCTAAAATAAAAAGCAAAAATTTGTGTTTCACAAATATATTTTTATAATTTATTTTCATAAGGCATCTCCATATTATTAATATCTTTAGAAAAAGGCAAATTGCAACTTTAATTTAGCCACACCGATACATCTGAAGCGGTGTCTGATACTCGAAAACATTTTTCTTGGATAATGATTCATCTAAGTCTCAATTTTAGAAACAGCCTGAACTGTTGTTTGTTTTGTTCCTTTGGATAAGAAACGTCTTATCATGCGGTTATGATTCTCATTGCTTCCACGCTCAAAGCTGGCATAGGCATGACAATAGTAAACCGGACAAGTCACCGCCTCATGAAGGCGGGCAAATTCACGCCCATTATCTGAAGTAAGAGATTCGAACTGAGTTTCCTTTTGAAGTGCTAAGAGTGCCGTATTGACGGATTGGGCAGACTTATCTGGAATTAAACGAATGGTTTCATTGAGGGCCGAAGTGAGCTTAGAACGACGACCGCAGTGACTTTTATTGGCTCTGTGGCATTCATGTGCGTGAGTTGCAGAGTACCTTGTCTTGGTCTTTAGTTGAACCTGTCCCCCGCTTGAGTTCATGATGAATTGTCTGAGGGACTTTATTTAAGAGTTGAGCGATCTGACGATTACTTAGCTTCTCCTTGTTGTGCCAACGTTCAATCAACTGACGTTCTGCATAAGTAATTTCTTTGCCTTTTGTGATAGAATCATCTTGCATCTGAATCCTTTTCTACTTTTTGTTCTTACAAACTCAAGTCTAAGAGATTCAGGTATTTTTTTCTTAAGGTGGCTAAACTAATTTTACAATTGCCATCTTTAGAAAAAGTAAAGCTCACATCTTCTTATGTATGCCTTACTATCAAAATCACCTTTATTTTTGATTTCTATTTATTACTGAAATAATTAGGCTTGCAATAATAAGCACAACAATCACAGCTCCTAAAATGAGTACCAGAGGTATCGTGATGTTTGCAAGAGAAGGAGAAACACCACTAATTATCCCCAAAATTACCACAGGAATAGCCAAAGCAATTGCTGAATTTGACATATAGTAAACTGCTTTATATGCATTACTTACCTTTTTTGAGGGGACAACGTTCCCTTTTGAAGCATCTGATACAATTTGAGGTTGTTTCTCTTTCAATTCCTCAATAAATTTCTGAGGATTTTCAACTCCTAATACTAACTGATTTACTTCTTCATCAATTACTTCAATTAAAACAGGCTCCTCATGTCTTTTAATATTAACATAAGCTTTTACTCCATCTTTGTCATATAAACCACTATTATTACCAAAAAAGCTAGTTCCTGCAACCCGCCAACCTCCTCCATTGTTGAGGATGCCATAATCTCTTGTAATACTTTTTATATGCGTAAATGGAATACTAAAGTGACCTTTAAAGCCTAAAAGTCTAGAAATCCCTAAAGGATTTACATCCATAGTTGACTGATTGATATTAATTTCATTACTTGGCATACAGTTCTCCTTTCATTGATTATATTTTCCCTAATTTCTTAATGTCTGAGCATTTGCTATAGCAGTATGTTGAGGATAATTATCAATACCATAGGCTGGAAGAGAGATATAAAAGTCGTTCAGCAAAGATTGGTTTTCAGAAAAAACCTCCCAGTTAGAGTCATACCCCCCTTTTTGTCCAGTATCTGTCCAAGTACTATCTGCTCCATACCATGAACCACCAAGGTTTAATTCATTCCATGTATGCAAATAATTAGCTTCTCCAGCTGACGAAGCTGCATAAAGCTCAGGAGTGATGTTATCTACTACAACCGATTGAAGACCAGCATATAAAAATCCAAGTTGAGTCAATTCAGTATATTCTTGACATACACCACCTCCTATATTATAGGCTTCTAATCCTGCACCATAGTCGTCTTGAGGTACAGAAACATAAGATTGTAATACCCCTATAGCAAGTCCTCGTGAATATAAATCTCCACTTTTTTGTGCTTCGTTTGAATCATCAGTAGAATATTGTAATCTATCATCAATAAGCTGAACTATTGCATCAGCTTTTTGTGACTTACTGTTCTTACCTTTTAGTGCCACTGAAAAATCATACATTATATTATACACAGTTTGTATCTGACTTTTTGAATACTGAGCCTGAACGTATTCACCTTGATTATTTTCAAGCTTAATTGCAGAAAAACCTTTTTCTATTGGCAATACCGAATGTACTTGAAAAGCATGTAGTATATTATAATCATACCAATCATAATTAACAGCAAGCTCTTTATCAGTAAGATTAAATAGTTGAGTTTCAGAAATCGTGTTGGGACTTGACTTCATTATCAATTGTTCCTGATTAGCATCAAGCGATCTAGGTTGGTAATTTGAATTAATTTGAGAATTTATTAGCTTTAATTTAAATCTAGGTGCTTTTTTGAAAAAATGAGATCCATCCTTCACTACCTTATCAAAATCATGATTTCTTTGATTTATAGTTTGAGCTTTAGAAATCATTGGAAAACAAAGCAAACTTGTTAATAAAATTAGCGAAAAACCACCAATAGAATGTTTAATCATTTTAATTTCTCCTTGAATAAAACATAGATTTAGAATAATTAAGACATCGCTTTTTCAATAACCATTTTCTGAGTGTATCTTGAAAGTACATCATCTTTTAAAATGTAATAATTCTCTTTAATGGCACTAAGCAAGTCCTTATTATTGTACAGATACGCACAATATAGGCATTTATGTGCAAAGATAGGAGGTTGCTCCCCTAACCATTGAGAGGCAACTTCAACTATCTTCTTAGGACCATCTAGGAAAATCCAAATTTTTAAAAAATCATTATGATGTTTCTCGAATATTTCTTTTAATTTTGAATTTTCAAGCTTGCCCAAGTGAAATTCTTCAATGTCGTTGACAGTAAGTCCGCAACAAGCCATAATGTCGCCTCTTGGTTCTAAAGCAATTGTATCAAAAATCCCTTCACAGCCGCTCTCGATAGAATCATCCATTACAGATTCATCATATTGGTATATTGTATCTGTATGGAAAGAAACCCACGTGGCTGATAAAAGTTGCAAGTATTTTTCGTTTTCAGTATTTGCAATATATTGTTGATATAGTGGGTGATTTATAAAATCATTTGCTTTAAATTTTTTGCTTTTATTTGATTCAACAGAAATACAAGTTGTGATTTCATTTTCTGTAGCCGCAATAGTAGCATTTAATACACTTTCTACAGGGATATATTGTTGATGACTGTCTCCTGTAGAAAAGTTTATTTCTGTTAAGCCACTCTCGTGCAAAGCTGCTACTTTTTTTCTGGCTAAGCCTAAAGATTTACCCCAAAAGCCATTTGTTACACATCTTGTCATTAGTCCTAAGTCATTAGCATACTTGATGCTCTGTACTAATAAAGAAAATTCAATAAAACATTCTCCACCAGAAAAAACAACAATTTTTACTGATGGTATCTCTTTGATTTGATCCAGAAAATACTTCACTTTATCAAAATTCAAAGACGTCCCTTGTAAATGGGGCCCACAAGAAAAACAACATTCATCACACCGAGCCACACATTGATAGGTCATTAAAACTGCAGCCATTTCAGGATTAGGCTCAATTATATTATTCATAACTTTCCATACCATTATATTCTTTTACATACAAAATGAACTCGGTTACAACACTTGTTGCAAATTTTAAGCCTCCTCGTTCCATAGCAGCACTTACCAGACTACTAAAGTAATTTTGATTAACGGATTTGAGAATGGCGCTGTTTTGATTGGGCTTTTCTCCTCCAAGAACGAGAACTGCTCCAGCTACAATAACTGCTAATGCAAGCACTACAAAGGTCGCTCCCACAGCAACTGTTCCAACATTTAATCCAGCTGCAGCATTAACAAAAACACCGACGTTTACCGCAGCTTTGCTCTCCATTCTCACAGGAATTCCATAAGCATTATTTAATGTAACATTAGAGTCTAAACGAAATTTTTTCATAAATTCTACAGGACTGGGCAAATCAGTAATAATAGCACTGTTTTCATAATCGAAAGCTGCAGTCATAGCAGAGGATACATCCAGATTAAAATTGGATTCATTATTGAAGTTTTTGAGTGGTTCTCCAAAAAGTCGAGTATTGTTGGTCATAATAAGGCCTCCTTTTTAAATTAGCTTTTGATATTAAGAACAATTTCTAATATCTTTTACGTTAGTTTGACATAGAATTAAGTGGATAATGTAGCATAGAACTAAGTGGATAATGTAACTTATTAATACTCATCTGTTTCCAATAAATATATAGTTATTAAATAAAAAGCAGTAATACAGTAATATAAGATGGTTATGATTTTATTTATGAGATTTTAGGAAACACTTGTTTCCTATTTTTATATTTTTTCAATAACTTATTGAAATTAGAAGGCATTTTGTGATAACAATTAACGAAAACGAGATTTTTATTTATGATAATAACAACAGACAACCAACAGAAAGTTATCGATACCTTTTTCCTCATTGCAAAAGAAACTCCGAGTGTCAATAAAATCACTTTACAAATGATAGCTTCTCGTCTTGGTATACGTAGAGAGAGTATTTACAAATACTGTTTTAGAATACCTAATGAAATACTAGAAAGAGCTCACTATTTAGTTGATAAAAAAATTGAAGAGTCAGTTAATGAGTTTGTCAATGGGGAACGCCATGATTTTGCGGTCTTTCTTTCTCATGAAATACTTCCCCTTCTATATGAAAAAAGAGATTGGTTGCAAATTTTGTATAATACAATCCTTGATCCAAAATGGGGGAAAATTTTAGAAAAAAATATGTACCCCTTATTGAAAATACCTTGATAATATCGGAAAAGTATGGCAAATTGCAAATTTAATTAGCCACCCCGATACATCTGAAGTGGTGTCTGATACTTGAACATTTTTCTTGGCTTCTTCATAATACTTAACATCTATAACCGATTTAAACATGTAATTTAAACCTGCATAGTTATTACTATTTCCTTCAGTTACGAAATACTCTTTCATAACAGCCCCTGCCTTAATGCAAGTATAGAAGTTAAAATCAATTCCTATACCATTATGATATTAATATAATTAATTTCCTGTTGCAGTATTATAAGCATAACCAATGATGCTTATAATATTAAGCCAATCGTTCCATCCGCCACCATTGATTTCCATAAGTTCATCATCTGTTACCATCTGATATTATTAAATAATTGTTCAAAATTATTATTCATTGTGTACTTCTTTTTAAAATTTGCAATTTTCCTTTACTAAACGACTAAGTATACTCTATAGATAGAGATATGCTTTTAACATAATCAAAAATAGTACATTGGACTCACCTTCTCTCCAAAAAAATTCTGTCTAACCTTAGACATCAGAAAATTAACCGAGTAAATCATCATAAGATATGAATAATCTTTTGTTAACTTTTCCCTCTGTCCCTAAGGGCACAAAGGCATTAATCTTACTTCAGAAACTCCAAGCTCTCCTGCAAGTTTCAACATATTTTGAATGGTGTGTTTATTTTTCTTAGTCAAAACCATTGCTAAACACACTGGAATTTCTTTTTCATTAACACAGATATACTTTTAAGGGCCTTCTCTAGTGTTCCTCTCCCTCTTATTACTGCAACATTTATTCTCATAATTGGAGATTCAAGCGATACTCGCGCTTCTCGTAAATATTTAGAATTTTCTAAAAAATTTGACGTTTTCTCTCTCTCAAGAAATTCTGTCCATCTGTAGAGAAAGAATAATAAATTTTCGACTTTTCCAATTTATTAAGTATGCAATCAAAATATTTTGATTCCGCTGGTTCTCCACCCAACAAAGAAACTTGGACAATTTCTTTCTCCTTAATTATTTTCAAGATATTACTGACTTCATCAAAACTAAGATCATGACCAACGTAATCTTCTAAATAACAAAATTTACACCTTAAATTACAACGACTTGTTATAAACCATTTAACGTCTATTGGATTTTTTAAATACTCAACCTCAATATAAAAAGGATAACTTGGTATCCCAAATTAATCCTATATTACCCTATTTTAAATTTTTTAAATATTCAATTTGAATATATGAAACACGCTATAATTTTTCAATCTCCTTTTCTAGATTTCTTGCTTGATCAACTTCTCCATAATATTCTAAAGTGTCGGCACACTTTTGCATTTCTTTTTTTCCTTTTTCCCTAAATCCTTGAAGATACTCATAATGCCCTTCATGATACTTTAACATTATTTTTTCATAAAAAAAATCTGATGAGATTTCCATTGCTCTTAAATGATTAATATATTTAAAAGCTTGGACCAAATCACTTCGTAATAACCATACATTAATGATGTTTAAAAGTGTTCTGATAACAATTTGTTGATTTAAATGAATCGTATGATAAAAATTAGTTCTCCCTAATATATACGAGCCATAATAAGACAACATAGTATTATCAAAAAAGTTTAAGCAGTTACCAAATATCCATAGCTCATATCTACCCCATTCTTGTACATCATCTAGGTAATCAGTTATAAATAGAACATCTTCCTTCATGATTTTTGAGCCTGACGCAAGTGCTAAAATAGCTCTAACTACCTTTTCATCAATCTTATAATACTTTCGAGTTGGAAAATTAGCTGATTTACCTTCCCATTCTTTAACCATTGATTTTAACTTTACGAGATCTCTTTTAACATAAGCTTGAGATAACTCTCTTCTGAATGAATAATTTTCCGACGCAGTGTAATTGTCATAAATTGTTTGAAATTCATCCAAAGACACATTTGAATTTTTAAGTGAAACAAAGAATTTACTAACCGTAATATCCGACTCCCCTGACTCAAATTTTGACTGCTGAGCCTCTGAAAACTCACCAGTAGTCACATCCTTTAAGGTTAAACCTTTGGCCTTTCTTATCAAAGCAAAGGTTTCTCCAATTTTTAGATTTAATTTTTTATCCATTTGTATATTTTCTTTCATATATTCAATATCTTAAAATATTATTAAAATAATGTTATAACATTATACCATTGTTATTTATATCACTAAATTATAAAAGGAGCTGGTAAGTGTCAAATAATTGGCTGTAAATCTTCAAAACTGAATTTTTGTTTATATTTTAAAGCCCATCCTGAGCTTATGAGATCCAAGATGTACTTG
>NZ_JACHHV010000017.1 GCF_014202895.1 Lactovum miscens
AGACTTGGATGAATTGTTATCCAAGAAAAATGTTCAAGTATCAGACACCATTTCAGATGTATCGGGGTGGCTAAATTAAATTTGCAATTTGCCATCATTTATTATTTATTAATAACTTGAAGTTTTTATAAATTATGCTTTTAAAATTGTGCTAAAATGAGTTTTATATTATAGAAAATAGGAGATAATTATGGCAGAAGTAGAATCATTTCAACTGGATCACACAAAAGTCCTTGCCCCTTACATCCGTTTAATCGATGCTGAAGTCGGCTTCCACGGAGATATCATCTCAAACTTTGATGTACGATTTGTTCAACCCAATCAAAATGTTATTGGAATGGCGGCACTCCACACAATTGAACATAGTATGGCCAGTTTAATCCGCGATCGCATTGATGGGATGATTGATTTCTCACCATTTGGTTGCCAAACTGGCTTTCACATGATTATGTGGGGTGAGCATAATCCAGAAGAAATAGCTAAGGTTATTAAGTCTTCCTTGGAAGAAATTGCAAGCGATGCTTTTGATTGGCCACAAGTTCCTGGTGTAGCTGAAAAAGAATGTGGCAATTACAAGAATCACAGTGTCTTTGGAGCAAAAGAATGGGCCAAGAAAATCTTGTCAGAAGGGATTTCTTCAGATCCTTATGAAAGAAAAGTTATCTAAATGGGAAAATATCAACTCGACAATAAAGGCGAAGCTGCCATTGGAAAGTTTCATGAAAAAAATTCAGGAGCTGGCGGCATAGGGAGCAAAGCCCAAAATGTAACCAAGATCAAAATTACTGAACTCCGCGAGAAAATGAAAAAAAAAGGCGCCAAATGAGTGCCTTTTTTTCATTTTTGACTTTTCAGACAAGAGCTTTTTGAATGTACAGTTTAAATGACTTAAATGGAAAATAAAGCATGAGCATAAAGACAGCACTTCCAAATCCATGCATCAAATCATAAGAAATTCCAACTGAGTAATAAGCCCAAAAAACACCAAAATTCAATGTGAAAACCATGAACCACGAAATAATAAAACCATAAGCCATAGAGCTAATGAAGGCGATCCCAACTAAAATAATAAAATTCTTAAAAAGCCCCAAGCGGATGAGCAGACTAAACAAGATCAAGACAAGGCTGTAGGCAAGCATTTGTCCAAAAACCCAATAGCCCATTCCCAAGTAGAGAGCAGTTGCCAGCATTGTAAGATTGGCAACAATGATTGCATCAACGGTGCCTACATTTAAACAGATTAACAAGAACAACGTCGTAACTGGTGTAAAATTTGGAACCCACGTAAAAGCCATACGTCCAACCGAACAAATTGCTACAAGCAAGGCAAGCATTGTCAAATGTTTAATTGTTAATTTATACTTTCGATTGTAAAATTTTGAATTCATAACTGTTTCATTATAGCAAGAAGTCCCGAAATTTTTTAATTTATAAATTTCGTTAATCTAAGCCTATTACAAAATAACTTCATTGAAACTTGATAAATTATCGCTTGAAAGATGATGATTCTTCCTTATATCTCCCTATGATATATTTAGCGTTTCAGTAAGAACAGAATATCTGCCCTTAATATTGCCTAGACTTGAGAACAAGTTCCTTGAATTGTTATTAACTTGGCATAAATTTCACTCATCAAACGAGTGTTTCGTGAAATTCTGTCTTTTTTGACATGATCAAAAGGTTATTAACTTATTTAAAAAAATATAGACTTTAATCCTTATAAGAAACTAATTTATAACTCAGTTATTTGATCAAACTTTCGATGATTTCGAAAGTTTTTCTTTCTCAGAAATTATAAAAGCCCAAAGTATAATTTGAAACACGAATATTAACTGATTTATTTTATCAATATTTGGTTATTTTCTAAACCTTTATAAAGTTTTCGGTAAAATTAAGAGTAAAATCCTTTTTTGGAAATTTTAAGGAAGTAGGTATTAAGTATGCCAGCTATCGTCGTCGTAGGGAGTCAATGGGGAGATGAAGGTAAGGGGAAAATCACTGATTTTCTTGCTCAAGAAGCCGATGTAATCGTTCGTTATCAGGGGGGAAACAACGCAGGACATTCTATCGCCTTTGGAGGAAAGAAGTTTGCTTTGCATTCAATTCCTTCTGGAATTTTTGACCCAACGAAACTCTCAATTATTGCAAATGGAGTGGTCTTCAATCCTAAAGCTGTAATTGAAGAACTCAGCATTTTACAAGAGGCTGGTGTTGACACTTCTGGTCTTCGAATCTCTAACCGAGCTCAAGTCTTATTTAGCTATCACAAGACAATTGATGCACTTCAAGAGGAAGCCCGCGGTGTAGCAAAAATTGGTACAACTAAAAACGGCATTGGTCCAGCCTACGTTGATAAATTTATGCGCAGCGGATTACGTGTAGCCGACTTACTAGATAAAGACTATCTTACAAAGCGCTTGACTGAAATTGTTGGTGAAAAGAACCTCATCTTGACAAGACTCTATGACGCCGAGCCAATCAATGATATCGCACTATCAGCTTTGATTGAAGAATACTATGGTTATGGTCAATATTTCAAGCGTTATATTATGGATACAAGCTATCAGATTGACAAAGAACTTCGTCGAGGCAAAAAAGTTCTTTTCGAAGGTGCCCAAGGCGTAATGCTTGATATTGACCATGGAACTTATCCTTATGTCACTTCTTCAAGCCCAATTGGAGGCGGAGCTACGACTGGCTCCGGTGTAGGCCCATCAATGATACAAGAAGTTCTCGGAGTCTGTAAAGCTTATACTTCACGAGTCGGTGAAGGTCCCTTCCCAACTGAGCAAATCAATGAAATTGGTGACAAAATCCGTGAAATTGCACATGAATATGGTGTAACAACAGGTCGTCCTCGGCGTATCGGTTGGTTTGATGCCGTGGTAATGCGCCATGCCACTCGAGTGTCTGGCCTGACGAAGCTATCTGTCAACTGCTTAGATGTTTTCTCAGATTTTGAGACCGTAAAAATCTGTGTGGCTTACAAGCTTCACGGTGAGGTAATTAAGTATTATCCCGCTTCACTTCAAGATCTTTATGATGCTGAACCAGTTTACGAAGAGCTCCCTGGCTGGTCTGAAGATATAACTCAAGTAGATTGTATTGAAGATCTGCCTGAGAATGCTTTAAACTACTTGAATCGCTTGTCTGAATTGACAGGACTTGAAATTGCAACTTTCGCAGTCGGCCCAGATCGTGATTCAACGGTTGTCTTAAAAGACCTTTGGAAGATTGCCGATAGCGAGGTAATTAAACATGCTTGATCGCTACAGCACACCTGAGATGACAAAAGTCTGGTCACTTGAGAATCAGTATGCTAGCTGGTTAGAGGTGGAGATCACAGCTACTGAGGCCTGGTCACATTATGGGCTTGTCCCTGTTGAAGATGCAATCGCCATTCGGAAGAATTCAAAATTCTCTGTCAAACGTATTGCTGATATTGAATTATCAACCCAGCATGACGTGGTAGCTTTCACGCGAAACGTCTCTGAATCTCTAGGTGATGAACGTAAATGGGTTCACTATGGTCTCACATCAACCGATGTGGTAGACACTGCCCAAGGTCTCCGTTTAAAAGAAGCTAATGCTTTAATCATTGCTGAAATAGACGCTTATATTGATGAGCTTCATCTCATGACTTTAAAATACAAAAACACAGTCATGATTGGTCGTACACACGGTATTCAGGCTGAACCAACTACATTCGGTTTGAAGATGGCACGTTATTATACTGAAGCTTTGCGAAATCGTGAACGTTTTATCCGTGTGGCTAATGGAATCGAAACTGGAAAACTCTCAGGTGCCGTTGGAACTTTTGCTAATGTCCCAATTGAGGTTGAAATCGACGTCATGTCTTCACTTGGTTTGCAACGTCAGCCCGTTGCCTCTCAAGTTCTTCCTCGCGACTTACATGCAGACTATATTTCAAGTTTAGCTTTGCTGGCTACTGGCCTTGAAAACTTATCTGTTGAAATGCGTTCCCTCGCTCGCTCGGAAATTCACGAAGTGGAAGAAGGCTTTTCTCATGGACAAAAAGGTAGCTCTGCAATGCCTCATAAGCGTAATCCCATTGGTTTTGAGAATATTTGTGGTCTTTCTCGGATTGTACGTGGTTTTGTGACTCCAGCCTTTGAAGATATACCGCTCTGGCATGAACGAGACATTTCTCATAGTTCTGCTGAACGCGTACTGTTACCTGATGTTACTTCCTTGATCCACTATATGCTTCGTCGCATCACAAAACTAATGAAAAACTTGCAAGTTTTTCCTGAGACAATGCTGAAAAATATGGGGCGTACTTATGGCTTGATCTACAGCCAACGTCTCCTCCTTATGTTAGTTAACAAAGGACTTTCACGTGAAAAGGCATATGATACTGTACAACCTTTGACAGCTCGTGCTTGGGATGAAGGCATTCAATTCCGTGAATTGGTGAATACTGATGAAACAATCATTTCAAACCTTAGTAAAGAGGAAATTGATGATGCCTTTGACTACAAGTGGCATTTACGTTCTATTGATGCAATCTATGAAAGAATGGGGCTTTAATCATGAGTATGACACTTGACATCTTCGACTATGAAGATATTCAATTGATTCCAAACCGTTGCGTGATCCAATCACGTTCTGAAGCGGATACTTCAGTTATACTGGGCAAGCACAGCTTTAAGCTTCCTGTAGTTCCCGCCAACATGCAAACTATCATTGATGAAAAAATTGCTGAAATGCTCGCTCGAGAAGGATATTTCTACATCATGCATCGCTTTGAGCCTGAAAAGCGCATAGCTTTTGTTGAAAGAATGCAAAAAGAAGGTTTGATTTCATCTATTTCAGTTGGCGTAAAAGCTGAAGAACGTAAATTTGTCAAGCAGCTTGCCGAAAAGGCGCTGGTTCCTGACTATGTTACAATTGATATTGCGCATGGTCACGCGGACTCCGTCATTGATATGATCCAATTGATCAAACGTGTGATGCCAAGCACTTTTGTCATTGCAGGAAATGTTGGAACTCCTGAAGCAGTTCGTGATCTTGAACGTGCTGGTGCAGATGCTACAAAAGTAGGAATCGGCCCTGGTAAAGTTTGTATTACGAAGGTAAAAACTGGATTTGGCACTGGTGGTTGGCAATTGGCCGCTGTTAAATGGTGTGCTAAGGCAGCTAGCAAACCAATTATTGCTGATGGTGGCATCCGGACACATGGTGATATAGCCAAGTCTATTCGTATGGGAGCAACTATGGTAATGATTGGAAGCCTCTTCGCTGCCCACGAAGAATCTCCTGGTGAAACCATTGAAATTGATGGCAAACTATTCAAAGAGTACTTTGGTTCAGCCAGCGAGTATCAAAAAGGTGAGCATAAAAATGTTGAAGGAAAAAAAATACTTCTTCCACATAAAGGTTCCCTCAAATCTACTTTGAAGGAAATGCAAGAAGACCTTCAATCTGCAATTTCTTACGCAGGTGGTCGTGATATCGAAAGTCTGCGCAAAGTTGACTACGTCGTTGTGAAAAATTCAATTTGGAACGGCGACAGCATCTAAAATTTAATATTCTATAACTTATTTATATCCAGGATAGGGCTGGACGTTTCTACCTCGCGACCATTGTAAAGGCGAGACAATAAGCTACTTTTTGTTTCTTATTTTTAACGTCTGCTTTTTTTGCGGGCGTTTTCTAATTCTTAAGCCCTCCTTATTCATTTGCCTATTTAAAGAATATAGAATTAAACTTACACTTACATAAGAAGGGAAAATACATGAAATTACTTGAAGATAAAATTAAGAGGGATGGTCTCATTTTAGGAGATGATATTCTCAAAGTGGATAGCTTTATAACACATCAAATTGATATTGAATTGATGAAGGCGATTGGGCAACGTCTTGCTACTGTTTATACAGAAAACAAAATTACAAAAGTTGTAACCATTGAAGCCTCAGGTATCGCTCCAGCAATCTATGCAGCTGACTTTCTCCATGTTCCACTGGTTTTCGCAAAGAAATCAAAAAACGTTACTTTGACTGATGAACTTTTAACAACAGAAGTCTTTAGTTTCACTAAAAAAGTCACTTCAACAGTTTCCATATCTCATAAATATTTGAGTCCTGAGGATAATATTTTGATTGTCGACGATTTCCTTGCCAATGGTCAAGCGGCTTCAGGCCTAGTTGACATCATTCAACAGGCTCAAAGTAATATTGCAGGTGTTGGCATCGTGATTGAAAAATCTTTTCAAGATGGACGAAAGCTCTTACAAGATAAAGGACTTCAAGTGACGGCGCTAACAAGGATTGGTAAATTTGAAAATAGACAAATCAATTTCTTAGAAGCTGATGACGCTTACCTTGATTAAATAGGTATTACTAAAGGAGAAAATAATGGAAATTCAAAAACAAGGAAATGTAAAATCAGCCGTTCTCGGTTTACAACATCTCCTCGCTATGTACTCAGGCTCAATACTTGTGCCCTTAATGATTGCCGGCGCACTTAAATACAGCGCAACACAGTTAACTTATCTTATTGCAACTGACATCTTTATGTGCGGCTTAGCCACCTTCTTACAACTTCAACTGCGGAAGCAATTTGGTGTTGGACTTCCAATTGTTCTTGGTGTGGCTTTCCAATCAGTCTCACCTCTAATTTTGATCGGTAGCCGTCATGGCGCTGGTGCCATGTTTGGCGCTCTCATCGCATCTGGTATCTTCGTCATCTTAATCTCTGGTGTTTTCTCAAAAATTCGCTCCCTCTTCCCTCCTATCGTGACTGGCTCAGTTATCACAACTATAGGTCTTAGTCTGATTCCTGTTGCTATCGGTAATATGGGCAACAATGTCCCAAAGCCAACAAGTTCAAGCTTAATTCTTGCTATTTTTACAATTGTCGTTATTCTTTTGATAAACATTTTTACAAAAGGTTTCATCCGCTCAATCTCAATATTAATTGGTTTGATAGCTGGAACAATCCTTGCTTCATTTCTTGGTGTTGTTGATTTCAACGCTGTAGTGACAGCACCTTGGGTTCATTTACCACAACCCTTCTACTTTGCCATGCCAAAATTCTACTTTGAAGACATTCTCATGATGTGTATTATCGCTGTTGTTTCTCTTGTTGAGTCGACTGGTGTTTACTTAGCCCTAGCTGACATTACAGGTGAAGAACTGGATGAAAAACGGATGCGTAATGGTTACCGCGCTGAAGGTTTTGCAGTTCTCCTCGGCGGTATCTTTAATACTTTCCCTTATACAGGCTTTTCACAAAACGTGGGACTCGTTCAATTATCTGGAATTAAGAGTCGCAAACCTCTTTATTTCACTGCCGCCTTCTTGGTTGTCCTAGGATTAATTCCTAAGTTTGCTGCCATGGCACAACTCATTCCAAGCCCAGTGCTTGGAGGAGCCATGCTTATCATGTTTGGTATGGTCGCTACTCAAGGTATCCGTATGCTAGGAAAGGTAAATTATGACGGAAATCAAAACCTGCTAATTGCTGCTGTCTCAGTTGCCATGGGTGTTGGCTTTAACTCAACTAATCTCTTCGTTAGCCTTCCAACATTCATACAACCTTTCGTTTCAAACGGAATCGTCATGAGCACTATAAGTGCAATCATCTTAAACTTAATTTTCAATCATAGCAAAAAGGATTGAGCTTGACCTTCTACCTTATTTTTAATTCGCTGAGTTACTACCAACAAGCCTTCTTGAATATATTTGAAAAATTTTTAAGCTTATTTTATGCTAGCTTTTAGCTTTCGTTAAGCTCAGATTTCTATAATACAAGCATAGAGATGAGGCTACTCCTAAAGCTTCATCACTTAGTGGTCCTCCTAACCACTTAAAACTTTTTCATAATAACTCCTAAAACTAAAGAAGTCTATCATAAGATAGGCCTCTTTAGTTTTTCTCAAAATTCTTCTTTCTGATATAATTTACTAAGAAAGTAATTATGAAAAATATAGAAAATTTTTCTGAAAAAAAAGAACTAACCTTTGGGCAACAATTCATTAGTGTATTTCTACCAACGATGGTCTATGAGATTGGAATTGGGGCAGTAACTCCTGTGATTCCTCTCTTTGCATTAGAATTACATGCTAGTCCGGGTGTTGCTGCTTTAATTGTTGCATTACTGGGAATCGGTCAGGTAGCAGGTGATGTACCTGCAGGAATACTTGCCACACGTCTGGGTGATCGAAAAGCAATGCTCTATGGATCTATAGCCACATTGATTCTGCTTATCCTATGCGCCTTTACACCAAACTGGTGGATTTTTGCGATTGCAACTTTTTTCTTAGGCATGATCAATTCACTATTTGTACTAGCAAGGCAGTCTTATCTTACTGAAGTTACTCCTGTTCATCGACGCTCTCTCTCCTTATCAATGCTTGGTGGTATGCAACGCATTGGTTCCCTCATCGGTCCTTTCCTTGGTGGCCTCATCATGTCTATCTTTGCCATTCAAACCAGCCATGGATCTCAAGATTGGTTACAGGGGGCTTATTGGATTGCAGCCATTTTGACTTGTGTAACCTTTCTAGTTGTTTTTATGATTCCCGAAATTGAACATTCAACAGGTAAAATCATAGGTGAAAAAAAGTCCGTTAAGCAAAGTTTTATTCTTAAAAACCATGCAAGAATGTTTGCTACATTGGGCATTGCTATCATTTTAGTAGGGGCGGTTCGCCAGACGTCAAGTACTGCCATTCCACTTTGGGCTGCCCACATTGGGCTGAATGCCTCAACTACATCTTATGTCTTTGGCTTAGCTAACCTACTTGATGCCATGCTATTCTATCCAGCTGGAAAGATAATGGATCGCTATGGACGTATGTGGGTAGCTGTTCCGTCCATGATTATCTTGGGATCAGCCATCCTCTTTATTCCTTTGACTCACTCAGCTTGGTCAATAGCAATCGTTTCTCTCGTCATGGGACTTGGTAATTCAATCGGAGCCGGAATGATTATGACCATTTCTGCTGACATTGCCCCTGTTGAATATCGTCCACAATTTCTGGCAACAACTCGTCTTTTCGGAGATGTTGGCGCAGCAGCTGGTCCCTTGATTGTCGCAGCCGGTGCTGCAATTAGTTGGTTAGCTGGTGGTATTTGGCTCCTTGGTGCATCAGGCATTACTTCAGCGGGTATTATGGCTATTACTCTTGAAAAATTTACACCTCATGCCAATCAACGCACCCGTTTAAAGTATGGATTCACAAAAGATGGACGTATTTCTAGAAGACAAAAATAATATTAGATTAAAAAAAACTCAACTTGAGTTTTTTTTAATCTAATGTGCAAATTGTGAATTATAAAGATCAGCATACATTCCTCCTGAATTCAGTAAGGAATGATGGGTCCCTATTTCAACAATATTTCCGTGATTCATTACCAGAATTTGATCTGCATCACGAATTGTTGAAAGACGGTGCGCCACCACAAAACTTGTTCGTCCATGCAATAAGCGAGCCATAGCATCTTGGATCATACGTTCAGTTCGGGTATCGACAGAGGAAGTTGCCTCATCAAGAATAAGAATTTCTGGATTCACGAGGAAAGCACGGGCAATTGTCAAGAGTTGACGCTGCCCTTGAGATATGTTGCTTGCTCCTTCATTCAAAGTTGTGTCATAGCCTTTAGGTAAAGTTTTAATAAATTCATCAGCATGAGCCATCTTAGCTGCCTTATAAATTTCCTCATCAGTAGCTTCTAAATTACCATAACGTAGATTATCACGAACCGTACCTGAGAAAAGCCAAGTTTCTTGAAGTACCATAGCGAAATTACTGCGAAGTTCCTCTTGACTCAGTGCCTTAGTATCTTGTCCGTACAGACGAATTGTCCCTCCCGTAGTTTCATAGAAGCGCTCAAGTAAGTTAATCAGAGTTGTTTTACCAGCACCAGTTGGCCCCACAATGGCAACCATTTGTCCTACAGCAACATCAATCGAGACGTCAGTCATCAAAGGTTGATTTTCACTATAGGAGAAAGCTACATCTTCAAAACGGATAATGCTGTCCGTTTTGATAGCAGTTTTGGCATTAGGTTTTTGCATCTCTGACTCATCAAGAACTGCAAAAACTCGTTCAGCAGAGGCTACAGTTGCTTGAATCGTATTGATCAAGTTTGACATGTTAGTAATAGGTTGGCTAAATTGATTCGTGTATTGAAGCATGGCCTGAACATCACCAATATTTACTTGACCACTAACGACACGAATCCCCCCAATTACTGCCATTGCTAAATAATCAAAGTTATTCAGAAAACGCATGGTGGGGAAAATCAAAGTTGAAACAAACTGGGCTTTCCAGGCGGCATTAAAAAATGCTACATTTCTCTTATTAAAATCTTCCAAAGACGTTTTCTGGTGGTTAAAGGTTTTGATTACTGTGTGTGCCGTATAGTTTTCCTCAATTTGGTTATTCAACAATCCTAAATTACGTTGTTGAGTTGAGAAAAATCTTTGCGACATTGGGGCAATTACACGGACTAAAATTAATGCCAAAGGAACGGTAATAAAAGCAACCAAAGCCAGTACCCAACTAATTGTCAACATGAAATAGCAAACACCAATAAATTGTAACGCTGAGGTAACCACCTGAATCAGCGTTTGATTTAATGTAGATGAAATATTATCCATATCATTAATCATACGAGACATCACGTCACCATTTGAATGAGTATCATAATAACTAATAGGGAGCTTTGCCATTTTATTCTTGAATTGCTTGCGCAGACGATAGACTGTGCGTTGAGAAATCCGAGTCATAATTTGTTGTTGCAGTATACCAAAAACAAAGCTAACTGAATAAATTATTCCAACTGTGATTAAGATTGAACCAACCCTGCTGTAATCAATCCCAGTTTTTGAAGTAACACCCGCGGCTATAACTGTTGTTGCATTACCAAGAATTTTTGGTGCCTGAACAGAAAGAATAACGGAAACAGCTGCAATAAACAAACTGAAAATAACTCCCCACTTATCACGATTCATATAAGAGAAAAGACGTGTTATCGTTGGCCAGAACTTAACTGGTTTCTGTCCACCATTACCAAAACGAGCGGCGGCGCCTCCCCCACGATTTAAATAATTTCCACGCATCATGAGCGATCACCTTCCGTCACTTCTTCTATTTTCAGAGAAATCCCCATACTTTCTAGATCCTTTTCAGACAATTGAGAACGCATAATATCTTGATATGCTGAGCAATTTTTTGCAAGGCTTGCATGATCTCCCAGGCCAACCACCTCTCCTTTATCAAGCACAAGGATCTGGTCAGCATTCATAACTGTCGCAATACGTTGAGCCACAATAATTTTTATTTTGTCTTGAAATTGAGGGCTGGAATTAATTGCAGTCCTCAATTTTGTATCTGTTGCAAAATCAAGGGCGGAAAATGAATCATCAAAGCAATAATAATCAGCATCTTTAATCAATGTTCGGGCAATAGCTAGTCTTTGCCTTTGTCCCCCAGAGAAGTTACCTCCATTTTGCTCAACAGTCATTTCAAGTCCACCCTGTTCCTTAACGAAATCTGTTGCCTGAGCAATGTCTAGTGCTGTCCAAATCATAGCGTCTGTCGCTTCGGGTCGGCCATAAAGCATATTACTCTTGACTGTTCCCGAGAACAGAACCGCTTTTTGTTGAGTCAGAGAAATCTTTTCGTGCAAGTTATATTGGCTCAAAGAACGAATATCTCGGCCAGCAATTAAAATTTCTCCTGAGGTAACATCCATCAACCGGGCAATCAGACTTAATAGAGTTGATTTACCTGAACCAGTACCACCAATAATAGCCAAGGTCTGACCTTTTGTAACAGTAAAATTAATCCTAGATAGGGCAGGACGCTCAGCGTTGCTGAAAGCGTAGCTAACATCAATAAACTTCATCTCAATCGGAGCTGACAAACTTTCTGAATTCTCAGGGTCAACGATTTTTTCTTCAGTATTCAAAATTTCATTGGCACGCACTGCTGAAACCTGGGCACGTGGCACCATAACCATGACTGCAGTGAGCTGCATAAAACTTAAAAGAATCTGAGTGGCATAGGTTAAGAAGGCAACCAAATTTCCCAGTCCCATTAATCCTTTTCCGATCAATTGAGCTCCAAACCAAACAATTGCAAGATTAGTCGCAGAAAGAATCACGGTCATAATCGGGCCGAGCATGGCGACAGTAGCCATTACAAATTGGCTGATTTTTGTAAGGTCCTTATTAGCCCTATCAAACTTTTCGATTTCATAATTATCTCGATTAAAAGCACGAATGACCCGCACACCTGTTAACCCCTGCTGGAAGATGAGATTAATTTTATCAATCTTTTCTTGCATGAGACGAAAACGAGGCATCACCATGGCAATATTAACTACTGCAACGATTGCAAGCAAAGGTAAAGCCACGATGAAGACCCATATTAGATTGTGGTCTAAATTCCAAGCCATAAAAATAGAACCAATCAGCATTAGGGGCGACATCAACATCATACGAAGAGCCGTCTGATATACATTTTGAAGCTGGGTAACATCATTAGTCGTACGTGTGATTAAAGTCGCATCACCAAAGTCAGAGAACGCAGATTCATCCATTTTAATTACCTTTTCAAAAAGGTCTGAACGAAGCCTCATACCAAGACGTTGTGATTGAATTGAAGCATAGTAGACATTTAAGACAGCTGCTAGCCATGAGACTAAAGCCACAATTAACATCGTTCCGCCTTGAGCCCAGATATAATTCAAGTCTGACTTAGCGATCCCCTTATTAATAATATCTGAGGTGAGATTGGGTAATAATAAATTAGTTACCACCTGGACAATTAAAAAGAAAATTGCCAAGAAGACTGGTAAGGGTTGAAGATATTTTTTTCCAATTATAATCATTGATTAATTCTACTACTTTTCTTTCTCAGAAATATAGTGTAAATAGTTATTATTAAATATTTCCACATTTTTACTTAGTAATTAAACACTTTTGAAAATCCGTAAATAATATTTTCTGAAAAAATGATATACTACCTTCATACTCCTTACAAGTGTTACCGACTTGTTCATAAACACTCCTCAAAAAGTTGTCTTTTTAAGACGATTTTTTTATCTCACAAAAATTTTCAGATTTTTGTTATTCCAAAACAACTTTCGTATCAAATATCAAGTTACAGTTCCCCCTAAGAAAAACAATTATTTAAATTTCACTTTTAATATTGACATAACATTTTGAAAAATCAATATGTATGATTGCTTAATGCTATGTCATCTCAGAGTTTGTTACTCTTCTAAGAAATTCCTCAAAAAATGCGTCTGATAAAATACTCCTATAATGGATATTCACCATAACAAAAAATACGCATTCCTTTCCAATCTCTCACAAGGCTTTTAACCAGTGCATCCCTATCGAAAGCTTACTTAGTAATATTAACAAAATAACTTTTCTTAATTTTTTTCTCATAATTATTTGTTGCAAAAATATCATTTTTATTAATAAGTGACTTCCTTTTTTAAGTATAATAGTTATTTTCTTCGTGATAAACTCAATAATTGAACTTTCTCCATACCTATTGAATTAAAAGCCGTCAAGTTTAAAACTTTACAAGCCATTTCTTTGATTTTAGTTGAAAATTTCGGTAAATTAAAATAGGTTAACTTTTTAACGTTCTAATATATTTTTTAAGGAGAAGATATGACTCAAAATTTTAGAGTATTACTATACTATCAATATGTCCCAATTGAAAATGGGACTGAATTTGCTCAAAAACACCTCAAAGATTGCGCAGAACTTGGCTTAAAAGGGCGTATCCTCGTTGCTGACGAAGGAATCAATGGTACTGTTTCTGGTAACTTTGAGCAAACAGAAGCTTACATAGATATGATGCATGCTGACCCTCGTTTTCATTCAATTATCTTCAAAATTGATAACGTTGCTGAAAATGCATTTTCAAAAATGTACGTACGTTATCGGCCAGAACTTGTCAATCTTAGTCTTGAAGATGATATCAATCCTCTAGAGATTACTGGTGAATATCTAAGCCCAGCTGAATTCCGTGAAGCAATGATGGATGAAAATTCAGTTGTGATTGACGCACGAAATGACTACGAATATGACCTCGGTCACTTCCGTGGTGCTATCAGACCTGACATCCGTAATTTCCGTGATCTTCCACAGTGGATTCGCGATAATAAAGAGCAATTCTTGGAGAAGCGTGTTTTAACATATTGTACAGGTGGAGTCCGATGTGAAAAATTCTCTGGCTGGCTTGTACGTGAGGGGTTTAAAGATGTTGGGCAACTGCACGGAGGAATTGCGACCTATGGTAAAGATCCCAAAGTTCAGGGCGACCTGTGGGATGGGCTAATGTATGTTTTTGATAATCGTATCTCAGTTCCAATTAATCAAAAAGAGCATACCATCGTAGGCCGTGACTGGTTTGATGGTACACCCTGTGAACGGTATATAAATTGTGGAAACCCTGAATGTAACCGCCAAATAATTGCTTCTGAGGAAAACGAAGAAAAATTTCTTGGTGGTTGCTCACATGAATGCCGTGTTCACCCACGAAATCGTTATATCATTAGCCATAACTGGTCTACGGAAGAGGTCGCAGAGCGACTCGAAAAAATTGAAGAACTTACCGTTTAAAAATTAACATGTAAAGCCCTCTCTGATTTGAACTTTACCAATATGAGGAGTTTCTTATCACTTCAAAATTAATGTTATTTTTTCAATTTTCAAAATTTTCTAATTTATCTATATTTTGGCTTAAATTATTATGTTATAATTATGCAACAATAATATTTATGTATTTAAAAGTTTTATTTTATAACAATGATGAGAAATGGAGGACTTAATGTTAGATAGCCTTATATATGCCATCATTTTCTTACTTTCTTTAGTTATTTCAAACATCTTAAATAAAGTCTTCCCGAAGCTTCCATTGCCACTTATTCAAGTCCTAATGGGTTTGGCTTTGGGATTTTTTGGTGCAGCAAAAATCATCCAAATTGAGCCAGATGTCTTTCTTGCCTTTATCATTGGCCCCTTACTATTTCGTGAAGCTCAAGAAGCCAATGCTTTAGCCATTTTAAAATTTACCCGACTAATTCTTATTTTAATCTTTCCACTTGTTTTCATTACAGCTTTAGGAATTGGTTATCTTTCACATGCCCTTTACGCTGGAATTCCTTTGGCAGCTGCATTCGCACTCGGTGGAGCACTGGCTCCAACTGATGCTATTGCAGTATCTAGCCTATCTGCTCGTCTTAATTTTCCTAAATCAATTAAGACTATTTTAAAAGGGGAGGGAATGCTTAACGACGCCTCCGGTATAATTGCATTTCAGATTGCTTTGACTGCTTTGACTACAGGTTACTTCTCACTCTTTAAAGCCTCAGAAAACCTTGTTATTTCAGCTCTAGGAGGGTTTCTTGTCGGAATTATTTTAGTATGGCTTAAGGATATTTTTTTAAAAGTTCTTGAAGATGTTGCAATCCAAGATGTTCCAGGTTATCTAATGATTGAACTTTTGCTTCCACTCGTTGCTTTTCTGATTGCAGATATTGCCCATGTTTCAGGAATCATTGCAGTTGTTGTAACAGGAATTTTATCGGAAAATGGTGTTAAAAGAACAAGTTTATTTGATGCTCAAATTGCCCAAGTTAAGAATACGGTATGGTCAACTCTCTCCTTTATACTTAACTCTTTAGTCTTCCTTTTTCTCGGAATTGAACTTTACCAATTCGTTCCTCCTCTTATTAAGTCACCTGCATATCCAACGACTTTGCTCATATTTCTCTCGGTTTCTTTGACAGTGTTATTATTTGTTATTCGTTTCTCAGTTATTTCCATTAGCTTCCTATTCCGTTCCATACGCTGGCACCACCATTATAGAAAGTCTTTCAAAGATACTTTAATTTTAACTTTTTCTGGATCAAAAGGAACAGTTTCGATTGCAGCCATCTTGTTGATTCCTTCTAGTGCGACGCTGACCCATTCTCTTCTAGTCTTTTTGTGTACCGCAGTAACAACTCTTAGTTTTCTTACTGGAATGCTCCTACTTCCACTTTTTGCCACAAAGAAAAACATAACTAAAAACAATCTCACTCGTATTTCGATTTTATCTGATGTTATCACTGAGCTTGAACACGACATGGAAGAACTTGAACTTCCCAAGCATTGGGGTTACCTCATGACAATTAATTCCTTCCAAGAACGTATCAAAACCTTAATTATTGAACAAGAAAATTTCTCATCTGACTATAATTCTTTAAAGTTTATGATGTTGCACATTGAAAGTGACAATCTAGTATCTAGCTTCCGATCCGGCAATATCTCAGAGACAACATATAAAATATATCAACGTTATCTTTATTCTCAGGAAAAAGTAGTTCTTCATCACATCGTTTCTTCTCTACAATTTACTTTTCTTCTTATTAAGCGAATGACAAATGATATTATTCGTCGGACTCTCCATATAGACTTTTCAGCCTCAAAAAAATCAATTCATCAATTTGAAAATTATAAGAGTGAGATCGCTGAGATTTATGTGTCAAGTACAAATTTAATTCTTGAATCTTTGGTAAGCCTCAAAGATAAATATGATGAAAGACTTCTCAACTTCTTAAAGTTAGAACGTTTAAGAACCACAAAAATTGTTCTTGAGACAAAACTAATACCTAATAATTCTTCATCAAACCTTATAGAATTAATTCGAGGTTATTATCTAGAACGTAAATTTATCTTGGAGTATGAAACGCGCGGTAAGCTTTCTATGGAAGAGGCCATGGATCTCAGAAAAAATGTCAACATAATGGAGGATTTCTCTATTCGCACATCTGATGACTCAAACTTTCTAGTAACTCTATTTACGAATTTCCCAAAAAAATAAGGCAAACAGCTTCTTATCTCAAATTATTATGAACAAAGAAAAAACCGCAATCGCGGTTTTTCAATAAATTTTATTTTAGAATTTTTTACGCTTACGAGCAGCTTCTGATTTTTTCTTACGTTTTACAGATGGCTTTTCATATTGCTCACGCTTACGAAGTTCTTGAAGCGTACCAGCTTTCAAAGTATCGCGTTTAAAACGGCGGAGTGCGTCTTCGAGAGATTCATTCTTACGAACTAAAGTTCTTGACATATTTATTCACCCCATTTCATTTTGATAGTCGTTTAAAAAACGCTTCATTCAGTCTATCAATTTTATAAACTTTTGTCAAGCTTCGCAAAAAATGTCAGCTTGTTTTTATTCAATATGCTAAATTTTTTCAAGATGGTAGACACTTGGGCTGGGTGCTGTAAACCCATTTTCTAGGATTTCTATTGCAGTGATCGCTTGCTCTTCTGTTATAAGACGATCTGCTCCATTGACTAAAGTATCATAAAGTGAATCATAGAACCGACCATAGTCACCATTTGGAGTCTTGATTTGTTTTTCAATCCAATCACCATTTGAATTACGATATTTAGCAATACCATAAAGCATTGGAGAATCTTCCCCAAAGCCCTCTGTTTCAGGCATGATTCCAGCTTTCAAATCATTTTCTTGTTGGTCTTCACCATACTTGATGAAAGTACCTTGCGTTCCAACCACGCGGAAACGTGGATAATTTGAGGCCACTGTATAATTTGTCTTCACTTTAACCTTAAGTGCATTATCATAATGCAAGTCAACGTCAAAGTAATTATCAACGGCTTGATCATCTTTTGTTTCGTTATTACGAATATCATAAGTCACAGTATTTGGACGACCAAATAGGGAAATCATACGATCCATTTGGTGAATTCCTAAACCATAAAAGGCACCTACCTCTTTAGGTCCTTGTTTTGCTGTTGTGCCCGGGCGGTAGTAGTCAATATGGCTCTCAACTTCTAGAATATCTCCTAGGAATCCTTGTTCAACAACCTGTTTCACGGCCAAAAAGTCACCATCAAAACGACGGTTTTGGTAGGGAGTCACCAACACCCCGTGCTCGTGCGCCAGAGCAAATAGTTCACGGGCATGCTCAACAGAGTCACAGAATGGCTTTTCAACAACAACTGATTTTCCAGCTTCAATCACCTGCTTTGCAAGTGAATAATGACTTGATGGAGGTGTACAAATCGAAACTAAAGAAATTTCCGGATCATTCAATAATTCGTCAATATCAGTTGTAAAAGCAATTCCCTTTTCACGATAAGGACGCGCCATTTCTTCATCCAAATGTAAAGCTAAAATTGTCTTAACCTGAATATTCTTGCGTAAAAGTACGTAAGGTAGGTGGTAACGTGTTGCCGACTTTCCAAAACCAATAAAACCAATTTTTAAAATCATTTTTTCCTCCTAATGTTTGGCTATCTTATTTTATCAAAAAGATTTCCTATAAGTTATCAAAAATCTAATAATTTCATTGTTTATCCATCAAATTCATTTGCTAATGAAAGAAAAAATTGAAACGTTTCGAATTGTTTTGAAGTAACCAACGTAATCTCCAATTTAATTTATCATTAAAATCAATTTTTATAAATATTTTGCAGTGGTTGAAAATTTACAATTTTTCAAATCTCCAACAGTTCCTTCAAAAACAATTCTTCCACCTGCATCACCACCATCTGGTCCTACATCTATAATCCAATCCCCTTGCTTAATGATATCCGACTGATGTTCGATGACAATGACAGTATTACCGTTATCCACAAAATGATTTATGATTTTAATTAGACGTTCAATATCAGACAAATGAAGCCCCGTCGAAGGCTCGTCCAAAATATAAATTGATCCTTTTTGATAAAACTCAGTCGCTAGTTTTAGTCTTTGCTTTTCCCCTCCCGACAGCGTTGATGTTGCTTGACCAAGGCTAATATAACCTAGCCCCAATTCATTCAAGGCTTTTATCGCTTTTCGAATCATTGGGACTTCATAAAAAAATTCAGTTGCCTCTTCAATAGTTAAATCTAAAACATCAACAATATTACGGCCTTTGTAGCGGTAATCCAGTACTTCTAGTTTATAACGTTTCCCTCCGCAAACCTCACAAGTCTCATGCACTGTTTCCATGAAGGCTAAGCTACTTTCAGTGTAACCTTTACCTCCACAAAATTCACAAGCACCTGCTGAATTATAGCTAAATAAATTAACTTTTTGACCTGTTTCTTTCGAAAATAGTTTTCGGATTGGTTCCATAATCCCAATAAAAGTGGCCGAGTTACTTCGTGAATTTCCATTCACACCTGATTGATCTACAAAAACAGCATTAGGATATTTTACGCGGAAGCTTGAATCAATCAAAGTTGATTTACCTGACCCTGAAACGCCCGTTAGCACCGTCAGCGTATTTTCTGGAATTCTCAATTTTTGATTCTTTAGATTATGATCAGAACTTTCAACTCCTTCTAAAAAATTGTTAACAGGTCGAGGATTATCATTAAGTTTAGTCTTCTTTGACAAATATTTCCCTGTTAATGTGTCCGAGAGGAACAAGTCCTCATAAGTCCCCATAAACATAATTTCTCCACCATGTATACCTGCTTTGGGACCGAGTTCAATAACCCAATCTGCAATCTTAATCACATCTGGATCATGCTCAATAATCAATACTGTATTTCCTTTATCCCGCAGCTTAATGAAAATATTATTCAAAGAAGCCACATCTCGAGGATGAAGACCAATTGATGGCTCATCAAAGATATAAAGCATGTCTGTCAGAGAATTATTTAGGTGCTTTCCTATTTTTACACGCTGAGATTCACCACCCGACAATGTTGAAGTCTCACGATTCAAAGTGAGATAACCCAATCCCAACTCCACTAAATGATTAATCTGCTCTACCAAGATGCTGATTGAGTTCGTATCATCAAGTGGCAAATCAAGCAAAACCTCTGGAAGTTCATTCAACTGCATTTCCATTAAATCAAAAATATTAAAATCTCCAATTTTTACTGAAAGAGCCTCCTCTGATAAACGTTTCCCCTGACAGGTTGGACAAAGTGCGTTTATGGTCATTTCGTCAATTGTTTTCTGCTTTTTCTCGGTCATTTCATAGGGATTCTCTAAGAAACCGCGATTGAAACGGTCAATCAATCCTGCATAAGTGATCTTGAAATTACCATTTGGAACTTTTCCCACATCACGACCGTAGTAAAGGCGCTCAAGCTCATCCTCACTATAATCTTTGATTTTTTTATCTCCGTCAAGCACACCTGCACCTACGTAAACTTCTTCCAATTTCTGGTAAGGTTTGAAAAGAACCGCACCGTCATTGAGAGAAAGATTTGGATCAATCATTTTTTCCAGTCGTAAAGTCAACTTTCTGCCAATTCCTTGACATTCTCGACACATGCCTGCTGGCATATTGAATGAAAAATGATCTACTGCTCCAATATGAGGTTTCCCAGCTCTCGCAAAAAGTGCCCGCATAATTGGTGCAATATCCGTGATTGTCGCCAAAGTACTTCGTGCATTTCCTCCCAATTGTTTCTGATCAATCACAATTGACGCGGGAAGGTTTTCAATTGCCTCAACCTTTGGGCGCTCATATTTAGGCATAAATTGTCTCACGAAACTTGGATAAGTCTCATTCAAAAGTCGTTGTGACTCGTTCGCTAATGTATCAAAGATCAAAGATGACTTTCCAGAGCCAGAAACACCTGTAAAAATTGTGATTTTATGTTTGGGAATATCAACCGTGACATCTTTCAGATTATTTTCATTATCACCTACGACTCGAATAAAATTCGTCATGGACAACCTCCAGATTTTCCCTAATTATATCAAAAGAAAATCAAAAAATTTTCAAAGCATTCAGCTATCATCTTCTATTCGTTTTATTGAGGTTATATCTTCTTTCCAATTAATTCACAAGCGGAAAATTTGAGAATAAAGGCATAAAGCTCTATACTGAAATTGTAGAAAAACACTTACAAATTGAAAGGAAATTACGGATATGTCAAATATTTCAAAAGCTTCTGCACATTGGGAAGATAGTATCGAAAATGGTTTTGGTACAATCAGCGCTGAATCTTCACAACTTTTCACTGAAGCGCCTTATAACTTCAAAGCTCGTTTAGACAGTCAAGCTCATATTACAACTCCCGAAGAATTAATTGGTGCAGCTCATGCAGCCTGCTTCTCGATGGCTTTTAGTTCTGTTCTTGATGCAAAAAAACTAGTTGCTAAATCAATTGACACTGAAGCGGCAGTCACTTTCGAAATAACAGCCGAAGGCCCTGCAATCACTTCTATTCATCTCATTAATCATAGTGAAATCGAAGGTTTAACAGATGATGTATTCCAAGAAATCGCCCAGGAAGTTAAAGCAACTTGTCCAGTTTCTAGAGCTTTGGCCGGTGTTAACATAACGCTTGATGCGAGTCTGAACTAAATTCAACTAAAATATTATAAAAAAATCAGCTCTAGGCTGATTTTTCTTTTTCTTGCCTAAAAACTTATTCTAAAGCACTTATCCCTCAACGTATGAGGTATATCTTACATAACTTAGATTAAATTTTACTGTAAACATCATTGAATAGTGTGAATTTGTTCAATAAACGTAAAACTTTTATCTTCTGAATCGTAGGAAAACATTAAAATATCTAGATTATGAATATCCTGAAAGCTATCAAACTTTCCTTGTTTTGCAATATCGTTTGTGAAATAAAGTGAAGCAGCACCATGTGTTGCACACAAAACTTCATAATGATCTTCTCTTTCCATTAATTCAATCAAAGTTTTAGAAATACGTGTGGCGACTTTTTCTCGCAAAGGATCCTTCAATTTTGAAATCCATTCAGACCGTTTCTCTGGGTCAAGTCCATCAGACTGACCGTCGAGCAGGCCAAAGTTACCTTCTTTTAGGCCATCTAATTTGATATAATCTTCTCCAGGGAACACTAGCTCAAGCGTATCTGAAGCTCGCGACAAAGGAGAAGAGTAAAAATGATCAAACTTCAAGGGATAAGTCAACATAAACTCGCCAGCTTCACGTGCTTGGTAACGACCTAGACCAGTTAAAGGCGAGTCCGTCCAGCCTTGAATTCGATGTTGAAGATTAAAAACGGTCTGACCATGACGCATTAGATAGATATGCTTTTTCATGGTTTTATTATAGCACTCAGTATTTCCGCAGAATTTTTAATACATTCCAATTTTTAGTTTCATCCTTTGGAATTCAATATAAAAAAACTCAGATTATTAAACCAGAGTCAACTTTATTATTTAATGAAGGTCGCTGCATGAGAGCGAGCGTTGGCAGCTTTTAATTCTTCCAAAGTCAAAATTTCATTATCAAGCAACAATTGGTACTCTTTTGGCAGAGTCGTATTTTGCAAGATTGGACCATCTGTATTAATTGTAAAAGGTACGCCATGCTCTACCAAAGTCCGATAGTTGAACTTCATCTCTTCAAGATCTTTTACAGCCAATGTCTGCAAGTTTGAAGATGGGCAGGTTTCTAGAATAATGTTGTGATCAACCAAGAACTTCATGAGGTCTTCGTCATGTACCGCTGCCACACCATGTCCAATACGATCAGGACGAAGTTTTTGAACAACTTCCCACATTTCGTCAGCCTTAGTCGCTTCACCCGTATGTATAGTTAAGCCAAGCCCTTCAGCATGAATACGATTTGCTAAACCAGTTATGTCATCAATTGAGAAGTTTGGGTCTATTGGTCCAGCTAAATCAATCCCAACAACGCCACGATCTTTATATTTAATGGCTTTTTTTACTATGATTGTATTAATTTCCTTACTAAAGCGACGATCCATTGAGAGAATCAAGCCAGTCCGAAGCTTTGGAAACTTAAGGGAAGCGCGTTCCAACCCTTGCAAAGTGTAGACTATAATGTGATCGAGGTCGATTTTCCCACCACGTGAACGAAGCATCGGATTCATACGAATTTCGACCAAATCAATTTGATCATGTTGGTAAAGGTGTGTCGGTACGGACTCCGCTAAGTGAAACATTGACTCTGGTGTTGATTGGATTTCTTCAAGCATATCATACATCTTTAAATAGTCTTCATAACCCACTTGTCCATTAATCGTAACTAGTTTCGAAAATTCAAAGTAATCACGGGCAGGTAACTTCATTCCTTGCTCATGTGCCAAGTCCCAAAGTATCTCCGGTGTAACTGATGATGAGATGTGCATGTGAAGCTCAGCAAGATCTGATATAGGGAATTTGTCCAAAATTTACCTCTTTCTTCTATTTCATTGTATAAAAAATCCCGTCAAATTTAGCAGGCGTTGCTTACAAAATAAAAGGTCAGTAAAAAGCACCTTTATTGTCCCACATTACTTTGGTGTGAGGTAGAAACGCCCTGCCATATCCAGGGTATAAATAAATTGGACTCATCTTAACATGTTTTTGTGAGCGGGTCAAGGAGATAGACCAAGCTTTTATTTTACGACACAGTCTTAAGCTTTGTTTTTACCCATTCTCTCTGATTATTTCTAATCTTTTTTCTAGCATAGAAAAAGATCATTAACTGAAAAATTCCTGCTAAGCCCCATGTAATCGGATAACAAATGAACAAAATAAGTTCAGTGTGCACTGTGGTAAAAATTGTAAGGAGCCAGACAATTCTAAAAAGACAAGCGCCAATAAGCGTTGCAAGCATTGGTGAAACTGAATAGCCCATCGCTCGAGTTAAGCCTGGGAAGACATTCATGACACCATTTGTGAAATACGCAATTATAATTACTGTTAAGCGTAGCACACCCAACTTAATGACTGCATTGTCTGTTGAAAAAATCCCAATAATTTGCTTATCAAATAAGAGAGTAAAACCACCCAGTAATATCCAAGTAGCAAAAATAAAAAGAAGGCAAATCTTGGCAATTCTATCAATTCTGTCAAACTTTTTAGCTCCAAAATTTTGCCCAGTAAATGCAATTGCTGTATTGTAGTAAGCAGTCATTGGTGTCCCAATATAATTTTCAACATTACTCGAAGCGGCACTAGCAGCCATCATTGTTGCTCCAAAAGAATTCACTGCCGATTGAATAAGGACATTTGAAAATGAAAAGAGGAAACTCTGCATACCAGCAGGTAACCCAATTTTTATTATTTCCATCATTTTATCCTTGTGAATTCTTAATTTTTTTAAATGAAGCCGGATCATATCATGAGCTACCAAAAGTTTATGAATAAATAGATAAGCTGCAATATATTCTGAAATAACTGTTGCAATCGCAACACCAGCCACACTCATATGAAAGCCAATCACAAAAATAAAATTGAAAATAAGATGAATCACACCAGCAATCAATAGAAAATACATGGCTGTCGAACTATCTCCAATTGCCCGCAAAATACCTGCAATAAAATTGTAAATCATAGTTGCAGGCATAGCAATAAAATAAATTGTCATATAAGTCTCTGACAAACCTATTACATTTTGTGGTGTCCCCATTGCAACAAGAATAGGACGACAAATAGCTATTCCCATTATCATGACAGCAATCCCTGCAAGAGCACCAATTACCATTGAAGTGTGAACTGTCTCACTTACATCTTTATACTTGCGAGCTCCCATGTCCTGAGCAACAGTTACAGTAATACCGACCGATAAGCCCATAAAAAGACCAATAATTAAATTGATGAGTGAACCTGTTGCTCCAACAGCAGCTAATGCATTACTACCAGAAAACCTACCGACCATCACCATATCAGTTGTATTAAAGAGGAGTTGCAAGATGTACATTCCCATTATTGGTAAAGAAAATACTAACATTCGTTTGAAAAGCGGACCTTCTAGCATGTTTGTATTGGGCGTAGCCATTAAATAACCTCTCCTTTTTTTCATAGTAATAATATTTTATCAATTGGTAAAATGATTAATCTCAAAGCTTTGCATTAGGCCACAATAAATACTATTTGCAGTTCTAATTAAAAACTTCGACATTTCATCTGTCGAAGTTTTCATTTTTGTGGATTCGCAAAAATTTAAAATCATTAACCCTGAAATAACCGATACTCATGACTCTATCACTTTTTGATCTATCGGTCAACTGATTAGTTACGTTTGTAATCTCTGGCCGAAGCTTGTGCCTTCGGTAAAATCAGTAGATCAGCGATTTGAACATGATCTGGTTGGCTAATTGAATAGTAAATGCTATCAGCAATATCCTCTGCAACCAATGGCTCAAGTCCATCATAGGTCGCATTTGCCTTTTCTTCATTACCTTTGAAACGTACCAAAGAAAATTCAGTTTCAACTAAACCAGGTGCAATATTGGTAACTTTAACGCCTTCATTCAACAAATCAATACGCATGGCTTGAGAAATTGCATCTACTGCGAATTTTGATGCATTATAAATGTTTCCATTTGGGTATACTTGTTTACCCGCAATTGAAGCAATGTTTACAATATGGGCTTGCTTGTTTTTCATCAAAAACGGTAAAACCGCCTTTGACACATAGAGAAGTCCTTTAACATTGATATCTATCATAGCGTCAAAATCATCCAAATCCGCATCTTGGAAGCTCGCTAAACCATGTGCATTTCCTGCATTATTTACCAAGATATTGATGGCTGATTTCCAATCTTCTGACAAGCCGGTAATAGCTGCAAAAACAGCTGCACGATCACGTACATCAAAATTCAGAGTTTCCACCTTTACTTTAGTGGAAAGTTCTTCTTTCATTGCATTTAATCGTTCTTGTCTACGACCAGTAATAACAAGATCAATCCCGTGATCCGCAAAAAGTCGAGCAGTTGCTTGACCAATTCCGCTGGTTGCACCTGTAATAAACGCTGTTTTCTTTGTCATTTTGTTCTCCTTATTTAATTGGCTTAAATCACAAATCTTCATATTTTTCTTTGTTATACCCGATTTGCACAACATGATCTTCTTTCAAGACCAATGGTCGCTTAACCAACATGCCATCCGAAGCTAACATTTTAGCCGCTTCTTTTATTGTAAAATTTGGAACCCTATCCTTCAAACCAAGCTCTCGATATTTAATTCCACTTGTATTGAAGAATTTCTTCATTTCAAAATCTCCCTGCTTCATCCATTTTTCGAATTGATCCGCTGAAGGAGTGTTTTGAATGAGATCACAGGTCTCATAACTAATATTCTTTAATTCCAATTGCTTTTTGGCTTTTTGACAGGTTGAGCACTTAGAATACCAGTAAAATTGATACATTTCCTTATACGCTTTCTATATCTTTCAGACGTTGTACACGTTGCTTTATGTCATCGCGTACCCGGCGAAATTCTTCCATAATTTCTTCTTTAGTCCCTATCGCCCTAGCTGGATCTGGTAAATCCCAATGTTGTTGAGCATGCCCTAATGGAATCATTGGGCATTTATCACGTGCATCTCCACATAAAGTTACAATTAAATCTGCCGCGTTAAAATAGTCAAGATCAATTAGAGTTGATTTATATTTTGATATATCAAGCCCATCTTCAGCCATCACTTGTACTGCTTTAGAATTCAATCCATGGGTTTCAACTCCAGCAGAACGAACCTCCCAGCCTTCCAAAAATTCATGACCATAGCCTTCAGCCATTTGGCTGCGGCATGAGTTCCCTGTACATAAAAAGTATATTTTTTTCATATTAAATCTCCTAATCGCGGATTACTTTATAATCTAAGCTTAAAGCGCCTGAGGCTAAAACCTTACTTCGAACTAATTTCAAATTCTCTTGGTGCTCAAAATTTTTAAACAATTTCAAGCCTTGTCCCACAATCACAGGAGAAATTGTTAGTTTATATTCATCAATCAAGTTATACTTCATCAGCTCATGCGCCAGACGTGGGCTTCCCAGAATCAACATGTCTTGTCCAGGCAGTTCTTTCATTCTTCTGATTTCCCCAGATAAATCTTCTTTGACTAAGTGGCTATTTTTCCAATTGACTTGATCTAAAGTTCTTGAAAAGACAACCTTCTCAACATTTTCAATCCACTCAAGATGATTTTTTTCGTAATCTGTCGACTCAGGATTTGTACGAATCGTTGGCCAGTAGCTATACATGCCCTCATAAGTTCCACGCCCCCAAATCACTGTATCAACCGTTGACAAAATATGCTTTGTTTCCTTTTCCAAGTCATTATCATAAGCTACATAACCAATATCCATGGCTCCATTTGGTCCTTCAACAATACCATCAAGCGATGAATGCAAAAATAATACAAGTTTCCTCATTTTAACTTAACTCCTTTTATTCTATTTAAGCATGATTCAGAGCCTCATTGTGCTTATGCCAATTTACAAAGAGCACACTTAGCATTTATATACTAATTAATCTCTTTAAATTTATGCCAATCTTCTAAAAGTGAATTCCGAATGGCTAGAATTTCCTTTCATAGTTTGAGCCCCTTGGAACTAAGTCCACCAAAGTTAAATCACTAGCTTCTCAACCAAAGAAGGAACCAACCTTACCCTATTTACATTTGAAAGAAGCACAACTTGGGAAATCGGATTTTGTGATGACTGACCATTTAATAGAATGGACAGTTGTTTGATTAAATAAAGATTACATCTTTAGAGCTGAGTTTTTTGATCTAGAATTTTACTTGCTCCAATCAATCGGACTTTGACCACTTTTAATTAAAAAATCATTAGCTCTGCTGAAAACACCTGAACCAAAAAATCCACGACTAGCTGACAAGGGCGAGGGGTGCGCTGATTGTAAAATTAAATGCTTACCCGAGTCAATCAAACTAGCTTTTTTTCGAGCAAACCCTCCCCAGAGAATAAAAACTTTTGGCCGTTCATCATCTGCCGCAATCTTAATAAGCTCATCAGTCAGAGGTTCCCAAATTTTTCCAGAATGAGCATTAGACGAGAAGGCAGGAACTGTTAGTACAGCATTCAGTAATAAAACACCTTGTTCTGCCCAGCCGGTCAAATCTGAAGTTGTTTTATTAATCCCCTCCTCGGCCAATTCTTTTTTTATATTAACAATAGAGTCAGGCCTTGTAACTTTAAATGTCTCTGGATAAGAAAACGCCAGGCCCTGTGCCTTCCCAGGCTGCGGATATGGATCTTGGCCAACGATCACCACTTTAGTATCAGCCAAGGCAGTTAATTCAATTGCTTTAAAAATTTTATCCTCTGCAGGAAAAGTTTGTCCATTTAGATAGGCATCGTTGATAAAAGCCAACATTCTAGTAAAATATTCCTTGGGTAAACGATGACGTAAACTTTGTGACCAATCCGTTTTATTCATAGTCTAATTCTAACATAGCATGAGTATAGCTTACTATTTTTTTGTTTTTAATAGTAAAAATAGACATTAAAAGATATACTCTAGTACTTGTTTTTGGATATAAAGTACTCTTTTGCCCTTTTCTCTTCATAGCTCTATTTTGTTATTCAAGCTTATCAAATAATCTATCTGATCTGAATCCTATTAAGGATTATTGCAATAAAATGTTGCAAAAACAGCCAGAATATTATGGAAAAATATGCTAAAGCTTATTTCTTGATAAAAGATTATGGAAGTATATAATATAGTTAGCTAGCAAATTAAATAAGGAGGTGTTTTGGAAAATTTTAAATTTATAGATAGGCCAGATAGCGAGCGTATAAAAGCTACTGCTGAAGAGTACCATGAAATTGATGAAAATTTAGTATTGAACTTTTTGAATTTTCAGTGGACCTATCGAGAGATGCAAAAACAATATGATGCTTTATTAAGTCAATTTAACTTAACAGAGTCTAGATTTATTATATTAATGTTTTTGAAAAGATCTCCAGAAAATATGCTGCTCCCATCAGATATCTCTCTAAAGCTAGGCGCTTCTAGGCCTACAGTAAGTAAACTTTTAAAAGCTATGGAACAAATTGATTTGGTAGAAAAAATTACCTCTTCTAGCGATAAAAGATCAGCTTATTTTAAGATTACAAATAAAGGTAATGAAACATTAAAAGCCTTTATGCCACACAATTTTGAAGCAGTTAAAACAATTTTTAGTCAGTTAGACTTAAAAGACCTTGAAAACCTCAAGCACTTATTAAAAGCAATTAACCAAGGAACTTTAAAATTACAGAAAGAAATGGAATAAATCATGGAAACAGAAAAAATAGATTTATTAAAAACTTATCTTAGCTTATATATTAACCACACAGTCGTTTTGGCGGATCTTGATAAAGAAGATTCAAAATATGTCGTGCTTGATGTTAGAAACGCACCAGCTCAAATTAAGAAAGACCAAATAAAGGGAGCATTTGCCATACCGGCAAAAGACTTAAAAAATCACATCAAAGAATTTGATAAAGAAAAAATTTATGTTGTTTATGACTGGACTGCGGGTACCACTTTAGGTAAAGAGGCATTGCTCATTCTTCTATCAGAAGGCTTCAAAGCCTATGAGCTTGCTTGTGCCTTAGAAGGATGGAAAGGAATGAACCTTCCTATCGAGGAAATACAGTAAAATACAATATTTTAGCTAAAAACCACTTGACATAAGTCAAGTGGTTACTTTTATTTTCAAGCCACTTTTGATTTTTTTATTGACAGGACGAGAAGTAAGCATAACAAGAGCTATTAGCATGCATTTTTTAATTAAAATGAACACTAAATATCAACACTCAGCCAGCTGTATTATTTTGAGAAGTGCTTAGTATACCATCTTGATGATTAATAAAATTTTCTAGTGCCTATCTTTTGCTTTGCTCTTTATAGCTAACTTCATAAAGAAAGGAGCAAGTAGGGTAACCAGAATTATAACGATAACCAACTCGGAATATAAGTCATGACTAATAATTGACGCTGCAAGCCCAATTTGTGCCACTATCAATGCCATTTCTCCCCTAGATATCATGCCTGTCCCAATCAATAAACTATCCTGATGGTTTAATTTTAAAGCTCGACTCGTAAGATAAACCGGAAGAAATTTTGTCAACACCCCCAAAATTACAAAAAGTAAAATGATCATAGGGTTCTTTAAAACGCTATCCAACCGGACAGAAGTCGCTATTGAAACAAAGAAGACTGGAATAAATACAACATAACCAATCACTGATGTATATTCTTCAATTTTATGCGATAGCTCAGTTTGGCTAACAGCAAGCCCAACGAAGAAGGCACCAATGACAGCTGACATACCAACAGCAGTCGCTAGCAAGCTCAAACTTAAGCACAAAATTAAAGCAACTGTTGTGTGTTTAGCATAAACAGGAATCATTTCAACAAATTTCCATAATCTGGGAAGTATTCTGTGGAATAGAAAAAGAAATAGAAAGAAAAGAATTTCTAAACCAAATTTAACAATAAGATTGGCATTACCTTCCTGAGTTGATGAAAAGATTGAAAGTAAAAATATAGCGAGAATGTCATCCACCACCGCTGCACCAAGAATTATAGAACCAGCCTTGGTCGAAAGTTTACCATATTCTTGCAGAACTTCCACTGTAATTGAAACTGAAGTAGCCGCAAAAACTATTCCATAAAAGAAACTCGTCGTTAGAGTATAATTCAAAATTTGGGCAACTAACCAAAAAACAATAAGTGGCCCAATTACTCCAGCTATCGCTACAAGCATTGAAAATTTAAAATTTTTCTTTAATAATGAAAGATCACTTTCAATACCTGCTAAAAACATTAACAAGATTACACCAATTTCGGATAAAACCTCAATCGTCTGACCGCCATGTATCCAGTTCAAAACAGAAGGAGACAAGATAATGCCAACCAACATTTGACCCACAACTGCTGGAATTTTTAGTCTTTTTGAGCAGATCGTAGCAATTAGAGAAGCAATTAATATGATCGTAATTTGTAAAATATCAGACATAGCATGATTATAGCATTTTGAGAAATTAGACTAGATAGCTTGTAATAATTTAATTACAAAATAAATAAATGAAAGTATGATTAAGATTCCAAAACCAAATTCAAGCACTTGAAGATTGAAACTAAACAATAATATAATCGAGAGCAGGATCGTTGCTAAACCAACTTTAAAAAATTTTTCCTTTATGTTTGAAATTCCCGTAGAAAGATATTGCACGAAACTCATAAATACAGTCAATCCACTTAGAAACACGAAATTTCCAATTGAAAATAGAATTGCTGCAGTGAAAATCGTAAGAAGTATCGCCAGAGTTGCCGCGCCAAATTTGTTCTCCTGAGCAACAATGCTGGGCACATCTTCATGATCCTTTGCTAAGCTTGCCAAAATAACTGGGGCATTGAAGGTTGCCGTAATGATAACTCCCAAAATTGAGATACATATTCCCACAATAATAACTGGAAGACCAAGATTGCCAAACAATTTTTCAAAGGCAATCGCTGCAGGAACTGCATAGTTAGGCAATGTTGAACCAAGTACTCCAATGGTAATTGCATGAATTGCCACATAAACCCCCATACAAGTCAAAATAACAGCCACAAGCATTATTGGCAAGGTTCGTCTTGGATTCCTCATTTTCTCAGCATTAACTGGTAAAAAGGCAAAACCAGGGAAAAAGAAGAAAACTGCGCCATAAGCTGCTAGAAACCCGTTAATTCCTCCCGTAAATGCAACATTCGAAAAATTGACCTTATGCGTAAACCAGATAGTTCCAAAAACAAACAAGAGGACGATAGCTATCTTTACAATTGATGTCAGGTTATCTAGCTTCGAAATTATACCAGACCCAAAATAAGAAACTAATCCTAATGCAAGAATGAGCCCTAGTCCCAATTCTTTAACTGGGAGCTTATTATCCAACATCTGGCCAGCCGTCATTAGAGCAGCCACTTCTGCTGCCAAAGTTACAGTGCTTTGAATCCAGACTCCCATGCCAACGATATAACCTGCAAAAAGTCCAAACGTATCCTTGGCATAGACGAAAGCACCCCCATTTTCCGGGTAAATTCTTGCCATATTTGCATATGAAAATGATATGACTAAAATCGACAAACTTGCTAATATTATTGCTAATAAAGATAGAGTACCTGCATCTTTATAGATTTTCCCAGCGAGAAGGAAAATACCAGACCCGATGATTGAGTTAATTCCAAGCAAGAATACTGCAAACGGGGACATTAGTTTATCATTCTTCATTCAGCAAACTCCCCATTAAGTTGCGCAAGGAAGCGAAAGACAGTTTTTAGATCTGACTCTGAAAACTGATCCGATACCTTTTTAAATCTGTGGCTTTGCTCACTATTATATAATTCTCTAACTTGAGCAATTGTTTCCCCATCAAGCGTATTTTGAATAAAAAATTCTTTTTTATTGCTTGGATGAGGGATTTTTATTACCAATCCATATTTTTCTAATCGTGCAATGGATTTTGAAATTGCACTTTGTGTAACGTCAATTCGTTCAACTATGTCTTTTGCGCGGAAATTTTCTCCCTTGTTAGCATACAGAACAGTCAAATCTGTCTTACTTAACTTTTGGTAAACATCAAAAAGTGGGGCCGGAAGTTCCTCATGAAATAACTTTCTAAGTTTTTGAAGATCGTGATCTTTTGAAATAATACGCTTTAGTTCTTTACGAATTTCTACGCGAAGTTCTTTTTTCTTCATTTTAAATTCCTAGGATTCTATTATAGTGCTGTGTTAATAATATCATATTATTTATATATTCTAGGGAATTAAAATTTTAGCATCATTGAGCTTACTTTAAATGGTCAACTAACATACAGCTATATAGAAGTAATTGAGTTCCCTTCTACTAAGGTCAGCAGGTTTACATTTTTCTAACTCTCGTTTTAAAGATTCAGAAAATGGTTGGCACATTAAATTTATACCTGAATGTAATCAACTTCGTTTAGCTCTTTTATCCATAAAGGACTTGGTCCTAAAAACTCTCGAAGCAATTATTTCAAATTATTACTCCCTTCTTGAACACATCTTTTTTAACCACTTGATCTCTCAAACAATTTCGTGTAAGCACTACTCCTATTAGCTAATCCAGCCTTCAATTTGACAAAATTATCAAAAGGGGTTAGAATTTCACTATCAGAAAAGTAGCTTTTGCCTGAATCTATAGAAAGTTGGTGGTTGTGCGAACCAACGTTTTCGGAAAGTGAAATTGGGTCTGAAATTTTTTAAGAATTTGTAAGCAAAAATCTCAAAAGATATAAATCACGGTGGTACCGCGCTTAAGCGCCCGTTGGCAATTAGTTGCCATGGGTTTTTATTTTATAAATTTTAAGGAAAATAGAATGTCTAAACCAATTATTCTCACTGGAGATCGTCCAACCGGAAAACTCCATATCGGTCACTATGTTGGCTCCCTTCGTCGCCGCGTAGCTATGCAAAATGAAGGAATCTATGATACTTTCGTTATGATGGCTGATATGCAAGCCCTGACTGATCATGCCAAAGAACCTGAAAAAATTATTGAATCTATAGGTAATGTTGGGCTTGACTACTTAGCCGCTGGGCTGGATCCTGCAAAGACAACCATCTTTTTACAAAGCCAGATACCAGAGTTGGCTGAACTCACCATGTACTATATGAATTTGGTCAGTCTTAGCCGCGTTTTACGTAATCCAACTGTAAAGACAGAAATTGAACAGAAGAACTTTGGTGAAGGTGTTCCCTCTGGTTTTGCCATGTATCCAATTTCTCAAGCTGCTGATATTACTGCCTTCAAAGCAACACATGTTCCTGTTGGTAATGATCAAGCCCCAATGATTGAACAAACACGTGAAATTGTTCGTTCCTTTAATCATACCTATAATTGCGAAGTTCTTGTTGAACCATCTGGGATTTATCCTGAAAATGAAACGGAAGGTCGTCTTCCCGGTCTTGACGGCAATGCTAAAATGTCAAAATCACTCAACAATGGTATTTACCTAGCTGACGATGCAGACACCTTGAAGAAAAAAGTGATGAGCATGTATACCGACCCGACCCACGTCAACGTGGCTGACCCTGGTCACATTGAAGGTAACATGGTATTTCACTACATGGATGTCTTCGGTCAAACGGAAGATCAAGCCCAAATTGCAAAAATGAAGGAGCACTATCAGATAGGGGGACTTGGAGATGTTAAGACAAAGAAGTTCCTGCTTGAAATTCTTGACCGCGAGCTCCGACCAATTCGCGAGCGACGGCTTGAACTCGCCAAAAATATGGATTATGTTTACGAAGTACTGAAAAAAGGTTCCGAAAAAGCAGAAGCCAAAGCTTCCCAAACGTTAGACGAAGTAAAATCTGCTATGGGAATTAATTATTTTAAATAAATTTGAATAAAGAAGTCCTTTAAGGCTTCTTTATTTTTTAATTCTGATGAATTTAAAAAAGATATAGGCTATAATTAAAATGAGAAGTTAAGTAAAATGATTGGAATCGGAAAGATGATTGACCTAGATAAAATTGCAAACTTTGCACGAGAAATTCATTCTGTTAATAACAATGGGCATGCCTTTGATCATATTGAGCGTGTTGTTGCCTTAGCAAAAAAAATACTTATTGCTGAAACATCAGCTGATGACGAGTTAGTCCTTGTCTCCTGTTATTTGCATGATACGTATGATGAAAAACTAACCACGGATGTTCCAGCCCAAAAAGCAAATGTTAAGGCTTTTTTACTCACTCTTACGAATGAGGTATTCATTGAAAAAACTTTTGAGATTATCGACCATATGAGTTTTTCCTCTAACTTGGAACAAAAATTCATTCTTGATATTAATGGAAAAATTGTTCAAGACGCCGATCGTCTTGACGCTATGGGAGCCTGGGGAATTGTTCGCACCCTCGAATATGGTTGGTCACGAGGACGTGAGTTTTACAATCCAGATATACAAGTACAAAAATATCTTTCCAAATCCGACTATCACGGTCAGGAAAAAAATACTACAATTAATCACTTTTATGAAAAGTTATTCTTGTTAAAAGACTTACTAAATACTGCAGAAGGTCAAAGACTTGGCTCTCAGCGTCACCAAATTATGCTAGACTTTGTTTCTTCTATTGAACGGGAATATGATGAAACTCACCCCTCAGCTTTTCATAAAAACTTGTAGAAATGGCAAGACTCTTTACGGCCAGCCATATCTTGTAATCAAATCAGATTTTATTTTACTAGAAAATTCAACTTATTGTGATTTATGTAGAAAACATCAAACCAACAAGTATTTGGACGGAGGAACCAACAACACTCAACCTTTATTGTTAGAATAAGATCTTATGCACTAGTAGTAACTTTTGTGACTTTTATTGCCGGAAAACTCCCAGTTTAATCAAAATATTTCATTTTATAATAAAGCCAAACTATTCTGATTTCCTTAACCTTGAAATAAAAAATACCACATAAGGTTTTCAATACCTTGATTTTTGAAACCTTAACTTGACAGTTCACGAAAAAATCATATTGATTTTTTCTTTCAATACGATTTATTATAGAGTACTTATTATTTGCTTCTTATTTTTTTAAATCTTCACTTACCCAAAAATTCCAAATCCGCCGACCCAAGAGATTTTTTCAGAACCAGCTAAAGCAATTTGAAGGAATCCCATTGCTTCAAGCTCGCGAGCTCTCTTCAATGAACCAGCATCTAAAAGATTTAAGCCACTCCCATTAAGTGCAGCCACAAATTTTTCTTTAGCCTCATTACTATCACTTGCAAATAAAACTGTTGTCTGATGTTCATTTGCTACTTTTTTGGTTGCTAATGTATTCGCAAAGTTTGTATTAAAAGCTTTTAAAACTAATGAATTAGGTAATTCGCTCGAAATAATAGCTGCTGCAGAACTATCAGCGGGTACAACTAAGCCATCAAATGTATCAAAGTTAACTGGATTAGTGATATCCACAACAACTTTTCCAGACAACTCTTCTTTATAAGCTCCAATAATCTTCGACACTGCTGAATAAGGCACAGCGAGAACTATCAAATCACCCAATTCGGTCTTCTCTGAATCAGACTGAATATAGTTTACCTTATTTCCGGCCTGCTCAAAATTTCCACCTATTGCTTGCCCCATGTTTCCTTTTCCAAAAATAGTTACACTTACCATGAAATCACCTTTTCCTTATTAATTAAATTATTTTATTTAAAATTCAATAAAGGTATAAGTAAAATAGTCAGATTAAGTGATTCACCTTATTACCAGCAACAAAATCAAGAACTACTTAATAACTTATCTTTATTATGAAATCATTATAACACCTAATTTTAAGAAAATAAACTATTTTGTTTACAAACGTAAACGAACAATAATCTTTATAAACTCTTTGATAATAAGTAAACACTGTTTTGGCGTTTACATCAATTTCTTCCTATAGTGATAAGTTATCAATTAATAAAATTTTGCATACTACTTTCTTATAACTTATATTTTTTTATAATTCTGCGCACCCAACTTTTTGTCTCTCATGAAATTGCTTCATCGGATTTGCAAGATATCTCCTCCATCAAAATTTTCTCTAACCACTTTGTTATAATCTAAAATACATCAATATCAATCAGTTGAGTTATTAAATATTTAAAGAATGCCTTTCGCATCTTTAAATGCAGACAAAGTGGATCAGTGGCAAGTTTTTTTCTAATGTCATAAAACCTTTCTCATTCTATGGTGCTTGCTTTTTCCAATATCCGCTTTCGATATTGTGCTATAATTTGAGAAACCTGATAAATGACAAATGTAAACATTCTTTTTGAGTCAGAATCAGATAAATTTGAATTAAGAGGTCATAACTTATGAAAATTGGAATAATAGGTGCTACTGGGATGGCTGGGTCTGCGATTTTTAAAGCTGCTCAAGAAGAACAATTTGACGTTACTGCAATTGTAAGAAACTCCGACAAAGCTTATAAATTATTAGGCAATAACATTAACATTTTAGAAAAAGATGCTTTCGATTTAACCAGAATTGATATTCAAAATTTTGATATCATTGTAAATGCTTTTGCGACGAGCCCTGATAAGGCTTATCTACACATTGATTTGGCTTCTAAGCTTGTAAGTCTTTTAAGAAACACAAGTGAACCCCGTCTAATTTTTATACTAGGCGCTGGAAGTTTATATACTGGTAATGGTGATGATCAACATCTTCTATTCGAGGATATCCAGAAAGACTCCTCAACTGCGGCTTGGAGAACCATACCTGAAAATCAGCTCTACGAACTTGAATTTCTACAAAATGTTAAAAATGTAAATTGGACTGGGATCTCTCCTGGTGTCACTTTTGTTTCGGGTAAGTCATCCGATGAAATACTTTATGGAACTGATTTCCTTTTAAAGGATTCTGAGGGTAAATCCGAAACCACTTCGGGGACCATGGCTAAAGCTATTCTAAAAGAAATTAAACAGCCTGAACATTTAAAAACGCGGTTCACGGTTGTGAATGGTTAATGATTATTTCCTGAGCTTAAGTGATTTAGCACAATTCGTAATAATAAATTCAAAATTGTAAAAATAGAAAAGTAGGCAAATTGCAAATTTAATTTAGCCACCCCGATACATCTGAAATGGTGTCTGATACTTGAACATTTTTCTTGGATAACAATTCATCCAAGTCTCA